>JBBAJU010000004.1:148619-164032 GCA_040403845.1 Sediminibacterium sp.
ATGATGTTAATTTGGTGGGCAAAGATAGGCCTTATCAACCATTGGACAAGAGTGAAAGAAGGCTAAGGCCCATATACACAATTAATTTTAAGAGGCGAAATGGTTATCAACGGAACAGGCTCACCAGCAGAATATGTGTTTAAATTATAGATGGCGCATGGAATTACTACGATACGTGATCCATCGGCAGGTATTGGATCATAAAAAGAAAAGTGCAGCCAATAGTATTACAGCACTTCGCATTCATGCATATACTGCATTTAGACAAGGCAGTAAAACAACTATCATCAATGCAGAACAAGCCAAAGTATGGGTTAATGAAAATGCAGCAAAGGGGGTGGAAGGAATCAAATTTTTTGGAGCATCACCTGAAGTAATGGATGCAGCTATGCGAGAGAATAAAAAATTAGTACTGCGCATCATGCACAATTAGATGTAGCAAGATGGAATGTAGTACAATCGACAAAAACTGGTATGACAAGCATGGAACATTGGTATGGATTACCAGAAGCCATGTTAGAAAATGGATTCATTTATCAATTGTATGGCTTTGGGTTTGTAAGAGAGCTATTACGCAAAGCGGGATTTCAGCCGCTAGAAGTGATACGCGCCGCAACAATGCACGCCTCACAAGCTTTAGGAATAGACAAAGAATTGGGCACGATTGAACCGGGCAAGCTAGCCGACCTATGTGTGGTAGATGGCAACCCACTGAAAAATTTACAATGCTTCTATGACACAGGGGCAATTGAATTAAATGATCAAAATGAAATCATACGCAAGGGCAGAGTAGTGTATACTATTAAAGACGGAATAGTTTACAACGCTAAGAAATTATTAGCAGATGTGAAAGAAATGGTTGATGCACAAAAAAAGAAAACAGGTTGGCAGTTAAAGCAACCGGGAGTAAAATAATTTCTATTACTTTTGCGCCGATTCTACACCTAATTATTGGGATGCCTGAATCATGGCCCCGTAGTTAAATGGATATAACCAGCGTTTCCTAAACGTTAATTCCAAGTTCGATTCTTGGCGGGGCTACAAAGAGGTTGGTTTAAAGTGACTGTCACTTATGAATCAACCTCGTTTTGGATTTGGCTCAAAATATTAATCATTTCTTCCTCTGTTCGCCTTTTATAAGGCTGGCTACTTTTGGGATCAACCTTGACCTTTTTAGGTCTTTTTTCTGTCATGCAGAATAGTTTGTTGTAAAGCTATTTGAGGACAAGTCACTTCAAAAGTTATCAGAAACATTGTACGTTTAGATACAAGCAATAACCAACATTAATTGGTTAATGTAATTTTTGCTGATGCATTTGGAACGCGGATATATGAGATATCATCTTTTTGTATTGGCTTAATGCGTTTTCCATTAATGGTCCATATTTTATACTTTCCCACTGGTTGTTCAAATAAAATTGTCCAATCATTAGCCGTTTGCTTTACAGTAAAAATGATTGCATTGTTTGTCTTCTTAAAGCCTACAGATACACTATTATCCCCCATCACTACATTATCTAATTTACCATACTTTAATGCCGTTGGTAATGAGGGGGATAGTTTTAATTGTTTTTTATACGCTTGTGGTTTAATTCCAAAAAACTGTTTTACAATTGGTTCTCCATATGCATATACATTCCAAGCCTGGGTCATCATACCATAATCAGGCGATACTTCATACATAGAACCGGGCAACGCATACCCAAAAGTTTTATCTACTCTTTTCAATAAATCAAATGCCTCATTGGGTCTTCCATAATTATTCTCCGCTATAATTTGCACTGCCGTTGGCAATGTCATTACTGTACCTGTATAGGTGAACTCATTTTTGCCCACACTTGCTGCATAAGAATATTCATGCTGGTCTCTTTTTTCATTTTTATCTATACCCGTAACATACATCCCAAATCCATTAGTGAATCGTTTTGCAGTATTTAATGCTTTAATGGCTCTTTCTTTATCTGCAATACCTGTTTCCAATGGCGTATTCACTACCCAGTTATGGTGCATTACAAATCCTCTCTTTAAATTGAATGAATCAGACAAAGTCTTTTGTTTTTTCTGATTTAATGTTTTCACTGCCCAATCATTCTTTAATGTATCAGCCCTTACTATGGCATCTTCAATCAAATGTAATGCCTGAACTTTGGTAGATATAAAATCAGCATATGAATGCTCTTCTTCAACCCAGAACTGTCTATTTATTTTCTCTTTTAATTGATCGGCTCTTGTTTGGTATTCTTCTGCTAGTTTCGGCTTCTTGAGCCATTTAGCCATTTTCGCAGCATCCGCAAACGCTTTCTGGGTATAAGCAGCCACGTCAATCATTTCAGAAGTTAGTCCGTGAATTTCCATCATGCCTGCTCCATCAGGAAACAAATTTTTATCTGCATCATTTTCATTTAATACCCAATTCAACCCTTTAACTACTGAAGGAAAATATTTTTTCAAAAAAACTTGATCACCCGTCCAACAAAAAACCTCCCAAATTAAAGAGATAAATTGAGGTGTTTCATTCACATTCCCAGGATTAAAAACCGCACCATTTGTAGAAACTTCATGTACAATTCTACCATTCCCATTGTGCTTTTCAGAAATACGATGAATTAAATCGATAGAGCTATA
Source organism: Sediminibacterium sp. (assembly GCA_040403845.1). Taxonomy (GTDB): domain Bacteria; phylum Bacteroidota; class Bacteroidia; order Chitinophagales; family Chitinophagaceae; genus Sediminibacterium. The sequence goes on from JBBAJU010000004.1 coordinate 151,245, forward strand.
AACCAAATCCTTTCTACCCATCGCAATCAAGCTCTTCAAAGTATAGGCCATATCGCCTCCAAACCACCAAGGATAATCTGGGAGACCTGCAACTATTCCTTTTCCTACAGCAGCAACATTTAAGGTTAACCAATCACTATTATACTTTAACCATTCAAAAGTATTAGCAATTGATTTGTCACTTAATGTTAGCATTGACTTGTATTTCAATTTATTCAATCGCTCTTTCTTATTCGCTAATAAAAAAGCTGCTGAGTTTTGCAAAGTTTGATATGCAGCAAAAGCATTTTCTTTAGATTTAGCAGAGCCAGTTATAATGAAAGGGAAACGAAATACTTGATTAGGGTTAAGCAAAATCTCGTAGTCTGTACTAGTTATACTTGTGTTTGGCTTATTAGACTTAATTAAAATTTGATCATTTTCATTTCCTTTAATCGTTGAACCATATACTACATACCAAGGATTCAAAGAATCTTTAACCAACCAACGATTATATTTAGGGCTATAAAAAGGTATGTCTTTGCCATTCACCATGCCAGTCCTCTCACCTAACCAAACAGGCATTAAGTTAGAGATGGCTTTAATATTTAACTTAATGCGTCGATGTAGTTTACTATTATTTGTGATGACGTATTCAATATAAATACCACTAATTTGATCTGGCACAAATTGAAAGCGCTCTATGCTAATTGGAGCTAAATCAGATTTGAATACATGTTTATTCCCAAATGGATAATTAACAAACATATCCGCTTTATTAAGAGGATATGTTTTATCCCCAATAGTAATACTTGCTTCAAATCCATCCATCAATTTAATGGGATGATGCCATATGCCCCCCATTTCATCTTTAACGTGCCAGCCTAAATCAGGAAAACTTCCATCTTGATGTCCTATCATGTAAACATTCTCTCCGGCTGTATTATAAGGTGTATTTAAAAATGTAGGTTTCCCTTTTAAGGATGGAGCATTGTTAAATAAAGGGCTAATTGTAGTTTGAGAAAAGCTTTGTATACTTAGCATACTACTGCTCAATAAGATGGTACATAGCAATAGCAGATTTTTAAAAACTGTCATGAATTCATTATTTTATGATACCGTTAAGACGGTATGCCTTAAAGTTACAGCAACTTATATGTCTTACTGATAAAATACTTCCTGTATATTGTTTCAAAATTAAAAAATGAAATATATACCCTTTATAGCATTGTTTATAAGTCTAAAAGGATTTGCACAAAAACCTAGTAGTGCAATTGATAGTTTTTGAAATACCCTTCAACAACATTGCGGCGAAGCTTATGAAGGAGTGATTACGAATGGTGCTACAGCAGATTTTAAGGATAAGAAACTAGTGATGCATCTGAAAGCCTACGAAGAAAATCGGATACGATTAATGAAGCACTACTGCACCTCCCATATCTTCTAAAGCTACGCCCTTGGTTTCTGGCATCATTTTCCAAACATATAATAATTGCAAAACCATCATAAAAGCAAAGAAGCCAAAAATAATAGTACCTGAAACATTGGCTGCGAAGTAAGGAAATACTTGTGCTATTAGAGCAGCAAATACCCAATGTACTAAAGACCCAAAGGAAGTACCACTTGCTCGAACAGAATTAGGAAACAACTCAGATAAGAAAACCCAAATAACAGCACCTTGACCTACCGCATGTGCAGCAATAAATACAAAAACATAGTAGACTACCATTGATTGATCTGTACTATTGAATGATACAGCAATCATAGTAAGTGAGAAAATATACCCTATTGAACCTATAAACATCAAAACCCTTCTTCCAAATCGATCAATCAAATACCATCCTGTAATGGTAAAAATTAGATTCATTACGCCAATTCCAACGGTAGACAATAATGCCCCCTCACGGCCAATGCCCGCCATTTCAAAAACCTTTGGCGCAAAATAAATAATCGCATTAATACCAGAGAGCTGATTAAAAAAAGCAATCAAGAAAGCGAGTAAAAGGGGTTTAAAAAACTTTTTGTTGAACAACGACTGCGTTACTGTTTTTCCAACTGAGGCTTTAATATCCGCAATTACTTTAGGAGCATCTTCACCAGTGATTGCAAGAACTTTTGCAGCAGCTGCATCATCTTTTTTAAATAGTACCAACCATCTTGGTGTTTCTGGAGTAATCAACATTAATAATGAGAAAAATGAGGAAGGGATTGCAACCACTCCCAACATCCAACGCCAATCGTTTTCTCCACCCACTCCAGCTAACAAATAATTAGAAAAGTAAGCTATCAATATACCCGCCACAACATTTAATTGAAATGAAATAACCATTCGGCCTCTATATTTAGGAGGTGCAATTTCTGAAATATAAACAGGGGCAACAACAGATGAAGCACCAATACTTAATCCACTAACAAATCGGAAAAACATAAATGCATATACATTAGTAGACAATGCAGCACCAATTGAAGTAACTAGAAAAAGAATACCAATCCAAATCAAAGTCTGTTTTCTGCCGATTTTATTTGCAGGTATATTACCTAATCCAGCGCCAAATGCAGTTCCATATAAAGCCATGGCAATAGCGGTTCCATGCATCCAATCGGAAAGTGACCACAATTGTTGAATGGCTTGTTCTGCACCTGAAATAACGGCAACATCTAAACCAAATAAAAAACCGCCTAACCCAACGGTAATAGACCAAATGGCTAATTTATTATTCATAACAAGCTTTGTAAAAAGTAATATATTCAATAATTAAATGCCAAACAAAATAAACAGAAATTTGATCTTATGAAAAAAGTACTAGCCATTTGTTTGCTTATTACAATGAATAGTTTTGGGCAGAAAAAAAATAACAAACAATCACCATCCAATTCAGCAGCACTTGAATTAAGCAGACTAAAAGAAAGTACTTTAAAATGGTTAGAAGCCAGTTATCAAAAAGACAAGCAAACAGCTTTACAAATATGGGACTATGCCGAATTGGGTTATAAGGAAACCAAGAGTGCAGCTTTACATGTACAAAACCTAAAAGCAGCAGGATTCACCGTAGAAACAGGTGTAGCAGGAATACCTACTGCATTTGTAGCAACATATGGATCAGGAAGTCCGGTAATTGGTATTTTAGCAGAATACGATGCATTACCAGGTTTAGCACAGGAGGCTATTGCCGAAAAGAAAACCATTGAAGGAAAGCAGGGAGGTCATGGTTGTGGCCATCATTTATTTGGAACAGCTTCTGTGTCCGCAGGTATTGCAATTAAGCAATTAATAGAAGAAAAGAAGTTTACAGGAACGATTAAAGTGTATGGATGTCCTGCAGAAGAAGGCGGTAGTGGAAAAGTATATATGGTACGCGAGGGATTCTTTAAAAATGTAGACGCTGTAATTCATTGGCATCCAGATGATGAAAATAAAGTGTACATGACAAGCTTTATTGCCAATAAATCTGCTAAGTTTAAATTCTATGGCACTGCTTCTCATGCAGCCATGTCTCCAGAAAATGGACGCTCTTCTTTAGATGCAGTTGAAGCCATGAACAATATGGCCAATATGCTGAGAGAACATATTCCGCAAGAAACACGCATTCACTATGTAATTACCAATGGAGGTAAAGCACCGAATGTAGTACCTGATTACGCAGAAGTATATTACTATGTACGCCATCCTAAAAGAGAAATTACAGTGGATGTATTCGATAGAATTACAAAAGCGGCAGAAGGAGCAGCATTGGGAACAGGGACCAAAATGGAATATGAAATAGTTGGGGGTACGCACGACTTATTAATCAATAAAACACTAGCTACCCTCATGCAAGAGAACTTAGAAAAAGTGGGAGGGGTAGTATATAACGAAGAAGAAAAAGCATTTGGAAAGAAATTACAAGCAAGCTTTTTTAATAAAGCTCCAGCAATAGAAGACGCAAGTACCATTAAACCATTACAAAAGGAAACCGATGCCGGCGGAGGTTCAAGCGATGTGAGTGATGTAAGTTATGTAGTTCCTACCGTAGGGCTAGAAGCAGCCACTTGGATTCCTGGAACATCTGCCCATAGTTGGCAAGCAGTTGCAAGTGGGGGAACAGAAATTGGAACAAAAGGAATGTTGGTGGCAGCCAAAACAATGGCATTAACTGCTATCGATTTATTTATTAAACCTGCAGTAATCTTAAAAGCAAAAGAAGAATTTATAAAAAGTGTAGGCGATTACCAATACAAGCCCTTACTAGGAGATAGAAAACCAGCATTAAATTATAGAGACTAATCAACGACTCAATAAATAATCTTTAAAAGAAGCATATTTATTTAACAAGGGTATGCTTCTTTTTTGTTTGGTAAACAATTCCATAGCCGCAACCGGGATTTCAGGCGCTACTCCTATTGCTGCTTTTACTGCTTCAGGAAACTTAACAGGATCAGCAGTTTCTAAAATATATCCTTTCGCATGATCATGATGTATTTGATAATGCTATAATGCAGCATAAGCAACTGCTCCATGTGGATTTAATACATAGCCATGGGATTGTAATAGAATAAGATGCGATATCGCTCATTACTAATTCTAATATTCTCTAGATTGCGCTTACGTTCAATACTGCATTGAATAGACTTGGAAAGTAATTTTTCATCAAACTCACCCTTTACCAAATAATCCTGCGCAACAATGCGTTAGATTCAGGCATAGATTCTTTCTATGGCGTCTTTAAATTTCTCATTCACCACTTTACGCTTCAAACTTAATTTAGGTGTCATTTCTCCAGTGTCTACAGTCCATTCTCTTGGCAATAATTCAAACTTCTTAATCTGTTCAACATGATTAAAGAATTTATTGAAACTCTCTACCAATTCACGATACAGTTCTAATACTTTAGGGTGATGAATTACGTCTTCGTTGGTGGTATATGGAATTCCTTTCTCTCGCATCCACTCTTTAAGCGTTGCAAAAGAAGGAACAATTAATGCTCCAACAAACTTACGCTCCGATCCAACCACCATTACCTGTTCTACAAATGGACTCTCTTTTAATTTATTCTCGATGGGTTGAGGTGCAACATACTTTCCACCGCTGGTTTTGAAAAGTTCTTTTTTGCGATCGGTAATTTTTAAAAAATGATTTTCATCCCAAACACCTATATCCCCTGTTAACAACCATTCGTCTTTCATGGTTTCTGCAGTTAAGTCGGGGCGCTTATAATAGCCCTTCATTACACAAGGACCAGTTACCATAATTTCTCCATCTTCGGCCAACTTTACTTGAATACCTTCAATAGGAGGCCCAACAGTGCCGAACTTTGTTCCGTCTTTTTCTTGTCTATTTACACAAATAACTGGGCTATTTTCTGTGGGGCCATATCCTTCATAAACAGGCACACCCGCAGCATTAAAAATGCGTAATAACTTTACCTGACAAGCAGCACCACCTGTAATGATAAAAGAGATATTCCCCCCCAATGCTTCTCTCCATTTAGAAAAAATCAATTTATTCGCAATGGCCAATTGAATATTATACCAAACACCACCACTTACTCTATTATCGTATTTTTCTGCTAAATCAACTGCCCAGAAAAATAATTTTCGTTTAGTGCCAGTAAGTTCACTACCCTTGGCCATGATTTTTTCGAATACTTTTTCAAGCAATCTAGGAACAGTAGTAAATCCATTCGGCTTAATTTCTTTTAAATTATCTCCAATGGTTTCAAGGCTTTCAGCATAATAAATACTGATGCCACTATATAAATAGATATAAGTACAAGTCTTTTCAAAAATATGATTCAAAGGCAAGAAACTAAGGACTTTAGATTCGGGTGAGTCATTAAATGGAAAACTTTGTTTACTAAACTGAACATTGGTGTAAATATTAGCATGAGAGAGCATCACACCCTTTGGCGTGCCAGTTGTACCAGAAGTATAAATAATGGTAGCTAAATGCTCAGTGGGAACCGATTTTTTAATTACATCAACTTCTGCTAAAAGTTCATCAGTTGCTAAAGCACTTACTTCAGTCCAATGTTTGGCACCAGCAATGGTATCAAAAGTATAAATGCCCTGAATAGAAGGTACTTTATCGATGATGCTTTGCACTTTTAACAACAAATCTTCGCTACTAACAAAAATATATTTAACAGCGGCATCATTTAAAATGAATGCCAATTCATTGGGATTGGTAGTTGGATAAACTGGAACCAAAATTGCTCCCGCTTGTTGAACAGCCAAATCGGTAAAAACCCACTCGGGTCTATTATTGCTGATGATGGCAATTTTATCACTCGACTCTGGCGTAAAATCATTGGCTTTTACGCCTAATGATAGCAACCCTGCACTGAGTCGATTTACCGTATCAGCCACTTGTTGCGTACTGTAGGTTTTCCATTTCCCATTTTCTTTGGCAGCCAGCATATCATTCTTTGGAAAATTTTCCAGCTGATGAGCTACCGCATCAAATAAACGCTTTGTATTCATATTGCAATCGTTAGAAGTGAGTACACTTTATTTAAATGGTCAAATTAGGCAAATAAAAACAAATAAAAAAGCCAGTTTGCACTGGCTTAACAACTAATATGCATATACTAGTTTAAATAATACTGTCCTACAGGCTGTCGGTAAATTCTACTTTGCTGAAATTCTTTAAATTTCTGAGCTTCTTCAGCATGGGTATTTTGCCAATTCTGGTAAGCTTCTTCACCAAAAGATGCTCCAAATAACCATTGATTATAGGCTTCAAAAATGCCTTCCCTAATCATATGCTGCCAATGCAAAAATAATTGATAAGGAAATAGGGCTGCATTTTCAGACATCCATTCCATGAGTAATCGGGTTCTGATACTGCCAATATGATCAATGGTTAAACCATCAACAACTAATGATTTAGTCTTTTCGTAGATGGCCAATTGTTTTTTTTCAAATTCTGAATACTTAGGAACCAGATGATAAGGCGTTTTTACAATTGGTCTTAACATATTTTTATACGCCTCAAGCATGGCTTTTTTAACTTCTGCAGTTTTAGTAGAGTAGCTTTCTAAATTCACAAACAATTCTCCATGAATCAATACCCTTATCCAGTTCATTTCTTTATAGTAATACTTAGCGGCATGGTAATAATTACCACTGTAAGAAGGCGCAAGTTCAATCCCTTTTTCCCAAGTAGCAATGGCTTCTTCTTTTTTATTTTCCTGTATTAAACACTCGCCATATTCACTGTAAATAATTCCACCATCAGGGAATTTTTTGAGGGCACGCTTATACATTTTATTGGCGGCAGCATAGTCTGCAATAGACTTGTAAGACATACCCAAAATTTGAAAACTTTGTTGATCAGCATTGGGTAGTTCAATCGCTATTTTGCCTGCTTCAATGGATTGTGCAAATTCTCTTTGCAAATAATAGCAAAATGAAATATTCTTTAAAGTCTCTAAATTTTGAGGTTCTAAGGTCTTTGCCTTTTGTAATGCAACCATCGCATTTGAAAAATCCCCTTGTTGCATTAAAGACATAGCAGATTCCTGAAACTGTTTAACAGTAGGGGTTTGCGCATTAACGTTAGCAGCTAAAACCGCGATGACTAGGATAAAGAATAATTTTTTCATGCTTAATTAATCTGCAATTAAATGCGTTAATAAACCATCTCTTAATTTAGGTTCGAACCAAGTACTTTTCGGCGGCATTACATTGCCACTGTCTGCAATGGCAAAAAGTTGATCAATTGTAACAGGATACAAACTAATAGCAGCAGCCATTTCACCACTATCAACCCTTTGCTCTAAAGCGCCCAAACCACGGATACCGCCTACAAAATCGATGCGTTTATCGGTACGTTGATCTAGAATTCCTAAGATAGGACCCAAAATTTGTTCTTGTAAAATAGATACATCTAACACGCCAATTGGGTCATTCGAATAAGTGCCATCTTTTGCAGCAAGTTTATACCATTGACCATCTACATATAAACCCATGGTATGAATTTCTTCTGGCTTCACCATTTGTTTACCTACTAAACTCACTTCAAATGATTTTTCCAAAGCAGCTAAAAAATCCGAAACAGATAAGCCATTCAAATCTTTTACCACTCTGTTGTAATCCATAATATGCAACTGATTCGAAGGAAAAAGCGTAGTTAAAAAATAACTTGCTCCAGCAGGTGCTTTCTCCTGCATTTGTTGACGCACTTTAGCAGCAGAAGCCGCTCTATGATGACCATCAGCAATATACGTGCAAGGAATTTCTTTCTCAAATGCAGCTGTTATTGAAGCAACAATTTCAGAATCACTTACAATCCAAATACTGTGTTGAATACCATCATCAGCAGTAAAATCGTACACAGGAGACTTTGCTTGTTTCCAATGATCAATAATAGCATCCACCGCAGCATGATTGCGATAAGCTAAAAATACATTACCCGTTTGAGCACCCGTTGTTTTAATATGATTGATGCGATCTTGTTCTTTTTCAGGGCGGGTAAACTCGTGTTTTTTAATGATATCATTTTCATAATCATCCACGCTGCTCACACAAACCAAACCCGTTTGACTTCTCCCATTCATCACCAACTGATAAATATAATAGCAGTCTTTAGATTCTCTAAATAACACATCACGTTTTATAAAAGCGTCTAAATTATCTTTCGCTTGTGCATATACTTCAGGTGCATGAATATCAATTTTATCCGATAAATCAATTTCACTTTTAGTGATATGTAAAAAAGAATAAGAATTTCCTTGAGCAGCCAATTTAGCTTCTACACTATTTAATACATCATAAGGTAAACTAGCAACTTGTTTAGCAAGTTGAGGTTGAGGTCTTAATGCCTTGAAAGGTTTAATAATTGCCATTGGGCAAATATCGGTGATATATTCTTAAATGAAAAGTTATGATAATAGTATACTATCCATGCTTTTGGGTAAAGAAATACATCAAGTCACAAAAACTGGTTACACTTTCAATAGGCAAAGCATTGTACATGCTCACCCTGATACCCCCCACTGTTCTATATCCTTTCACGCCAATCATTCCTTCTTTTTTGCAAAGGTCTAAGAAAGGTGCTTCAAGAGTTGGGTCTTTTAAAAAGAAAACCGCATTCATTTGACTCCTATCTTCAACCGCAACCGGTGCATCAAATAAAGGATTGGCATCAATGGTATCGTATAATAAAGAGGATTTTTTTTGATTGCGAATACCCATTGCATCTAAGCCCCCTTCTTGAATAATCCAACGAAGGGTAAGCATACTTACATACACGGCAAATACAGGAGGCGTATTCATTAAAGAACCCGCTTCAATATGTTTCTGATAGTTCATGATGGTGGGGATGGTACGCGCTACTTTTCCTAAAATCTCTTTTTTAACCACCACCAAGTTCACACCAGCAGCCCCCATATTTTTTTGAGCCCCTGCATAAATTAAAGAGAAAGCATTGTAATTAGCAGGCCTACTAAAAATATCACTACTCATATCGGCTACTAAAGGAACAGCCGTGTTAGGAAATTGATGCCACTGCGTACCTTCCACCGTATTGTTAGAAGTCAAATGCAAATAGGCAGCATCTGCCGGAATCTCAAACCCTTTATTAATATAACGATACTGTTGGTCGCTGCTATCGGCCACCACTTTCACCTTCCCAAATAAGCTGGCTTCTTTCCAAGCTTTGTTGCCCCAAACACCGTGGTCGCAATACGCTGCGGTAGCTTGGGTGTCGAGCAAATTCATCGGCACTTGCATAAACTGCGTTGTAGCTCCCCCGTGTAAAAAAAGAATTTCATAAGAGTCGTCTAATTCCATCAATTGCTTCACCGAATTATTGGCTTCTTGTAAAATTTCTTGAAACCAATTGGTTCTATGACCAATTTCTAACAAAGACAAGCCAGTATTATTATAATTCAACACCGCTTCGGCTGCTTGCGCAAGAACTGGTTGAGGCAAAATAGAAGGACCAGAATTAAAATTATGCAGCTTCATATACAAAACTTAAAACGCAAAGTAAACCGATTATCTTTACATAATGCAACTTCCCTCAACCTTATTAGAAAATGCGGTAGCACAATTTTCTAAGCTGCCCGGCATAGGAAAGAAAACAGCATTAAGACTGGTGCTACACTTATTAAAACAAGACATCAACGATGTAGCATTGTTTGGAGACACGATTGCAAAAATGAGAAGGGATATACAATTTTGTAAGCGATGCAATAATATCAGCGATGGAGAAATTTGTTCAATTTGTGCCAATAAGATGCGCAATCAACAAATCATTTGTGTAGTCGAAAATATACGAGATGTAATTGCCATAGAAAGTACCCAGCAATTCAATGGAACTTATCATGTGTTAGGGGGGATTATATCGCCCTTGGATGGAATAGGACCCGATCAGTTGAGCATTGAGCTACTCGTGAACCGAATTACGAATGAACAGGTAGACGAACTGGTATTTGCGCTAAGCCCCAATATACAGGGCGATACAACTATTTATTTTATACAGAAAAAGATTGCCCATTTAAAATGTAAAGTCACTACCATTGCACGTGGCATAGCTTTTGGAGGAGAGTTGGAATATGCAGATGAAATGACATTGGCCCGAAGTATAGCCAATCGATTACCGGTTCAGCAATATGTACAGTAAGTTTAAAAAGTCAAATCCAAACAAAATCCTAATTTCGTTGTTTAAACATTAAAATACCAGACACATGAAAAAGTGGACTAAAATCATATTAACCTTGGTCTTGGTAGGTGCAGTTACCGGTGGGATCATCGTTTATAGAATCTTTACCAAACCGCATAGAGACGTAACCACTGAAAAAGCCATTGCCATTAAAGCGCAGCAATTGTTTGAAGCATTTAAAGCTAATGAAGCAGCAGCCAATGCCCAATATTTAGACAAAGCCATTGAAATTGAAGGCGAAGTATTAGACCAAAGCACCAATCAAGATGGACAATCGGTCGTGAATTTTAAAACAGACGATGCATTTTTTGTAATTAATTGTACGTTTAAAACCAACCCAGGCGAGCTAAAACCCGGCAGCACCATCCGTTTCAAAGGAATCTGTACAGGCTATATACCCGAAGCGAATGTGGTGATTAACGAAGGCGTGCTCGTAAAATAAACCCTAGTCAATTCATTTTATCCATCCAGTTATTTATATGAAAAAAATATTTTTAATAGCAGCCCTAAGCATTTCCCTTACACAAGCCAATGCACAAAAACAATTTGGAACAAGAAATGCAAAAGTAAGTTTCATTGCCACCAACGACGAAGACGTGAAAGCCGTGAATAATGAAGTGGCCAGTAGATTATCAGACAATGGGCAAATGAGCTTTAGCTTACTCATCAAAGGGTTTAAGTTTGAGTACGCAGAAATGCAAGAGAAATTCAACAACGATTATGCAGAGAGCAACAAATTTCCTAGAGCAGAATTCAAAGGAAATATCAGCAATATTAAAGAGATCAATTTTACGAAAGATGGTAATTATAAAGCCGTGGTAAAAGGGAATCTAACTTTACATGGTGTAACAAAACCCTTAATAGTAAACGGTTTGATCACCGTTAAAGCCGGTAAAGTTTCAGCAACCGGAAAATTCCCCATTGTAATGAAAGACTTTAATATCAATGCATCTGAAGTAACTGAAAAAGTGAATGCAGACATCAATGCAGTGTATCAATAGCCATTTACAAAGGGCTATATTTTGCTAGAATACCATATGGGTGTATCTTTGCACCGACTTTGGTGGATTTGTTTATTGTTCAGCCAAGGTCCTAGCCAATACGGTACTGTACCGTGATGGGTTAGTTTTTAGAACTAATAAACGTTTGAAGTGCCTCCCCCACATTCTGGCGTTTATTGGTTAATTAATCACTAAAAGTGTTTGACCAATAGCTATGCTAATAAAAGAAGAACTCCAGAAAAGAATCCTTGTAATAGATGGTGCCATGGGCACGATGATACAAAGGCATCAATTAACAGAAGCCGATTATAGAGGCGAGCAGTATAAAGATTGGCATTTAGATGTAAAAGGAAACAATGATTTGCTTTGCATCACCCAACCACAAATAATTAAGGGCATCCACTTGTTGTATTTAGAAGCAGGTGCAGACATCATAGAAACAAATACATTCAGTAGTACTACCATTGCAATGGCAGACTACGATATGCAAAGTTTGGCTTATGAGTTGAACGTAGCCGCCGCTAAATGTGCCCGCGAAGCAGTAGCGGAGTTCATGCAAAAACATCCAGGCACTCCACCCAAATTTGTTGCAGGCGCCATTGGACCATTAAATAAAACACTGAGCTTATCACCCGATGTAAACAATCCAGGATATAGAGCCGTCACATTTGACGAAGTAGCCAATGCCTATTACGAACAGATAGATGGATTGGTTAACGGTGGCGTAGACATCCTATTAATTGAAACCATTTTTGATACATTGAATGCAAAGGGTGCAATCTACGCAGCCAAAAAATATTTCAGAGACAAGGGCATATCAGAGTTACCCATCATGATTAGCGGAACCATTACCGATGCATCGGGTAGAACCCTGAGTGGACAAACATTGGAAGCATTTTACACATCGGTATTACATGCCAACCCTATTAGCATTGGATTGAACTGTGCATTGGGTGCCGCAGAAATGAGAAGTCATATTGAAGAGTTATCACAAATAGCGGCTTGTTATACATCGGCCTATCCCAATGCGGGCTTACCGAATGCCATGGGAGAATACGATGAAGCTCCGCATGAAACAGCTCATTTTATTGAAGAGTGGGCCAAGCAGGGCTTCGTGAATATTGTAGGTGGTTGTTGCGGAACAACACCTGATCATATTAAAC
>JBBAJU010000005.1:0-51115 GCA_040403845.1 Sediminibacterium sp.
GTCTCTAGTAGTTCTTCTAATTGTACAGTGGCTTCTAAGCGATATTGGGTATTCCAATATTGAGGGTAAAGCGGGTTGTCTTTCGTAACGCCCATATAATTAGAGCCTTTTACCAACCGTGCAATCTGTAATCCCCATGGGTTATTCAATAGCCAAGCATTCGGGTCTTTAATGGCAATATTAGGAGAATATAAAACCAAGCCAGCAATTTCTGGATACATTGCTGCCAATTGTAACGCCAATGTGCCGCCAGTTGAAGTGCCCATCAAAATTACTTTTTCACCCAATTGTTTGCCAATCGCATAAGCCTCTTTTGCAGACTCAAATAAACTTTCAGCTGTCATATTAATCAGCGCATCAGTAGTGTCAATGCCATGCTCAGACAAACGTGCTAAATACAAATTGCAACCAAATTGCTTTGCAATGTTTTGATGAACAGGATTGCCCTCTTCTTGGCTGGCACTAAATCCATGTAAATAAACAATTGCATAAGGTGTTTTCTGTTTTACACTATCGTTGGCCCAAACAATTCTTGCTTCATTGTTGGGTCGGGTGTTATGCTTTTTTTCGTTTGAGTGGATGGAAGCCTCCAATTCAGCAGGGTTGCTTGGAATAGTCGGAAGGGTTGAAGTATAAACCGGTGTTGACGGATTGGGGCCAACAATATAAATGATGCCTAATACCAGAACAATTCCCATTAACCATTTTAATATGCGCATAAAATTGAATTAAATATTTTTAAGATACCAGGCCCAAGCCATTAGAAGAGGTTGTAAAACCAATAGTCGAACCCATCCAATCATTGGAGTCATTTGAAAAGCACCTATTTTAAAGTTCCCTAGTTGAATCATATAAATATGTGCGGGAATAAAGGCAATCAGCATAGCAATGATTCCATATATAGCCCAATTTCGGGTAGCTGAAAAGCATAAACCAATGGCCAATACTATTTCGGCAATGCCAGCCAATATATTTAATGTATGCGCCCACTTGGCCAGATATGGTGGAAATAAAGGGGTATAAAAGCTTGGATTAATAAAATGATAGCTCCCCGCAAATAGGTAAAACACCACCATTATAATCAACAAAATCAATTTCATTGGCCGATCGTTCAAATAAAATTAGGGTTTATTGTGCATCCACCATAGCATAGTTAACAGAATAATGACCCTTATTTACTTGCTGCCCCACGTTAAAGCCGTACCTTTGCCGCTCAAATAAACAGTATGAATCATCTAATTGATTGATACTGAGTCAAATACACAATAATGGAAATAAGAAACATTGCCATCATCGCACACGTTGACCATGGCAAAACAACTTTAGTAGACCGAATTTTAGGTGCCACTAAAGTATTTAGAGACAACCAGGATGCTGGTGAGTTAATCATGGACAGCAACGATTTAGAAAGAGAGCGTGGAATCACCATCTTTAGTAAAAACGCTGCAGTTACCTACAATAACTATAAAATCAATGTAATTGATACTCCGGGCCACAGTGATTTTGGTGGTGAAGTAGAACGCGTATTGAAAATGGCCGATGGGGTTATTTTGTTGGTGGATGCTTTTGAAGGACCAATGCCTCAAACTCGTTTTGTATTACAGAAAGCATTGCAATTAAACTTGCATCCTATTGTGGTGATTAATAAAGTAGATAAGCCCAATTGTAGACCAGACGAGGTTCACGATGCGGTTTTTGAATTATTCTTCAACTTAGATGCAACAGAAGAGCAATTAAATTTCCCTACTTTTTATGGTAGTGGAAAGAACGGTTGGTTCAATGATAGCTTAACACAAACAGAAGATATCTTCCCTTTAATGGATGGTATTATTAAATATGTACCAGCTCCTAAAGTAAACGAAGGAACGCTTCAGTTACAAATTACTTCATTGGATTATTCTTCCTTCTTAGGTAGAATTGCGATTGGTAAAGTAACCAGGGGTTCTATTAAAGAAGGACAACAAATCGCATTGGTTCAAGCAGATGGTACTTTCAAAAGAATGAAAGTAAAAGAATTGTATGTGTTTGAGGGAATGGGCAAGCGTAAGGTAACAGAAGTATTATCTGGAGATCTTTGTGCCGTAGTAGGATTGGAAGAGTTTAATATTGGAGATACGATTGCTGATTTGGAAAACCCAGAAGGTTTACCAATTATTAGTGTGGATGAGCCTACCATGAGTATGACATTCAGCATTAACAACTCTCCTTTCTTTGGTAGAGATGGTAAGTTTGTTACATCACGTCACTTACGTGATCGTTTGATGAAAGAAACCGAAAAGAACTTAGCATTAAGAGTAGAAGATACAGACAGCGCAGATAGCTTCTTAGTTTTTGGTAGAGGTATTTTACACTTAGGCGTATTGGTAGAAACCATGCGTAGAGAAGGATATGAATTAACGGTAGGTAATCCTCAGGTATTGGTTAAAACCATTGATGGTAAAAAACACGAGCCTTACGAGAACCTAGTGGTAGATGTTCCATCCGAATACAGTGGTAAAGTAATTGACTTAGTAACCCAGCGTAAGGGCGAAATGCAAATCATGGAATCGAAGGGCGAAATGCAACACCTTGAATTTGAAATTCCTTCAAGAGGGTTGATTGGTCTTAGATCTCAGATGTTAACTGGTACAGCAGGTGAAGCAGTAATGGCGCACCGCTTTATTGATTACAAACCATGGAAAGGACCAATCCCTGGAAGAAGCAATGGTGTATTAATTGCGAAGTTCCAAGGAGTAACTACTGCCTATTCAATTGATAAATTACAAGATCGCGGATCTTTCTTTGTAGATCCAGGAGATGAAGTATATGTTGGTCAAATTATTGCAGAACATATTAAGCCAGGAGATTTAAATGTGAACGCAGTGGAAATGAAAAAACTGACGAACCACCGTGCAAGCGGAAGTGATGATGCAGTGAGAATTGTTCCAAAATTACAGTTCACATTAGAAGAGTGTATGGAATATATTCAGCAAGATGAGTGTATTGAAGTAACCCCTAAGAATATTCGTATGCGTAAATCTATTTTAGATGAAAACGAACGTTCTAAAGTTTCTAAGAGCATGAAATCTGAAGCAGTAGGATAATTACTTATTGTTACAATAAATAGAAAGAGGCACTCAATTGAGTGCCTCTTTTTTTCATGCTCCCTTTTAATTAATTTTTGCTGATTACAGCGTTTTCAATAATAATGGTTTCAAAGCTTACATTGTACCGTTCAGATTTCTTTGATTTTACTTCTTCAATTACAAAAGACAATTTGCTTGATTCGTCTTTTGGAAATTTAAAAGTTTTGTTGAAATCTTTCTCAGCATAATTGCCTTTGAAAATCATTTCATTGTTGGCGTCTGTAATGATAAGGTTAAATGATGCACCCGTTGGGTTGCTGAATTTTACCTGAATCGTGTGTAATTGATTTTTATCAATACCACTGTACTTTACTTCTGCTTTGCTCTTAGTAGATATATCATAAGCTCTTACAGGAGATACAGACGCGTTGGCCGATAAAAACATCAATGAAGACACCACAGATCCAAAAACGATTCTCTTAACACTGGTAACGATTGTTTGCTTTTTCATACTTTTCAAATTTTACTGTGAGTAATCAATTCTTCTCAAATGGCAACAGCAAACGAAAAAGCTTAGTGTACACTATACACATTAATACCCAAACGAGGAAAAAGTAACCCGTTGGATGGAGTTAAAATTATAAGTAATTGAAAATGAAGTAGTTAATTTATTTAACTGGCTTGTTCAAGGTATCCCAAAGCAGGTCTTTTAACTCAGTTAAGCCCTTATTGGTCACCGAAGAAATGAATACATGTGGAATATTGGCCGGCAATTCTTTACTGATGGCTTCTTTTAATTCATCGTCGAGCATATCACTTTTACTAATAGCGATGATGAAATCTTTCTGCAACATATCTTCATTATAATTTCTCAACTCTTGGCGTAGAATCTCAAATTCTTTACCATGGTCATTGCTGTCTGCAGGAATTAGAAATAATAAAACGGAGTTGCGTTCAATATGTCTTAAGAAACGATGTCCCAATCCTTTTCCTTCAGCTGCGCCTTCAATAATACCCGGCAAATCGGCTATACAAAATGATTTTGAATCGCGATATTCTACCATACCCAATTGAGGAATCAAGGTAGTAAATGCATAGTTGGCAATCTTAGGTTTAGCAGCGGTTATTGAAGATAGTAAAGTAGATTTTCCTGCATTTGGGAATCCTACCAAACCCACGTCTGCCAATACTTTTAGCTCAATATTTTTCCAGCCTTCTATACCAGGTTCTCCTGGTTGTGCATGGTCGGGTGCTTGGTTGGTTGGGGTAGCAAAATTGCCATTACCTAGCCCACCTCTACCTCCACGAATCCAAATATATTCTTGTCCGTCTGCTAAAATTTCGGCTTCAATTTTTCCGGTCTCTTCATCTCTTGCAACAGTGCCTAATGGAACATCTATGATGATATCTTTTCCATCTCTTCCAGTACAATTGTCTTTGCTACCATTCTCTCCATTTTCGGCTAACACATTTTTAAAATACCTCAAGTGCAATAAGGTCCAAAGATTACTATTCCCTCTTAAAATAATATGACCACCGCGGCCTCCATCACCTCCATCAGGCCCACCCATTGCAGTTAATTTATTGCGCATAAAATGCCTAACACCTGCGCCACCGTGACCACTGCGGGCAAAAATTCTGATATAGTCTATGAAGTTATTCCTTTCCGACACTTGAATGATTTAGCTGCAAAGATACAACATTGCAAATTGTGCTACTTTTTCATTGCATTCCAAGTTGCATACAATATTTCTTGTTGGGGCCGATCTGCAGGAACAGTTCTCAATGGTTCACATTGGGTTGAAAAATCTTGCATCTCTTTAGGAAGTTGCTGGTATAATTGAGTGCCCTTGGTTTTCCAAGCAATCATTTCATCAGATACTTGCTTTATTATTTTTGCAGGGTTTCCAGCTACCAATGAGCGTGCAGGAATAATTTCATCGGCCTTAATAAAACTCATGGCACCAACAATGCATTCATCTTCTAGCACTACATTATCCATGATAACGGAATTCATGCCTACCAAGCAATTGCGACCAATGGTAGCTCCGTGAATTACAGCACCATGTCCTATATGTGCATGCTCTTTTAATAAAACAGTCGTCCCCGGAAACATATGTAGGGTACAATTCTCTTGCACATTACAGCCATCTTCAATAATAATGGCACCCCAGTCTCCCCTGATAGCAGCACCTGGGCCTATGTATACGTTTTTGCCAATGATTACATTGCCTGTTACAGCGGCTTGTGGATGTACAAAAGAACTCTCATGTACAACCGGAATAAATCCCTTAAATGAATAAATCATAATGATGATTTTACCACTGGTTTGCCTGTTCTAAAACAGTTGCCTTTAAAAATTGACACCAATTGTTCGTGTTGATTCAAAATGGTTATTTGATACAAGCCTGTTGATCTTCCATTGTGCAATTCTTTTGCTTCTGCAATCAAAGTATCGCCCACATGCACGGGCTTTAAAAAATTTATAGAAGTATCTAATGCAACCGATAAATTATTTCTGTTGTTGCAAGCAAAAGCAAATGCACTATCCGAAAATGCAAAAGCAATGCCCCCATGCACTATGCCCAATCCATTCATCATCTCTGGTCTTACTTGCATTTTGATTTTGCTGTACCCTTCTTGAATGGCAATTACTTCAATTCCTAACCACTGAGAAAACATATCTGCTTTCATCATTTCGTCAACAATATGCTGTGGTGTCATAGTAAATAATTTAGGGTTATTGTCCTTTGTATTGAGGTGCTCGTTTAGCTAAGAATGCATCCACGCCTTCTTTAAAGTCTGCAGTAGCTGCAGCTTTTTGTTGTAAGCCATCTTCTAATGCCAATTGAGTAGTTATATCATTGGTAGCAGAAGCATTCAATGCTTGTTTAATATAGCCCAATGCTTTGGTAGGCATTTGCGCCAACTGCAATGCTATTTTTTTACTTTCTGTTTCAAATATTTCATCTTCAAATACCTTGTACAACATACCCATTTGTAATGCCTCTGCTGCAGAAACTTTATCGCCCAGCATCATGAGTGCACTGGCTCTTTGAAAACCAATTAATCTAGGTAGGGTATAGGTTCCACCACTATCCGGAATCAATCCAATTTTTGAAAATGCTTGAATAAATGAAGCAGAAGATTTACTAACGACTACATCACAAGCAAAAGCAATATTAGCCCCTGCACCTGCGGCAACGCCATTTACTGCTGCTACAACTGGCTTTGCAATATCTCTGAGTCGTTGTACAATGGGATTGTAATGCTCGCTCAAAATGCGCTGCATACCTGGTCCTTCCGGATCTACCACTTCTGCTAAATCTTGTCCTGCACAAAATCCTTTTCCTTCGCCAGTTAAATAAATGGCCCTAACATTTTCATCAACAGCGCATTGGTCTAAAATATTTTGTAATTGCAATGCCATTGCTCTGTTAAAAGAATTCAATTTATCAGGTCTGTTCATAGTAATAAACGCAACGCCTGATTCAATGGTAAATAATATTGGGTCCATATAAGTAAATTAATGACATTTAAAATAATCGAAGGGCTCTTTGCACTCTTCGCATTTATATAAAGCTTTACAAGCAGTACTTCCAAATTGTGATACCAACACCGTATGCGTAGAATTGCACTGCGGACATGGTACTATTAAATCGGCTAAATAAGTTTGGTCAAAACTTTTTCCCACAGGGGGAGCAATGCCGTAGGCTTTTAGTTGCTGCTTCCCATTTTCGGTTATCCAATCAGTTGTCCAGGCGGGAGATAAAACAGTTTGAATAGTGGTTTGGTAACCCGCAGCATTCAATGCCATTTTAATATGCATCGAAATCATATCCATCGCTGGGCACCCTGTATAAGTTGGAGTGATGGTAACGGTTACTAGCTGCTCTTCTAATGCCACCCCCCTGATCACCCCTAAATCTACTACTGATAATACAGGCACTTCTGGATCTTTAACAGTTTCCAGAATTTTCCAGATGGCATTGATGGCAATTGTATTGTTTACCATTCGCTATTGGGGTATGCTCTTTGTAAGTATTGCATTTCTGCTAAAATATATCCAAGATGTTCTGTATGCATTCCTTCTGCGCCTCCTTTTTGTACAAATGTTTTTGAGGGAATATTGAGTCCTGCTTCTTCAAAAACAGCTGAAACTTTTTTGTTCCATGCAGCTTGAATAGCTGCATAATTTAAACAGGCTGCTGTAGCGTATTCGGGTTGAATAAACAACTCACCTGTATAAGCCCAAATTGCTTCAATAGCCGCTTGCATTCTTTGTTTACTCTCATCTGTTCCATCACCCAATCTTAGTACCCAATCTTGACTCCATTTTACATGGTAGCTCACTTCTTTAATTGATTTTTCTGCAATCGCTGCCACTTGCGCATCAGGGTGTTGTAATAACTGCGTAAATAATTGCATTTCAAATTCACTCAATAAAAATAATCGCAGCGTAGTATGTGCCCAATCTCCATTGGGAATTTCTGTAATCAATAAATTCTTGAACTCACGAACATCTCTTAAATAGGCCAAGCTATCTTCCGTTGCGGGCAACACTATATCATTTCCTGTTTGGGTGATATCAATACCTATTGGGTGCCGATTAATTAATTCAGCTGCGTGCTGATAAAAATTTCGCGCTTGGCCAATATAGTCTAGTGCAATATTGGTGATGGCAATATCTTGTTCTAAAATAGGTCCATGACCACACCATTCACTGTTGCGGTGTCCTATAATTAATGCATTGTCTGCTAAGTGAAGTAAAAAATCAATCTCGTTTTTCTGGTTCGTCATTACATATATTTTACTTCCTCTGGTAAATCATAAAATGTAGGATGTCTGTAAGCTTTATCATTAGCTGGATCGTATAAGGCACCAGCTTCATCAGGATTGCTTGCATGTATATATTTACTTTCTACTACCCAAAGACTAACACCTTCCATTCTTCTAGTATAAACATCTCTGGCATTTTCAATGGCCATTGCAGCATCGGCTGCATGCAAACTGCCCGCATGTTTGTGATCCAATCCTTGTTTGCTTCTAATGAATACTTCCCATAAAGGCCACTCTGCAGCATTAGCTTGATTGGTAGAAATATCGGCTGCTCCGTTTTTGCTTTCGCCGTAGTCGCCGTAATAGAGTTTTTTTATTTGAAAGCTCATGATGATTATTTTTAGTTTTAAGCAGCAGCTTGTTTTTGTTTGGCTTTTTTATTGGCATAGGCTAATGCAGCATCTCTAACCCATGCACCTTCTTCCCATGCTTTTTTACGTGCATCTAAACGTTCTTTATTGCAGGGTCCATTGCCTTGTACTACTTGCCAAAACTCATCCCAGTTAATGGGTCCAAAATCGTAATGGCCTCTTTCTTCATTCCATTTTAAATCTTTATCGGGTAGTGTAAAGCCCAATACTTTTACTTGCTCTGCACAAACGTCTACAAATTTTTGTCTGAGTTCGTCGTTGCTAAAACGTTTGATTTTCCATTTCATACTTTGAATGGTGTTTGGGCTTTCGTCGTCTTTAGGACCAAACATCATTAAGCTAGGCCACCACCATCTGTTGATGGCGTCTTGTGCCATTTTACGCTGCGCTTCAGTTCCTTTACTTAATACATAGAGTATTTCGAATCCTTGGCGTTGATGAAAACTTTCTTCTTTACAAACGCGTACCATGGCTCTGGCATAAGGGCCAAAACTGCTTCTGCATAAAGGCACTTGATTCATAATTGCAGCACCGTCTACCAACCAACCCACCACTCCCATATCGGCCCAACTTAAGGAAGGATAATTAAAGATGGAAGAGTATTTAGCTTTTCCAGTATGCAATTGATCATACATCTGATCTCTACTGATACCAAGGGTTTCCGCTGCACTGTATAAGTACAAACCATGTCCGGCTTCGTCTTGTACTTTAGCTAGTAAAATGGCTTTTCTGCGCAATGATGGAGCACGGGTGATCCAATTACCCTCGGGCAGCATACCAATGATTTCACTATGCGCATGTTGACTAATCTGTCTGATTAATGTTTGCCTGTATTTTTCTGGCATCCAGTCTTTTGGCTCAATTCTTACTTCACGATCAATCTTGTCTTGAAAGATTTGTTCAAACGCTTGTTCCATAATTATTGGTTATTTAACATCAAAATCAATTAATACATTTTCTGTTCGTGGATGAGACTGACAGGTTAATATAAACCCGTGTTCAATTTCTTCCTGCTCTAATCCATAATTCACATCCATATCTACTTCGCCTTCTAACAATTTAGCTTTGCAGGTACAGCATACACCGCCCTTACATGCAAAGGGTAAATCGGCTCCATGCTTTAAAGCTGCATCTAAAATACTTTCGCCTTCAAATCCTAAATCAAATTCAAATGTTACCCCGTCTTGTTTAACAGTGATATGACTTTTTACTTCTTGCTTGGTACTAGTTTGTGCATTGCTTGTTTTCTTTACTCTTGCTCCGGTAGTAAATAATTCAAAATGAATTTTTTTGTTGTCTACCCCGTTATCTTCTAACGCTTTTTTAACACTAAAAATCATTTCTTCGGGGCCACACAAAAAGTATTCATCTATACTAGCTGGTTGCAGAATAGTATTACAAAGTTGTTGAAACTTTTCTTGGTCTATTCTTCCAAAGTGAATGGGGGCATCTGTTTTTTCTCTCGATAAAATATAAACAATACTGAATCGGCCCATGAATTTATTCTTGAGCGATTCCAACGCTTCTTTAAAAATGATGCTATGCCTATTTCTATTACCGTAAATCAACGTGAAGCGGCTAAGTGGTTCGGTTAATAGCGTTGTTTTAATGATTGATAAGATGGGTGTAATGCCACTGCCTGATGCGAAAGCAACATATTGTTTTTTTGCATCGGTATATAGTTCAGTGTAGAATTTACCCATGGGCGGCATTACTTCGAGCATGGTTCCTGCTTTCAATTTTTCGTTTGCCCATGTAGAGAAAACACCCCCTGAAACTTTTTTTACAGCAACCCTTAGTTCATTGTCTAAAGGACTGCTGCAAATCGAATAAGACCTTCTTATTTCTTCTCCATTAATCGTTGTCTTAATGGTGATATATTGACCTTGCTTAAATGCAAAAGCGGATGCTGCGGTTTCTGGAACATCAAATGCAATTGAAACACAATCTGCTGTTTCTTGCCTTACTTCTTTAACTAGTAGCGTTTCAAACTTAGACATTTTTTAATCCTCCCACTAAAATGGTAATCATATTATTGGTTAATTCGGCTGCATTTATTTTTTGTGTTGATCTATGCCAACTTTCAATACCACTAATGGCATGAAGTATAATCAACACTGCTGTAGGTGCATCTATCATTTTGACCTCTTTATTTCGAATACCCGTTTCTATAATTGCAGCAAATCTTTTGCGATACATTCTTCGCTGATTCTGAAAATTAGATAGGTAGGGGTCTGATAAATGTTTCCATTCTCTATCACTTACATATACTTCCTCGTAATGGTTCACCATTTCGTTGATGTGGAAGCGAACCAGCTCTTCTATTTTTGCTATCGAACTTGTTTTTTTAGACTCCACTTCATCCATATGTTGCATGAATCTGTTGGCAACCCCAAAACATAATTCGTGTAATAACTCTGTCTTAGATTTAATATGATTATATAGGCTTGCAGCTTCTACCCCTACTGCTTCAGCTAAATCTCTCATACTAGCTGCTTTAAAGCCCTTTTCTCTAAATAATGAAGCAGCTTTACTTACAATAACCTCTTTTCGGCTACTGTTCTTTTCAATTTTTATTCTAGCCATAGTACGAAGATAATATACTAACGAATGTTAGCAAAGAAAATAGCGAATTAATCTGGTTTTGTTAGTTTTTTAACGCTTTTGACCCATTTGGCTTGGGTTAGCTGATAAACCATTAATTTCGCAGCTTTATCATAAAATCAATTTATGTCTTTAGTAGTTGTTGGTTCTATGGCTTTTGATGCCATTGAAACTCCCTTTGGGAAAAGCGATAAAATTATCGGTGGTGCAGGTACTTATATTGCCTGGTGTGCTTCTAATTATACCCCAGTTAAGCAAATTTCAGTTGTAGGGGGAGATTTTCCTCAGGCAGAGCTAGATATCCTTACTGAACGTGGAGTTGACTTAGAAGGGGTGCAGATCAAAAAAGATGAGAAAACTTTTTTCTGGAGTGGTCGCTACCATATGGATATGAATACCCGTGATACTTTAGACACGCAACTAAATGTATTAGGAAGTTTTGAGCCAATTGTTCCAGATAGCTACCAAGATTGCGAGTTCTTGATGCTCGGCAACCTTGCTCCCTCCGTACAAAGAAGCGTTATAGAGCAATTAAAAACCAGACCAAAGTTGATTGTAATGGACACCATGAATTTCTGGATGGAAATTGCGATGGATGACTTAAAGCAAACTTTGGCCATGGTAGACCTTTTAATGGTGAACGATAGTGAAGCACGCGAGTTAAGTGGCGAATATTCTTTAGTAAAAGCAGCTGCAAAAATTATGCAGATGGGCCCTAAATATTTAATTATTAAGAAAGGCGAGCATGGGGCATTATTATTTCATGGCAACAAAGTATTCTTTGCACCAGCATTGCCTTTAGAAGAAGTATTTGATCCAACAGGTGCGGGTGATACTTTTGCTGGAGGATTCATTGGTCATATTGCAAAGACAAAAGACATTTCTTTTGAAAACATGAAAACGGCTATTATTGTTGGTAGTGCAATGGCTTCTTTTTGTGTAGAGAAATTTGGCACACAACGTTTAAGAGAAATTAATCAATCAGATATTGAAGCAAGATTAGATGAGTTTGTACAGTTGGTGAATTTTGATATCCAACTGGGCAATTAATTGAAAGATTGTATATTCGTTTTTAGATGACAATGATTAAAAATATAAAACGTAACAAAAAACCGCTCTAAGTGGAAGGTGTTTGTATGTTTTAAACTGATTCATATTAACGGGCCTTCCAAATTTGGAAGGCCTTTTTTTTAACACTAAAACTCCAAAAAGGAGACAGGGGGGAACAAAATGAAAGTAGCAGTAGTTGGAGCAACAGGTTTAGTTGGAACCAAAATGTTGCAGGTATTAGCAGAGAGAAATTTTCCGGTAACTGAAATTGTACCGGTAGCTTCAGAAAGATCAGTAGGCAAAGAAGTTAGTTTTAAAGGTAATGCCTATAAAGTAGTGAGTATGGCAGATGGTATTGCTGCAAAACCTTCAGTGGCCATATTTTCTGCAGGTGGTAGTACTTCTTTAGAATGGGCACCACAATATGCTGCAGCAGGCATTCGAGTGATTGACAATTCTTCTGCTTGGAGAATGGACCCTACCAAAAAATTAGTAGTACCTGAAGTAAATGCAGCAGTGCTTACTAGTGAAGATTATATTATTGCTAATCCCAATTGCTCAACCATACAAATGGTGGTTGCATTACAGCCATTGCATTTAAAATATAAAATTAAGCGGGTAGTGGTGAGCACTTATCAAAGTGTTACTGGTACGGGTAAAAAAGCAGTAGACCAATTGTTTAATGAGCGCAAAGGGGTAGAAGGAGAAATGGCTTATAAATATCCTATTGATTTGAATGTGATTCCGCAAATTGATGTATTCTTAGACAATGGTTATACCAAGGAAGAAATGAAAATGGTTTTGGAAACCAATAAAATCATGCAAGACAATTCAATACGAGTAACCGCCACAACGGTGCGTATTCCAGTAGTGGGTGGGCATAGTGAAAGTGTGAATATTGAATTTGAAAACGACTATACAGTGGAAGATGTGAAAGCATTATTGGCTGCTGCCCCAGGTGTAATTGTTCAAGATGATTTGCCTAATCAAATTTATCCAATGCCTTTGTGGGCGCATGAGAAAGATGAAGTATTTGTAGGTCGTATCAGAAGAGATGAATCACAAGACAAGACATTGAATATGTGGATTGTAAGCGATAATCTTAGAAAGGGTGCCGCCACCAATGCAGTGCAAATTGCTGAGTATATGTTGGCGAATGGATTATTGTAATGGATACTAAAATAGCTCTAATGCGATTATTATGGTTAAACTTACTGGTAGTTTTTGCAAGTTGTAATCCTCGTTTAAACACTTCTTCATCTAACGTGGTGAAGGAGCAGATTACTGGAGAAGCATTCTATCAGCATGCAATGACTATGCAATGGAAACAACGTGATTCATTTGCTGTGAAAGAAATATTGGAAGGGAATATTCCAACATTTCTGTTGAAATTAATTCCCATCAATGTATCAGTAATAGATTCTACTACCCGAAAAGTGAATCGGGCAATATTTTATGTAATGCCCGATTACCTGAGTGTAGGCAATAATCATAATTGGGCTAGAGTGCCACTGACGCCTATGGCAGCTCAACTCATAGCAGATAGCTTGAATTGTTTTTTGCCAACTCGTAAAATGGTAAATGATATTTATACAAATGCGGTGGTAAAACTTGCGCCTGTACCCATGTATATTCATAGAGATAGTACTGTAACCATGTGGCAGCATCATTTGATAATTGAAGGACAACGCAAACAACAAAAAGGATTAATTGCAGGAATTAAAAAAGATGTGGTTATTAGCGATTTACTTGTAAGGTCTCCTAAAACAAATCGGGTGGCTATATATGGGTGGCACCAACTGAATGGCAAACCCATACAACCTTTATACATAGGACATGTTAACTGGTATGTTGATTATAGTCATGGTATTCGGTTAGTTGCACGGAAAGTTAAAGTAAACGGGAAATGGATGGACTTCACTAAAGTAATGGAACACCCAATCCTCAAAAAACTCTTAACAGATGAATCGGTTGGAGATATGACTCGATATTGAATAATTTAATAAATTGAGTACAATATATTTTTAATGAGAGCTATTGTATATTTTGGTTTATTGATTTTGAGTATCAGTTGTAATTCTATTGAAAATAAGCAAATTGAAACGAAGGTTGATACTGTGGTCATTAAAGCGCCAAGTGTTTCTGAGGTACGGGAACAGCCATCTAAAAAACCAATTGCTACTTTTTCTGTACCTATTGATGATGGAATGGGCAATGCTAATAACTGGAAATTTGGAGTGAATATTTATGAGACTGCCAAGACCTTTGAATACAAGGTTCAAATTCAATACAAAGAAATCAGGGCAACTGAAATGATTACGATTCCAAATTTTGGTATTGATCCAGTGGTTACAATAAAGCCAGGAAAGTCTTCTCTAGACTGTATTATTGGCTTCAAAGATAGCAATGGTTTGTTTAAAGAATACATTCAATTGAACGTTAAAAAAGAGCAATTGAAGTTTAAGAAAATCAATAGTTATGCGGTTTACAAGTATCGAACGCCAATAAAATAAATATGATTAATCCTCCATTGCTCTGTTCAAAAATTGTAACAAGGGTTGCATGGTTGTAAATGCAGTAATTATTTTTTTGACTAATTTTTGATCAGTTAATTCTTCATCAGTTACTGGTACAGAAACAATAAAATTTTTCAACTTAATATAGTCAATTGCAGGATTGTCTTTGTCATAACCTTTTGGTTCTCTAACTAATGACATGCCTTCTTCTCTTGATAGGCCTCCAAATGTTTTCTTAAAATTCTTATTTTGTAAAATTCCTTTAAACGATTCCCAATTATAATCAATCTCTTGTCTTACTTTTTTAATTTGATTGGGTTCACCGCCATACAAACCGCCACCAATAAAGCTTTTGCCGCCTGGTTCAAAATGAAAATAATAACCAGCTAGCCAAGATTTCTTACCCCCTTTAACAAAATAGGCTGCCATATTATTTTTATAGGGGTCCTTATTTTTACTGAATCGAACGTCTCTATTGATTCTAAATATGCAATCCTTATAAGTTAAAACAGAAATATCCTGATCAAATTGGCGAGCCTGTGATAAAATTTGATTGACTAATTCAATGAAATTTTCTTTAGCTGCATCATACTCATTACGATGTTCATTAAACCATTCGCGTGAATTACTTTTTTTGAGTTTAGTCAAAAACTGAATTGTTTTAGGATGGAGCATTTTTATGGATTAATCAAGTTGATAAATTCTTGTTCTGTAATGATTTTAATGGTATTTATTTTTTTAGCCTTTTCTAGTTTGCTTCCAGCATCTGCACCCACGACTAGATAGTTTAATTTGCTACTTACCCCACCCAATATGCTTCCACCTGCTTCTTCTACCATTGCCTCTGCTTGCGATCTTTTTAGTTGTTCTAATGTTCCAGTAAATAAAAAACTTTGGCCTATTAAATTTCCACTTGTATTAATTTCTTTTTTACTGTTTTCTAATTGAAGACCTAGTTCAGCTAATTCTTGTAACATTGCAATATTCTGAGGATTTCCAAAAAATCCTTGAATACTTTTTGCAACCTTAATGCCTACGTCCTCTAATTGTAACAGTTCCTCTTCTGTTTTGTTGCTAAACTCCAATAAGTTTGAAACGGAATTGGCAAGGGTTTTAGCTGTTGTTTCACCAACAAAGCGAATGCCTAATGCATAAATTAATCTATACAAAGGTTGTTGTTTACTGGCTTCAATGGCCCCCTTTAAATTCTCAATTGATTTTTTCCCAAAACCCTCTAATTGAGTTAAGGCATTAAAGTTTAATCGATAGATGCTTGGAATATCTTTGACCAAACCCAATTCATAAAACTTTCTAATATTCGCTTCTCCAAAGCTTTTAATATCCATGGCATCCTTGCTTACAAAATGGATCATTTTTTCTACTACTTGTGCAGTACATTCTATATTGATGCATCTCCAAACAGCTTCCCCTTCTTCTTTAAACAATTCACTGTTGCATACCGGACAATTTCTTGGAAATACAATTCCTATTTCATTTCCAGTTCTAATATCTGGTAAACTTTTTACAATCTGAGGAATTACATCACCAGCTCTTTCTATCAATACTTGATCCCCTTTTTTAAGATCTTTTTGCTGTATATAATCTTCGTTATGTATAGAAATACTTGATACAGTTACACCACCTAAAAAAACTGGTTTTAATTTTGCTACAGGAGTAACAGCGCCTGTTCTTCCAACTTGAAATTCAACATCTAATAAAGTGGTAGTGGCTTGTCTGGCTTTAAATTTAAATGCAATAGCCCATCTAGGATGATGAGAAGTCATCCCCATTTTTTCTTGTTGTTGAATATCGTTTACTTTAATGACCATGCCGTCAATTTCATATGGAAGCTCATCTCTTTTTGCTTCGTAGGCAAGACAATAGTCTATCACACCCTGAATTCCTTTGACTACTTTTTTTTCCTCCTTAGGCGATCTAAAACCCATTTTCCATAATAGTTCTAGACTCCCGGCGTGACTGTTTAATGATGAAGTATGCGTTGCTGTTTTATGGGTAACATAGCTTACGTGGTATAAAAAGGCATCCAAATTTCTTTCTGCCACTTCTTTGGGGTCTTTCATTCTAAGACTACCGGATGCTGCATTTCTTGGATTCGCTAATGGAGCTAACCCTTGTTCTATTAATTTCTGATTGTATTTTTCAAATGAGGCTTTGCTTAAAATGACTTCCCCCCTTATTTCTATTTGCTGAATGCCTTGAGTTGAAAATGGAGCAGATAATGGGATCGATCTGATTTGACGAATATTTGCGGTAATATTTTCACCTGCTACTCCATCTCCTCTGGTGATTGCTTTAACCAATAAATCGTTTTCATAAATTAAAGAAATACTTGCTCCGTCAAATTTAGGCTCAACACAATATTCTATCTCTTCTTCTCCTGTTAATTCCCTTGCTTTTCTATCAAAATCAATCAAGTCTGCTGCATTGTAGCTATTGTCTAAGCTTAGCATAGGAACCAAATGAGGGGTAGTTTCAAAACCTTGGTTTAAGCTATTACCAACCCTTTGAGATGGAGAGTCTGGGGTAATTAGTTCAGGATTCGCTAGTTCAATCGCAACTAACTGCTGATATAATTGGTCATACTCATAGTCCGATATAAGCGGATCATTTAAAACGTAATATCGGTGTTCATGAAATTTTAATAAATCTTTTAATTCATCTAGCTGTTCTACGGTATACATAATCGGTTCTTGTGCTGTAAAGATAGAAATTACCACACAACCCTTAACTTTGTGTATTAACGACGCAATTGCCGGAGTATACTCCAAATGCAACACCATATGAAGAAAAATTCCGTTCAGGCGGTCCATCATTTAGTGGATAACTATCCCAAAGTACCACTAACTGTAGACTGTGTCATTTTTGGCTTTGAAGAGAACAAGCTTAAAGTCTTGTTAATCAAGAGCGATTTATCCCTTTTTCAAGGAAAACTTTCTTTATTAGGAGATTTTGTTAAAAATAATGAAGACTTAGACGATGCTGCTTATCGTATCTTAAAAGCACGCACTGGAATGTATAATGTGTTTTTAGATCAAGTGAAAGTGTTTGGAAAACCAAATCGACACCCAGGGGGGCGAGTGATAACGATTGCATACTGTTCTTTATTAAATATTCAGCACCACGCGCTTAAAATTCATGATAATGAATTGGACTGGTACGATTATAATGCATTAAAGGAAATGGCATTTGATCATCTTGAAATTGTTCAGGAATGCCATGGCTGGTTGCAAAAAAGAATACAGGAACACCCACTTGGTTTTAACTTGTTGCCAGATAAATTTTCTTTACGCGAACTCCAAAATTTATACGAAGCCATATTAGGCGTTTCCTTAGATAGAAGAAATTTCAGGAAAAAGTTTGCTTCAATGGATTTGTTGATAGACACCAATGAAATGGAACAAGATGTATCTCATAGGCCAGGAAAATTGTATCAATTTAATTTTGATAAGTACGAAAAGAAAAAGCAGAAATGGATAGGAATTGATTTTTAGTATTTCTGCCAATGTTCCTTTACTTTTACTCAAACACAACTGTATGCTTTATTCAATGACTGGTTACGGCAGGGCTGAACAAGCTATTGGTGACAAAAATTTTTTAATTGAAATCAAATCATTGAATGGGAAGCAATTTGATTTAAGACTGAATATTCCGGCCTTATTAAAGCCGTATGAATTTGAAGTCCGAAATAACCTTAATGAAGGATTACAAAGAGGTAGTGTTGAATGCAATATCAGCATCAAAATGAATGGTGCTAATAAGCCCGTAACGATTAATACAGATTTGGCAAAAGCATATTTCCAACCTGTAGCTCAATTGGCTAATGAATTGGGTTTAGAAACTGGCGACATTTTAAGTACCATTTTAAAGTTACCAGATGTGATCACCCCTTCAACCGAAATGCTTACGGAAGCAGAATGGGTTAGTTTCGAAAAATTGTTGAAAGAAGCAATTGCCCAATTGAATAAACACAGACAAGAGGAGGGCAAATCAATTGAAGCAGACTTGTTAGTTCGGCTCAATAATATTGAAGTACAACAACAATTAATTACTACACTTGAGCCGCTTAGAAGAACCAAAATAAGGGAAGGTTTAATGAAGGTTTTAGAAGAAAATGTGGGGAAAGAAAACTATGATCCCAATAGATTGGAACAAGAATTGATTTATTATATAGAAAAAATTGATATCAGTGAAGAGCAGGTTCGATTGAACAATCATTGTGCTTATTTTAGATCCATTTTGGCTGAAGAGGTTATTTCTAAAGGTAAAAAGCTATCTTTTATATTACAAGAATTTGGGAGAGAAATCAATACAACAGGCTCTAAAGCCTATGATGCAAATATGCAAAAAGCCGTTATTTTGATGAAAGATGAGTTAGAGAAAGCCAAAGAGCAAATTCTAAATGTACTCTGATTATTTCCTTCTTATGTATCTTTGATAAAATAATTCATGTGAGAATTTACTTAAGTGCTTTATTCATTCTGTTGCTTTTATCAAGCTGTGAATCTAATGGTGTTTTTGAAAAGAGCCAGTTTTTCCCCTCACATAGTTGGAAGTCTTCGGATAAACTTTTTTTCAAATTTACTATCTCAGATACCGTATCGCTATATCATATTTATGCAGTTGTTCGTCATAAAGATGCTTATCGGTATAACAATTTGTGGATGAATATTTCTACACAGTCTCCTGGGGATACTGCAAAAAATCAGCTGCTCGATTTGCGTCTTGCCGATAATAAAAAAGGGTGGTTAGGGGCTGGTATGGATGATATTTTTGATCACAGAATCAGAATAACCCAAACTCCAGTAAAACTAAAAGCAGGGAATTATATTTTTGGTCTTCAACAGACAATGAGAGAAGACCCACTTTCGCATGTTTTAAATGCGGGTATTCGTATAGAAAAAATTGTAAAATGAGTACCCTTAAACCGCCTAAGTTAGCAGTTGTTACTTTTGTATATTGGTTTTTACTGCTTTATATGATTGCGGCTTTGGCATGGTGGTTTATTGCTTTAGAAAAGCAGAACAGTATCATGACGTCTATAAGAATTGCAGAACTGCTAAAAGACGACCCTGATTATCTCAAAAAATTTGATGCCATTCAAGAAATCAGTAATAGAAAAACAGCTCAGTATATAGGGGAGGGTATTACTTTTTTGGCTTTAATTTTAGTTGGAGCAGTATATGTATATAGGGCAACAAGGCGCCAATTAAAATTTTCTGCACAACAGCAGAATTTTATGATGGCTATAACGCATGAATTAAAAACGCCTATTGCGGTAGCACAACTCAATTTAGAAACTCTTCAAAAAAGAAAATTAGCCGAAGACAAACAGCAGAAATTAATTACAAATACTTTGCAAGAAGCTAATCGGTTAAATACACTTTGTAATAATATTCTGTTTACCTCTCAATTAGATGCTGGTGGCTATTCAGTGAACTTTCAAGAACTCAACTTAACAGATATAGTTGAGACCTGTGTTGATGACTGTAAAAGTAGGTTTACAGAAAGAGTTATTACTGAAGCAATAGAAGAAAATAGGTTGATGCAAGGGGATCCTTTTTTACTACAAATGTTGGTTAATAACTTATTGGAGAACGCCTTAAAATATTCTCCTAAAAATTTACCTATTCATGTTTCCCTGCTTACTTTGGGTACTAAAATAGGTATCTCAATTTCAGATTTAGGTCAAGGGATTGATAATCAAGAAAAGAAAAAAGTATTTGATAAATTTTATCGAAGCGGTAACGAAAATACTCGAAAAGCACAGGGTACTGGCCTAGGGCTTTATTTATGTAAAAAAATTGCTGAAACGCATAATGGATACATTTCTGTGACAGATAATCAACCAAACGGAAGTACTTTTACTGTATTATTTAATAATTAATAATGACCGCAGAGAAAGCCAATATACTTGTAGTTGAAGATGAACTTAATTTGCATGAAGCACTTAGGTTAAATCTAGAAATGGAAGGGTATGAAGTAACTTCTGCATTTGATGGCAATGAAGCCCTTAAAAAAGTAGAGAACGCCTATTTTGATTTAATCATTATGGACATCATGCTTCCAGAGTTAGATGGTATTAGTGTAACAGAGAGTATTCGTGTGCATAACAATGAAGTACCTATTTTGATGCTCAGTGCAAAAAATGCTCCTGCAGATAAAGTACTGGGGTTAAAAAAAGGTGCTGATGATTATTTAACCAAGCCATTTAACCTAGATGAATTGCTGATACGGGTTGCTAAACTGATTGAAAAAAACAAACGCTTGCAGGTAAGGGAATCTGTAGGCGACCAATATCATTTTGGTAAGAACATAATTGATTTTAAGGCACAGGATGCTATTACATGGAATGGATTAAGGATAGATTTGAGTAAGAAGGAAGCTATGCTCTTAAAACTCCTCATTGAAAATAAAGGAGAAGTAGTAACAAGAGAAAAAATTTTGCAAGTGGTTTGGGGTTATAATGTTTATCCTACTACTCGAACCATTGATAATTTTATTTTAAGCTTTAGAAAATATTTTGAAGAGGATAGCCGTAATCCTATTTATTTTCATTCTGTAAGAGGAGTTGGATATAAATATACTGACTAAGTCAGTTCTGCAATAATCTCATCCATTTGATCGTTAAGAAGGGTACAAAAACGTACTCATGTCTCTAGCCTCTTTACTTGATTTCCTTGAACCCATAAACCTTGCTGAAATTTCCAATGATGAGGGATTTAAAGATACCCAGATTGGTAAACATATTTTAGTTCACGAAGAAGAATTACCAGATATAACCGATGCCGATTTAGTAATTGTTGGTTGTGGCGAAATGCGGGGGATGGGTATGCAATATATTCATACAGAAGCCCCTAATGCAATACGCGCTCAGTTTTATAAACTATATTATTGGCATACTGAAGTTACCATAGCAGATTTAGGTAATATTAAAATTGGAGCTACACTGCCCGATAGTTATGCAGTAATAAAAATGGTTGTATCAGAACTATTGCAAATGGGTAAAAAGGTATTAATTCTAGGCGGCTCTCATGATATTACAACACCTCAATATGCTGCCTATGGATTGCAAAATAAAATTATTGATGCTGTAACTGTCGATGCCAGAATTAACCTAGACATGGATAGTTTAGAGCCTGCTGATATGTTTTTAGTGGATATGTTTACGGGTATTCCTAATCACTTAAGACACTATACGCATATGGCTTTCCAAAGCTATTTCATGCATCCAAATATGTTGGAAACGATTAATAAATTGGGCTTTGATTGTTACCGTGTAGGTAAAGTAAAGGAAGCCATCGAAGAAATGGAACCTGCTATCCGAAATAGTGAACTTTTCAGTTTTGATATTGAAGCCATTCAGCATTCGCATGCGCCAACTAATCGAGTAACCCCCAATGGTTTAAATGGAGAAGAAGCCTGTACATTAATGCAATATGCCGGCATGAGTACAATTTGTAATACTATAGGCTTGTACGGTTATCATGTTGCCAATGATGTTCATCAAATGACAGCCATCCAACAAGCGCATATGATTTGGTATTTGATTGATGGAATTCATAGGGGTAAACAAGAAGCTTCAATAGAAAATAGAGCTGAATTTAACGAGTTCACCATGGCATTTGCCGAAGTAGAAACAGCTTTTTTACAAAGCAAA
This sequence comes from Sediminibacterium sp., assembly GCA_040403845.1. Classification (GTDB taxonomy): domain Bacteria; phylum Bacteroidota; class Bacteroidia; order Chitinophagales; family Chitinophagaceae; genus Sediminibacterium. The sequence goes on from JBBAJU010000005.1 coordinate 22,124, forward strand.
AGAACGGGTAGATGGTGGATGCAATTACATGACGGCAAATATGTAGCTTGCAGTTATAAAGATTATATGATAGCTTGTAATAACGATATTCCTGAAAGGTGGTTGCGAGCAGTTGAACGCAGTTAATAAATGTCTTATGCAAAAGATTTTCTATTTCGCTTGTTTACTAATTCTTGCCAGTTCTTGTAAAGTACAAAAGTCTGTGCAACAATCTTCCAATACTGCACAGAACTCAACTTTACAATCTAACATTTCTATAGAACAGCAGGCTAAAGCATTGATTTTAGAAAAGCCTGAATTATTGCCCGCTCATGTTGGTATTAGCTTATACGATCCTACTTCAAAAAAGTACTTGTTTAATTATCAATCAAATAAATATTTTATTCCTGCAAGTAATACCAAGATTTTTACTTGTTATGCAGCAATGAAAAATCTGAGTGATAGTATTGTAGCATTTGAATACTTGCCTGACGAAGATAATATCACTATACGATTCACAGGAGATCCAAGTTTTTTACACCCTGATTTTGGTGATCAATTAGCATATGATTTTTTAAAAGTCAATGCACCTAAAATAACTATTGTAGCGCCAAGATATAACGCAACAGCTTTTGGAAATGGCTGGGCATGGAATGATTATGATGCAGATTATTCTCCTGAAAGATCACCGATGCCTATATATGGCAACTTGGTTTATTTTGGGAAAAAGGGAAATCGTATTACGGTAACACCGAAAGCATTTAAAGATTCATTGGTTATTTTTTCAAGTACTGAAGATGGTCGCTATTCAATTGAAAGAGAGAAAGACCAAAATAGCTTTACCGTAGTAAAAAGTAATCGCCAATTCAATGGAACAGCAATTCCATTTGTGGTTAAAAAAGAAATGGATCAATTAATGATTCCATTGTTAGAAGATACTTTAAATAGGGTGCTTAACTATGCTAATGCAGTTGCTGTTGATCAACCCAATTGGAAAAAATTCTACTCTCAGCCAACTGATAGTCTGCTAAAAATCATGATGCATCGTAGTGATAATTTTTTTGCGGAACAAACATTGCTGATGGTGGGCAATGAAAAAATTGGAGTGATGGATGACGCTAAAATCATAGATACCTTATTAAAATCGGATATGATGGGCATGCCACAAAAGCCAAGATGGGTAGATGGAAGTGGATTGAGTAGATACAATATGATGACGCCCGAAGATTTTATTTGGGTGTTAAATAAGATGAAACAAGAGCAACCTTGGGAACGAATAAAAAGAATTTTTCCAACTGGAAATGCTGGAACGTTAGGGGGGTTGTACAAGGGGTATGAAAATAAGATTTTTGCCAAAACGGGCACACTTACTAGTCATGTAGCATTAAGTGGTTATATTATTACTAATCAGGGGAAAGAATTAATTTTTTCTATCATGGTAAATGGACACCAAACAACAGCAGGTACCATTAGAAAATATATGGAACAATTTCTAACAACTGTAATTAACGAAAACTAATTAACGCTCAAACAATTGCTCTAAATAGTTTCCCTTGTATTCAATATAGGTAGGCTTACCTGTGGGAGTAATATTGGGAGTATTGCATTCGAATAAAGCATTAACAAGACCAGCCATTTCTTTTTGATCAAGGGCAACTCCAGTTTTGATGGATTGTTGCTTTGCCATACAGCGCACTAGTTTTTCTTTTTTGCTAAAATTGATATCGCTATTGAAATGCTTAAATTGTTCTATCAACATTTCGATGGCATGTTTTTCATTACCCACTACAATATCTGCTGGTGTTCCTTGAATTACAAATTGATGCTGTTCATCTTTTTCAATTTGGTATCCAATTAAGTGAAGATCGGGTAATAACTCTTGCAGTAAAACACTATCTGATGCAGCCAAATCTAATGGGATGGGGAACAAACTTTTTTGCGTTGGGGCTTGTTTGGAATGTACTGCTTGACTATACTGCTCGTATAATACTCTTTCGTGTGCTAATTGTTGGTGAACCAATAAGAAACCTGTTTGGGTAGTAGCAATAATATAGGTTTGTTGTAATTGTAAGTAATGCTGTATTTGAGGAACATTCAATAACCTTCCTCCAGTATAGTTTTCTTCTAAGACCGAGTCATTAGAAAAACCAGCAATAGTTTCAGAAGTTTCGGTTGGCTTAAAGAAGTCCTTCCAACTTTTTAATTCAGATTTATTGCTAGGCTCAATAAAATGCGCTTGGTGTTTTTGAGAAAATGTTTTGTACAAACTAGAGGATACCGCAGCTTCCTGATCATTTCTGGTAAATGGTTTACTCACTGCATCTAAGCCCTGTATATCTGCATTCAAAGAAAAATCTAAAGAAGGGGCAATACTAAATTGTGCCAAAGCGTGTTTAACTGCTGCTTGAACAAACGCATAGATTATTTTTTCATCTTCAAATTTTATTTCTTGTTTAGTAGGATGAACATTGATATCTATTTGAGTTGGATCTAAATCAATATATAAAACATAACTAGGGAAACTATCTTTGGCAATCATGCCCTCAAATGCTGCATTTACTGCATGATTTAAGTAAGCGCTTTTGATAAATCGATTGTTTACAAAAAAGTACTGATCGCCCCTGGTTTTTCTGGCAGTTTCAGGCTTGCCTATAAATCCAGTAATATTCATGTAATCAGTTTCTTCTAAAACATTTACCAGTTTTGCATGGTAGCTATTTCCTAAAATTTGTACAATTCTTTGTTTGTGACTACCCGCTTCTAAATGATAAACTTCCTGTCCATTGCTATTTAAGGAGAAAAAGATTTCAGGATAAGCCATTGCCACCCGAATAAATTCATCCATGATATGCCGCATTTCTGCCGCATTACTCTTTAAAAAATTTCTTCTTGCAGGAACATTGAAAAATAAATTCTTCATGCTAATGCTGGTACCTTCTGATGCAACACATGCTTCTTGCCGAATAATTTTACTATTCTCTACTTCAACCAATGTTCCTAATTCATCCTCGGCTCTTTTTGTTTTTAATTCCACTTGAGCTACTGCAGCAATAGAGGCCAATGCTTCGCCCCTAAATCCCATTGTTTTAATCTTAAAAAGATCTTCAATATGACTGATTTTACTGGTAGCATGTCTTTCAAAAGCCATTCTTGCATCCTCTGCACTCATTCCCTTTCCATTGTCTATTACTTGAATCAATGCTTTGCCTGCATCGTTTACCAATAATTTAATTTTGGTAGCTCCTGCATCAACTGCATTTTCTAATAATTCCTTAACGGCACTTGCTGGTCTTTGAATAACTTCTCCTGCTGCTATCTGATTAGCTATATGATCGGGTAATAAATGAATAATATTGCTCACAATAAATGTCTTTCTACGCTACTGTTCTGATGAATAAATGTTTGTAAAAATAAGATTCCTACTCCATCTTCAAGGAAGAGTTAAGTAAATTTGCACTCAAATTAAGAGAAAATGCATCCAAAAGCCGCTATACAAAAGGTTCCGCGTAAATTATTACCAGCAGATTATACTGTTACAGATTGGAATGGCTTGGAGCCTTTTTTTAAAGAATTGATTGAAAGGACTATAACCAATAAGGCTGAATTAGAAGGTTGGATGGCCGATTTAAGTGAGTTAGAAGCAGTTGTAAGTGAAGATGCATGCTGGAGACAAATTAAAATGACTTGTGATACCACCGATAAAAGTTTAGAAGAGGCATTCACTTATTTCTGTATGGAAATTCAACCCAAACTGCAACATTATGCCGATGCCCTCAATAAAAAATTAGTGAATTGTCCTTTCACTGCAGATTTAGATCAAGCAGCATATCATACTTATTTGCGTTCGGTTAAAAAAAGTATTGAATTATTTAGGGAAGAAAATATTCCCATATTAGCAGAATTGAGCGTTTTGCAGCAACAATACGGAACCATTGCAGGTAAAATGACGGTTGAAGTAGAAGGGAAGGAGTATACTTTGCAACAAGCGGCCAAGTTTTTAGAAAACAGTGACCGAAAAGTTAGAGAAGCGGTTTATTATAAAATTCAAGAAAGAAGAAAACAAGATGAGCAACCCATGCACGACTTGTATAGTTCATTAATTGCAAAACGTCATCAAATAGCCATTAATGCAGGATTTGAGAATTATCGCGACTATAAATTTAAAGAGCTGGGCAGGTTTGATTATACCAAAGAAGACTGCTTTCAGTTTCATGATGCTGTTAAGCAATACGTGCTCCCATTGGTGAATGAAATCTATAATCGGAAAAAACAAAAACTAGCGTTAGATACATTAAAACCTTGGGATACCGAGGCAGAACCTGCTGGCATAGCACCTTTAAAGCCATTTACAACAGGGGAGGAATTGTACGAGAAAACAGTAAAATGTTTTGATCAACTCAATCCTTTTTTTGCAGATTGTTTGCGCAAGATGAAAGAGATGAATCATTTTGATTTAGAAAGCAGAAAAGGAAAAGCACCAGGAGGATACAATTGTCCATTGGCAGAAAGTGGCGCACCATTTATATTTATGAATGCAGCAGGGCAAATGAGTGATGTTACTACTATGGTACACGAAGGTGGTCATGCAGTTCATTCTTTTTTGGCACATCCGCTTAAACTGTCTGCTTTTAAAGAGTATCCGATGGAAATTGCAGAAGTGGCGAGTATGGCCATGGAGTTATTTAGTATGGATCATTGGCAGGCATTTTTTGAAAATGAAGCTGATTTAAAAAGAGCCAAAGAACATCAATTGGAAAGGACCATTACCATATTCCCATGGATAGCCATCATTGATCAATTTCAACATTGGGTATATGAGCATCCGCAACATACTGTGGAAGAAAGAACCAGCGAATGGATGCGCATTCTAAATGAGTTTTCTACTAATAGTATTGATTATACTGGTTTAGATGAATTTAGAAAAATTGGATGGCAAAGACAGTTGCATTTATTTGAAGTGCCATTCTATTATATTGAATACGGAATTGCTCAATTAGGGGCAATAGGATTATGGATGCAGTACAAGCAAAACCCCAACAATGCTTTAGAAAATTATATGAATGCATTGAGTTTAGGCGGTACTAAAACCTTACCTGAACTATATAAAGCAGCTGGGTTAGAATTTAATCTAACACCAGCTTATATTAAAACATTAATGGAGTTTGTAAAGACCGAAATGGATCAACTTAAATAAAATCGGTTTATTCAGGCTTAGGTCCATTGGGTGGATTATTGCCTTGATCCGGTCTAGGTGGCCTATTTTGTTGAGGCCCTCTTGGTCCACGCGATTGTTGCGGATTATTTTGTTGCGGTCTGCGTGGTCCTTGATGAGGTCCTTGGTTTGGATTACGCTGAGGCCCACTTTGATTGCTTCTTTGTTGATCTCTTCTTCTTCTATCGTTTTTCTCTAACGATTTCAAACTGATTTGACCAACCAATTCAACAAATGCTGGTTCCGCTTCTTTTTGCTTGCTGTTTACAATTTCAACAGCTTGCAATTCATCTACGCGCTGTCCTTGTTTGTTCAAACGTTTGATTTCTTTAACCCGATCAATGGTTAAAGGATAATGCTTGGTATTATTGGGAAGAATATACCACATTAAGTTTTTGAAAATATCTTTCTTAATCAAGTGTGCAGTACCCATTGCAGTGTCTAGTGTATCTGCATAATCAGGGAATTGTTGCAATGCATCTAAATAAGTATCTAACTCATAATTTAAACAGCATTTCAACCTACCACATTGACCACTCAATTTAGTTTGATTAATAGATAGGTTTTGGTAGCGCGCTGCAGTAGTATTAACGCTTTTGAAGTCGTTTAACCAAGTGCTGCAACACAATTCTCTTCCGCAAGAACCAATCCCACCTAATTTAGCAGCTTCCTGACGAATGCCTATTTGCCTCATTTCAACTTTAATTTTAAAGTCGCCAGCAAATATTTTAATCATTTCACGGAAGTCTACTCGATCATCTGCAGTATAAAAGAAAGTTCCTTTTTTGCCATCCGCCTGAATTTCTACCTCACTCAATTTCATTTGTAGATTTAAACTACGAGCAATGGTACGGCTTCTAGCCAGTATTTCTTTTTCTCTGCTTTTGCTTATTTCAAAACTTTCAATATCTCTATCGGTACTTTTACGAAGAATCTTTTTGATTTCAGGGCTAAACTCGTCTACCTGTTTTTTCTTTAATTGCATTCGAACCAATTCGCCAGTAAGACTTACTTCACCCACATCAAAACCACTGACACCTTCAACGGTTACGTATTCACCTTTTTCTAAGTATTGAAGGGTAGTATTTCTAAAAAATTCTTTTCTACTGCCTTGTTTAAAGCTTACTTCAACAATTCTGCAATTGCTTTCAGGATCGCTAAAAGGTAAATTCATTAACCAATCGTGTACGTTTAAACGGTTACATCCACCCGTACTGCAGCCTCCGTTACTTTTACAGCCATTTGGCTTTCCCGTTCCACAAGATCCACATCCCATATATATATAATAATAAGAAGTTCTTTAATATGTGCCTATTTACTCAAAATTAGGGTTTTGTTCTGAATGATATGGTATAGTTTAATTGTGAGTGCTTGAAACAGCATTTTAGCATGCGCATTGCGTTCTATATAGTAAGCGGCTTTGTCCAGTTCTTCAATGATGCATTCTTGCTGGCTAACTGAAGCAATTTTATTGAGCCTTTTGGCAAAGTCTTTCTCAGGTTCACCCAATTTAACTAAGTCTTCTCCAATTACCCGGATGCGAATACTCTGTTCTAATAAGTGGTTAAAATAACGCAAGAACTGTTTTTGTTTTTCTCTCCCCATTCTACTAATCTCTTCAATGAATTTCAGTTGAGCAGCAGGACCGGTTTTTAACATCGCATTTAACCACTCTCTCAATAAAGATTGCCAATCTTCATCGGCATGTTGTAACAGTTGTAAAGCCTCTCTATAATTACCTTCACAAATACCAGTTATCTGCCGGGCAATTTCTTCGCTTGCTTTAGCACGCTCTATTAAAGCTAGTTCAATGTCTTTATCTTCTAGAGCCGGAATTCGAACCAATTGACATCTACTTAAAATAGTAGCCAGCATTTGTTCTTCGTTCTCAGCAACTAATAAAAAAATCGTATTTGGAGGTGGCTCTTCAATCAATTTCAATAATTTATTACCCTCCTTACCCAGGTATTCAGGCATCCAAACCAATAATACCTTGTATTTACTTTCAAAACTTTTTAAGCTTAGCTCTCTTATAATTTGATTGCATTCTTCGGCAGTAATATTTCCTTGCTTATTGTCAGCACCAATACTTTGCAGCCAATCATACACATTCCCATAAGGCATGGTTTGTACAAAGCTTCTCCATTCTTCAATATAATCTGAACTGATAGGTTTATCCCCTGATTTACGCGGAATCACAGGATAAGTAAAATGCAAATCGGGGTGTACTAATTTATCAGCTCTTGCGTAAGCAGGTTCATTCGATATTTGATTTGGGTGGATAAAAGTTGGCGTAGGTGCCAAAGCGGTCATTCCACCAAACAGGTCTTCTACCACAGGTGCTTCCGCAGGGAGGCTTACAATATATTGCGCAAAAGCCATTGCTAACGGAAGACCACCAGCTCCCTCTTTAGCAAGAAACAACAATGCATGGCTAAGCCTGTTGTGCTCTACCATTTCAACTAAATGTTGTTTAATGGACTCATGACCTATTACATCTGAAAAAAGCATTGATAAGAATAAAGTAGTACACAAATAAAAAAGAGAATGTATAAACATTCTCTTTTCACAAAAATACTTGAATATACTACTTTACAAATTTTAATATTTCTTCGCTATCAGGCTTCACTTTGCTAGGGAAGTATTGTAATAATTTACCATTTTCATCCAATAAAAACTTACCAAAGTTCCAACCAACTTCAGCATCTAATACACCGTTTTCAGTTTTAGAAGTAAGCCATTTGTAAATAGGGGCTATATCACTCCCTTTTACACTTATTTTACTAGCCATAGGGAAACTCACCCCATAGTTGGCTTTACAAAAATCTTGAATTTCACTATCGCTTCCTGGTTCCTGACCGCCAAAATTATTGGCTGGGAAACCTACAATTACTAGTTTGTCTTTATACCCGTTGTACACTTTTTGTAATGCATCATATTGGGGGGTATAACCACATTTAGATGCAGTATTCACCACTAAGATTTTTTTTCCTTTAAAAGAAGCAAAATCAATTGTTTTGCCTTCAATAGATTTTACTTTAAAACTATGAATGCTATTTACCCCAGGAAAACTAAATGCGCTTAACATCATAAATGCAGCAATGGAAAGTATATATTTCATGACTTTTTATTTATACAACGAATGTAAGTGGAATTTGTTTAGCTAAATGTTAAACGGTATAAGCGGCGGTAGCAACGCTAATAGATGTTCCAGGTACTTGTAATATGGCCCTACCGCAAGCTTCCAAGCTTGCACCAGTTGTGATTACATCGTCTACCAATAAAATATTTTTATTTTTTAGCATATTAGGTTCAGATGCCCAAAACGCGTCTTCCATATTTTTCCAGCGGTTCAGTCTATTTCCTTGGGTTTGGCTGGTAGTGTAAACCAGTCTACTGACCCCTTGTGTACAGAGTTTCTTAGGCCAGACTTCCATGATCCCCTCACAAATAATCCTAGCCTGGTTGTATCCACGCTGAAATTCTTTTTTTGGGTGCAGGGGAAGCGGGATTAGAAGGTCTACATGGCTAAAACGTTCGGATTTACTTAATTCTCTGCCCATACACCTGCCCAAAAAGCGCCCAGCTGATAAATTATTCTTGTATTTTAATTGGGCAATCAGGTGCTGAACCAACCCAGATTTATAAAAATAAAAGCTTGAACCACCCGCAACAATAGGAATTCTTCCCGTAAAAACCTGCTCAACAGGGTTGTTTAAACGGTCAAAAAAATGGGTAGTTGGAAGTGCATGATTACATGCAGCACAAAGGAATGCATTTTGGTGAATATAATCTGCTCCACATCCACTACAGATATGCGGAAAGAATAATTGTTGAAATGCATTGATGTAAATATTAATTGGTATTGCCATAGTACTAAACTAGGCAGATAGCATAAATTATTTAAAAGTGAAAACCGAAAATAAAAATGTTTTTTAACGGTGTTATTTAAAAAAGTTGTTGATATACTTCATCTACTCTACTCAATGCAATCACTTGTATGGAGAATGCTTTTGGGTCAAAACTTTTTTTATTGAATTTAGAAACAATAATTTTTTCAAACCCTAATTTTTGGGCTTCCGCAATTCTTTGTTCAATTCTATTAACTGCTCTAATTTCTCCATTCAATCCTACTTCACCTGCAAAACAAATATTCTTTGGAAGTGGGTTGTCTTCATAAGACGATAATAGTGCACATATCACAGCAAGGTCGGTGGAAGGGTCTTCAATTTTTATTCCTCCTGCGATATTTACAAAAACATCTTTTAAGCCAAATTGAAAACCACCTCTTTTTTCTAAGACAGCTAATAATAATTGTAATCTTCTTAAATCAAAACCAGTTACTGTTCTTTGTGGTGTTCCATAAACACTTGGTGTAACCAATGCTTGTACTTCAATTAATAAAGGACGCATTCCTTCAAGTGCGGCAGCTATTGCACTCCCGCTTAAAACCTCTTCTCTTTGTGCAATTAATATTTCAGAGGGATTGGTAACTACTCTCATTCCTGCCCCACTCATTTCATATATACCTAGCTCAGATGTAGAGCCAAAGCGATTTTTAAGCGTTCTTAATATTCTATATGCATAATGTCTATCGCCTTCAAATTGCAAAACAGTATCCACCATATGCTCTAAAATTTTTGGCCCTGCTATTGCTCCATCTTTAGTAATATGACCGATTAAAAATACAGGAGTATTGGTTTCTTTAGCAAAACGTTGAAATGATGCAGCACATTCTCTAATTTGAGAAACAGTACCAGCAGATGAATCAATTAAGTTAGATTGAATGGTTTGAATAGAATCTACAATTACTAATTCGGGTTTTAACTTTTTAATTTCTTTAAAAATAATATTGGTATCTGTTTCGGTAAGCAAATAAAAATTATCGTTACTAATTTTTAGTCTATCTGCACGCATTTTAATTTGCTGTTCACTTTCTTCTCCACTGATATATAAAACTTTTAAATGTTTTATTAATAGTCCGTTTTGTAAAAACAAAGTGCTCTTTCCAATTCCTGGTTCTCCCGCAACCAACACTAAACTTCCAGGAACAATTCCTCCACCCAATACTCTATTTAATTCCGCATCACTGGTAACAATTCTTTTTTCTTCTTTAAAATCAATATCACTTAATGCAATTGTTTTATTCGTTCTTTTTTTTTCAGGATAATCTTCCCATGTTGTTTTTTCTTTTGCATCTCCACTATTAATTATTTCTTCAGAAAAAGTATTCCATTGATTACACGAAGGACATTTCCCAATCCACTTGGTACTTTCATATCCACAATTGCTGCAAAAAAATGCTGTTTTAATCTTGCTCATACATCATTTATAAGGGACATTTTAGGGAGAATCTTAAACTCAAAAGGGCCAACTATGCAGTTGACCCTTTTACTTACTAACCCATTAAATTCTACCACTAAATTACCAAAATAGGCCAAACTGCAAAATTAATTTTTGAAGGGCTTTCCCTTTTTGAAACTTATATTTTTTTTAATAGTATAAAATTCAATGTTTTATATGTTAATTAATAAATACATTTAAATTAAAACTATATATAAAACTTTTGTTGGTAGGTTTTTAGAAATTCAAATTGAAGGTTAGTTTTAAGCTAATGTGTTTGGGCTATAAATCAATTAAATTTTTAACAAACCTTAAAAAAACCTTTAACAATTTCTTTGCAAATGAAATTTTCTCTAATTTAGACCCAAGCTGATTCAATGATCGGTGGTGAACTAAAAAACTAATTATGAGAAAAAAACTGCTAGTAGGGCTTTTTGCTCTTTTCTGTGTTGTGGTGGCTCATGCACAAACAACTGTGTCAGGTAAAGTTACTGACGCTGCAAACGGTACTCCGTTGGGTGGTGTAACAGTAAAAGCAAAAGGAACCGCTGTAACAGCTCTTACGGGAGCTGATGGTGCATTCAGCATCAAATTAACTTCAAGTGTAAAAACTTTGGTATTCTCTTATGTAGGATACAATGAAGTAGAAGCTCCTGTTAGAGGAACTTCTATTGATGTTTCAATGAATTCATCTGTATCCAATTTAAGTGAAGTAATTGTTACGGGTTTTGGTGGCGCTCAAATCAAAAGAGAAGTTACCGGTAATATTGCTCGTGTAAAAGGCAAAGACATCGAATATATGCCTACGCCAAGCGTAGATGCTGCCCTTCAGGGTAAAGCTGCAGGTGTTTTTGTGAACAGCCAATCTGGTAAACTAGGACAAGCTGTTACTGTACGTGTAAGAGGTAACTCTTCTATCAGTGCCAATAGCCAGCCTTTATATGTATTGGATGGTATTCCTATGACTTCAAATAGCCAAAGTTCTTATGGTGGTGCAACCAATCCATTGGTTGACCTTAACCCGAATGATATTGAGTCTATTGAAGTATTAAAAGATGCATCTGCTGGAGCAATCTTTGGTTCTCGCGCTGCAAATGGTGTAATCTTAATTACTACTAAAAAAGGACGTGCAGGAAAAACTCAGGTTACTTTCAACTACCAAACTGGTGCTGCTGAAGCTACTAAGCGTTTGAAAATGTTGAATTCTGAAGAATATGCAACCCTTATTTTAGAAGGTGCCAAATATCGTGATGATTTAGATGGTACACCAATTACTGATCCTAATAGCTGGACTGCTTATGTAAAGAATGATGTAATGGATTACTATAGCTATGGTAATTGGTCTAAGGATCCTAAAAAAACATACGATTGGCAGGATGCGGTTTTTCAAAAAGCGCCTTATAGACAAGCTGATATGCAAATCAGAGGTGGTACCGATAAAACTAAGTTTTTCTCTTCTTTCCAACATTTAGAGCAAGCTGGTACTATGATTGGAAACGAATTGTCAAGAACAACTGGTCGTTTAAGTATTGATCAAAAAGTAAATGATTGGTTAGATATGGGTGTTTCTTTAAGCCTTTCTAGAACTTTCAATAGACGTCTGCCAGATGATAATGCATTCTCAAACCCTTTACAAGCAATTGCATTAATGCCAATGAATCCATTTACAGATCCTAATACAGGGTTACCTTCTGGTACTCCTCCAGGAGATGTAAATATTCCTTTGTATTATAATCCAATATTATCTGTAGACTATGCCAGGTATACTCAAGAAGTATACAGAACATTTGGTAATGCTTATTTGAAAGCATACCTCGCAAAAGGATTGACTTTCCAAACTGAGTTTGGTATGGATTACCTAAGTCAGAATGAAGAAGGTTATTTCCAAAATCAAACTGTTAGAAACCAAACTAGAGCTATTGCAGGCTTAGGTTCTAATAGAGGCGCATTTGTTACCAACTATAATACTCAATCTTATTTGAACTATAGTACAGTAATTAAGAAGCATAATATTAGTGCTACTTTAGGTACTCAATACCAACAGTCTCAGGCTAAATATAACTTCACAGAAGGTACTGCATTCCCTTCTAACTCTTATCAAAAGATTGCTAGTGCAGCAACTATTTCTGGTGGTAGCTCATCTCAATCAGATTTCAGGTTCTTATCTTATTTCTTAAGGACCAACTATACTTTTGATGATAAATATATTTTTGCCGCAAGTGCTCGTATTGACCAGTCTTCTAGATTTGGTAAAAACTCAAGATCTGGTTTCTTCCCTGCAGTTTCTGCTGGTTGGATCTTAAGTAATGAGAAGTTCTTACAAGACAATAAAATAGTAAGCTTCTTAAAATTACGTGCTAGCTACGGTATCGTAGGTAACGCTGAAATTGGAAACTTCCCTCAGTTGGGTCTATTCTCTGGAGATGCAGGTTATGCTGGTGCAGCAGGTCAGCGTCCTTCTCAACTTAGAAACGATAACTTAAAGTGGGAAACTACTAATCAGTTCGATATCGGTATCGATTTCGGTATCTTGAATAACCGTATTACCGGTGAAATTGACTACTATGTAAAGAAAACTGATGGTTTATTATTAAACGTAAACATTCCTGCAACAACTGGTTTCAACAGCCAAGTTAGAAACGTAGGTAAGTTAGAGAATAGAGGATTTGAATTTGTATTGAATACTCAAAACTTAATTGGTGCTTTCAAATGGAACACCAGCTTTAACATCGCTCGTAATATTGGTAAAGTAACTGATATCCAAGGTCAAATTATTGAAGGTGGTGTCAGCAATATGAACCGTGTTCAAGAGGGATATGCGGTGGGTGTATTCTATACTCCACAATATGCTGGTGTTGACCCTGCAAATGGAAACGCTTTATTCTTTTTGAATACTAGAAATGCGGACGGTTCTTTAAACAAGGGAACAACTAGTAATTATAATTTAGCACAAAGAGTTGTAGTAGGTGATCCAAACCCAGACTATATCTTAGGTATTACTAATAACTTCTCTTACAAAGGTTTTGACGCAACCATTTTCTTTAATGGCGTATTAGGTAATGAAAATAATATCTACGGTATGGGTAGATACTCTTCTGCAAGTATGTTGTATGAAGACAATAACACTGCAGATCAGTTAAGAAGATGGCAGAAGCCTGGAGATATTACTGATGTTCCTCAAGTTCGCTTGTACAGAGTGAACGGTTCTCAGGCAAGTAGCCGTTATATTGTAGATGGTTCTTATATCCGTTTAAGAACAGTTTCTTTGGGTTATACTTTCAATGCAAAGCAATTGTCTAAATTTAAAATCGAACGTTTAAGATTTTATGTATCAGCTCAAAACTTGTTAACCTTTACCAATTACACTTACTGGGATCCAGAAGTTAATGCTGACTCTTTCGATTCAAATATTGCTAAAGGAAACGATTTCTATACATCACCACAACCAAGAACTATTTTATTTGGTGTGAACGTAGGTTTTTAATTAATTAATACTAACTATTATGAAAATATTAATCAACAACATGAGTAATTACTTTAAAGCAGCTTTGCTTTTAGGTACTATTACAATGGTAGGTTGCGAAAAGAGATTAGACATTGCACCAACACAAAGCATAGCTGATAACCTTGCATTAAATACAGAAGGTGATGTGCTTGTAACATTGGTGGGAGCCTATGATGGTGCACAAAGTGCAGCAGCATATGGAGGTGACATCATGGTGCTGAATGACCTAATTGGAAATACTACCAATATTAATTTCACTGGTACTTTTGCAGGCTTATCTGATGCATATCAAACGCAAATGGTTTCTGATAACGGATTTGCACGTGATACTTGGGCTGCATCTTATAATACTATTAACCGTTGCAACAATGTATTAACTGCTGTAGCAAAAGTGACATCTTCAACTGCTAAAAGAAATTCAGTAGAGGGAGAAGCATTAATGCTTAGAGCTTCAATGTACTTTGAATTAGTAAGATTATATGCCAAATTTGTAGGAGATGGAGATATTGCAACAAATCTTGGCGTTCCATTGGTATTAACCCCAACTGGTAACGTAACAGAGGCAAACTATCCTGCTAGAGCAACAGTAAAAGCAGTATATGATCAAATAATTGCAGATCTTACTAAGGCAGAATCTTTATTGCCTAATTCTAATGGCAACTATGTAAGCAAATGGGCTGCTGCTGCTCAATTGAGCCGTGTACACCTTATGTTAAGAGACTATGCAGCTGCAAGAGATGCCGCTAATAGAGTAATCACTGGAAGTGGTAAGAACCTTGCTGCTAATTTTGGAAGTAACTGGTTTACTTTCATTAATAATGCAGGTGCTACTCCAGCAGAGTATTTATTCTCTTTAAAAGTAACTGCTCAAGATGGTACCAATTCTCAGAATACTTACTTTGGTAGAAATGTTGGTATTCCAGGAACTGCAGGTAGAAGTGATTGCAAAATCAGATTGTCGCATATTAATTCATACGAAGCGGGAGATTTTAGAAGAGGGTATTTCACTTTAAGTGGTGGTAACTTTTATACCAATAAGCACTTAGACCGTTTTGGTGATGTAGCTATTATTCGTTTGGCTGAAATGTTTCTTACTCGTGCAGAATGTAACCAACGTTTAAATACCTCAGTAGGTGCTACTCCATTAGCTGATATCAATAGAATCCGAAATAGAGTTGGCTTGTCGTCTTTAGCATCTGTAACCCTTGCCGATATTACAAGAGAGCGTTCTTTTGAATTAGCTTTTGAAGGGCATGCCTTAATTGAAGCTAAGCGATTACAAACATCTGTAGGTACTTTAGCTTGGAATGATCCTAAGTTAATATTACCTATTCCTAGAAGAGAAACTGATGTGAACAAGAATCTTGTGCAGAATGCAGGATACTAATACATCGTTCAAATAAAGAAAACCCCGGTCATTTTATATGAACCGGGGTTTTTATTTTTAAAGTTTAATCTCTTCTTCGTGCTCATTAAAAAAGCGGAATTCAACAATATGATAGTTGGTATTTGCTTTAATATTAATCTTGGTCTTGAATTTTTTATTCCATTTTCTAATAATAGAATTAAAAAATATTCCCTTTGTTAAATGCGAATAAACAATAGGATTAACCATCAAAGTTAAATTCTTGTGAGCGTGAGATGTTAAGTAAGATAAACGTTTTTCAATTTCATCTTCAAGCAATAAGGTAGAAGTGATTTTTCCAGATCCTTTGCAAACTGGGCAAATTTCAGATGTGTTTATATTTACTTCCGGACGCATTCTTTGACGCGTAATCTGCATTAATCCAAACTTAGAAATGGGTAGTACTGAATGTTTAGATCGGTCTGTTTTCATAAAGCCTTCCATGGCTTCCTGTAATTTTCTTTTATTGTCGGGTAATTTCATATCAATGAAATCTACCACAATAATGCCTCCAATATCTCTCAGTCTTAATTGTCTGGCCATTTCTTCAGCCGCTTCTAGATTGGTCTGTAAGGCGTTTTCTTCTTGGTTATTACTCACGCTCTTGTAGCCACTATTTACATCTACCACATGTAAAGCTTCGGTATGCTCAATAATCAAGTAAGCACCACTTGGCAAATTGACTGTTTTGCCAAAAGAACTTTTTACTTGCTTGGTAATTCCATAATGATCAAATATGGGTAACCCGTTTCCTTGAAATAAAGTAACAATGTCTTTTTTATCTGGCGCAATCCTTTCAATATACGCCTGTGTGTCATTGAAAATGGTTTGATCGTTCACTACCACTTTATTAAAATCGGCACTAAGCAAGTCTCTAAGAATACTTGTTGTTTTTGTTTCTTCACTTAAAATTCTGACTGGCGCAACTGCTCCTTTTAATTTTTTCTGGATGCTGTTCCAGTTATCGATGATGCTTAATAAATCTTGGTGTAGCTCTGCAGTGCTTTTTCCTTCTGCGGCAGTTCTTACAATAATACCAAAGTTTTTAGGGCGGATGGCTTCTACAATTTTATGTAAACGCTTTCTTTCATCACTTGAGTGGATTTTTTTGGAAACAGCAACAATTTCATTAAATGGGGTTACTACAACAAAGCGACCTGGTAAAGAAATTTCACAGCTCAATCGTGGTCCTTTGGCAGCTATGGGTTCTTTTAAAATTTGAACAAGCACATTTGGTTTCCCATTGAGTACTTCATTGATTTTTCCTGTTTTGATAATTTCTGGCTCAGTTTGAAATTTGGAAAAATCAAAACCATTCGGATCCTTATCGTGCATAGCCAATTGCGTATACTTGATTATCGACCTAGCG
Source organism: Sediminibacterium sp. (assembly GCA_040403845.1). Lineage (GTDB taxonomy): Bacteria > Bacteroidota > Bacteroidia > Chitinophagales > Chitinophagaceae > Sediminibacterium. The sequence continues at coordinate 38,937 of JBBAJU010000005.1, forward strand.
TAAGGACTTAAATCTGTATAATGAAGAAATGCATCTTTTTCAAAACCTACATCTACAAATGCAGCATTTAATCCAGGAATTAGCTTTTTTACCTTGCCTAGGTATAGGTCTCCTACGGCAAAGCTCATGTCAGTACTTTCACTATGTAGCTCTACTAGTTTTTTATCTTCTAATAAAGCTATTTCTACGCCGGCAGCACCAGCATTGATTATTAATTCTTTGTTCACGGGTTTGCAACTTTATAATACATTAACAGGAACCTAATTGCAGGACCTGTCTTCTACTTAGTCTAAACTGTGCTGCTGAAGAATGAGGAGGAGGAGTAAAGTTGCAGAAAAAAGTAAGCAGCAGCAAAAGGTAGATAAGTACTAAAAGCATTGCACCATTCGGTACAATGCTTTTAAATATGCTCAAAAGGAGAATTATTTATTCTTCTTCTTATGACGATTCTTTCTTAGACGTTTTTTTCTTTTGTGCGTCGCAATTTTATGACGCTTTCTTTTCTTACCACAAGGCATACAAAGAGATTTAAATAGTTAAACAATAATTTATTTTTTCAATTCCATGATTCGGTTATTCAGTTCTTCTTTAGCCTGTGGAATTTTTACCAAGTCTTTTGCTTTTTCATAAAAAACAATTGCGTTGGTTTTGTCTCCTTTAAGGTCGTAACATTCCGCTAAATGAAAAATAGCTTCAATATTGTCAGGTTCCTTTTGCACAATGAGTAAAAAACGTTCAATTGCTTTATCATATTGTCCGCTTTTTTTACCTCCAAGTGCCAGCATCATTTGCCCGTATACATTTCCAGGGTTCTTTTCTACTACTTGACGAATCATAGTTATACCCTCCATTGGGTTACTACTGATGTTGCCAAATAGGTAACAAGAACCTAAGCCAATTCTGCTTGAATCATTTGCAGGATTGATTTTTAGGGCATTTTCTAAAAGAACTTTCGCATTGCTCGCTAACCATGTTTGCATGGCTGGATCACCAGACATCATCAGGCGGTCTAAAAACAAGCGGGCGGCAAAGGTGAGGCTTTTTTCAGAATTTTCCAACTTCGCAGCCTCTGAAGTATAATATGCATATAATTCGAACTTTCTAGCTGAGTCTAACCAGAACCTAGCTATTTCATGAAATGCATGAATTTGCTGTTCTTTTACATCACCTCTGGTTACTGAATTTTCCAATGCAGTAAGCCTTTGGGCCTGATTAGGAGTGATATCCTTCTTAGCAGCAGCTAGCATGGATTTAAAGTCAATTTTTTGTGGTGCGTCAGCAGAATGGTCGTGCCCATCTCCTTCGGAATGTGTAACGGCTGTTTTATCTGGAACAGTTTTACCACCTATGTATAAAGCAATACAAAGAATAAGAGCAATGGCAGAAAGAACGTATTGTTTCTTTTTCACTTGAAGTTCAGTTTCGGCAAAGGTAATTACTTACGTTTGCTTTTTACTTCACTTATGAATTCTTTAGCAGGTTTAAATGCAGGAATAAAGTGTTCAGGGATTTCAACAGCAATATTTTTTTTAATATTTCTGCCAATTTTAGCAGCTCTTTTTTTGGTAATAAAGCTTCCAAACCCACGTATATAAATGTTTTGACCCTGAGATAGATTTTCTTTTACTTCTTTAAACATGGTCTCAAGTGTTACCAAAACATCTACTTTTGGGATGCCTGTTTTTTCAGAAATGTTATTGATGAGATCGGATTTTCTCATTATTAATTGTTTTATAATAAGTTTCAACTTTGAAGTAACAAAAAAAAGGTGAATTTCCCAAATAACAACCGCATTTTTTTAAGACAGTATCAAATAATTCAATTAGTTATGATTGTAAATTTGATTATATATTAAATAAAAGACCTGATTAGATACCCTTCATGGCCAATAAAACTATTTCAAAAACGATTCCAGCACAGTGGTTTACACAACAATTAATGAGCTGGAACAAATTGTTGAACAATAGAAAAATGCCATGGAAAGGAGAAAAAGATCCTTATAAAATATGGCTGAGCGAAGTCATATTACAACAAACAAGGGTTGAGCAAGGACTTGATTATTACCAAAAGTTCATTCAAGCATTTCCAACAATAATAGATTTGGCAACAGCAAAAGACGAGTATGTTTTTAAGTTGTGGGAAGGATTGGGATATTATAGTCGTTGTAGAAATTTATTATATACCGCAAGATTCATTGCTTTTGAATTGGAAGGTAAATTTCCTTCTGAATATGAAGCTATTTTGAAACTAAAGGGAGTGGGGCCTTATACAGCAGCGGCAATTTCATCCTTTGCATTTAATTTACCCTATGCAGTAGTAGATGGTAATGTTTTCAGGGTGATAGCAAGATACTTAGGCATAGAAGCGCCAACCGATACTTCTGAAGGAAAAAAACTATTTACAGCGCTAGCACAAGAACTTTTAGACCTTAAACAGCCTGATAAGTACAATCAAGCCATAATGGATTTTGGGGCCACTGTTTGCAAACCTGCATTACCGAATTGTGGAAACTGTGTTTTAGCCACTCATTGTGTTGCGCTTTTAAATAGTCAGGTTAATCAGTTGCCTATTAAAACCAAAACAATTCAAAGAAAAAAGCGCTGGTTTTATTACATGGTATTTCATTATAAAGGAGCAATTGGGATTAGACAAAGACAGCAGAAAGATATTTGGCAAGGATTACACGAATTTTATGGGATAGAATCAACAACAGCCGTTCAGTGGAATGAAGCCATGATTTTAGCATGGTTAAAGGATCAACTTAAATTAAAGAGTGCAACAGTTTTATCAGTTTCATCAATTTTGACGCAACAGTTAACCCATCAACAAATTATAGGTCAGTTTATTCACGTTAAAATAAACCAACTACCAAGTCATTTAAGTGGACTTATTTGGGTAAAAGAAAACGATATTCGAAACTTTGCTTTTCCAAGAATAATAACGGCTTATATGGAGTCTTTTCCACTTAAAAAAACCTAAAATGGTAGTTAAATAAAAAAAAGGTATTTTTAAGAAGCAGTTTACCTAAATCAAAATCATATGCGTGGCGTAAATAAGGTTATGCTAATTGGTAACTTGGGCAAAGACCCAGATATCCAACAATTAGAAGGAAATATCGGGGTAGCAAAATTTCCGTTAGCAACAACAGAAACTTATAAAGACAGAACAGGCAAATTGGTCTCTCAAACAGAATGGCATACCATCGTGCTATGGAGGGGGCTAGCTGATTTAGCAGAAAAGTATTTACACAAAGGAAGTTTAATTTATATTGAAGGAAGGCTAAGAACGAGAAGCTGGGAAGATAAAGATGGACATAAAAAATTTGCTACAGAAGTAGTTGCCGATAACCTAATTATGTTAGATAAAAGGGCAGACGGAACTGCAGGTCCTGGCTCGGGAGAACCAGATTATGAATCTCTTCCATTTTAATTGTTGCAGAAACGATATTTTTGCTTCCTAATCAAAACCCTTGGCTTTGGATTATTATCCTATAAACGACTTAATTCTATCATTCAATTTATTAGCGGCATTGCAGACACAGGGCACTACCATTTTGATTATGGTACTTGCACTGTTGTTTTTTTTATCTTTTGTTTTATCAGGTGCTGAAGTGGCTTTTTTTTCATTAACCCATAAAGACATTAATCTTTTAAGGTCAAAACAAATACCGCCTTACCAAAGAATTGTTGATTTACTAGAAGAACCTAAGTCATTTTTAGCTTCACTATTAATTGCCAACAGCTTTGTTAATATTGCGATAATTATTGTATCTAATTTATTGATTGATGATTTATTCGATTTTGAACAATATGGTGCTGCTTGGGTAGAATTTATTATTAAAGTAGTTGCGGTTTCATTTATGCTCGTTTTGTTTGGCGAAGTGATGCCCAAAGTATTAGCTACTCAAAACAATATTCGTTTTGCAAAAGACTTTGGTGGTATTGTACAAGCGATGACTTATATGTGTTCAGGCTTTGGTAAAAAATTGGTAAAATATTCCGATAAGTTAGAGCGTATTTTAAATAACAAAAATGGAAATGCGTATAGTTTGGAAGAATTAGACCATGCTATTGATATTACTACAGATAATACAGCTTCAGAAAACGAAAAAAATATTCTAAAGGGCATTGTAAAATTTGGAAATATATCTGTTAAGCAGGTAATGAAAACCCGGGTAGATGTTCATGGATTAGACGAGGAAATTTCATTTAGTGAATTATTAGATGTAGTAAGAGATTTGAATTATAGTAGATTGCCTGTATATAAGGAAGGGTTAGACCATATTACAGGAATGATTCACACTAAAGATTTGCTCCCCTTTTTAGACCAATCTGCTGATTTTAATTGGAAGACATTGGTAAGACCACCATTTTTTGTGCATGAACAAAAAATGATTGAAGATTTACTGCAAGAATTTCAGTTGAAGAGAATTCATTTTGCAGTTGTGGTAGATGAGTTTGGCGGAACCAGTGGAATCATTACCTTAGAAGATATTGTAGAAGAAGTTATAGGTGAAATTAAAGATGAGTTTGATGAAGAAGATGCTGGCTATAAGAAATTAGATGACTTCAATTATGTTTTTGAAGGTAAAACCATGATTAATGACGTTTGTAAAATCATGAATATCGATGCTAGTACTTTTGAAGCACAAAGAGGTGAAAGTGATTCTTTGGCTGGGTTGGTATTAGAAATTGCAGGAGAAATACCTCAGGTAAATCAGGTTATTCCAACAGATGAATTTGATTTTACTGTTTTAGAAGTAGCTAAGAATAGGATAATAAAAGTGAAACTGACAATAAAAGAGGGAACAGATGAATAAAATTTTGTTAGGCTTAGTATTGATTGTCCTACTAATACTCTACGCATGTAACAGTCCATATACCCCTAAGCAAACAGGCTATTTTAAAATTGAATTTCCAGAGAAAAAATACCAGTTATTTCAAGAACCAGGTTACCCGTATAGTTTTGAATATCCAGTGTATGCAAAAGTGACCAAAGACAGCACATTTTTTGGTGAAACAACGGAAAATCCATGGTGGATAAATGTTGATTTTCCTCGGTTTAGAGGAAGAATTTATATTAGCTATAAACAGATTGGAACCCAAAATAACTTTGATACCTTAATCAGACACGCGTTTACTTTAACAGGGAAGCACACTTCAATTGCTTATTCCATTGAAGATTCTTTGTTAGTTAATCCCAATAAAGTTGAAGGAGTATTTTTTAAAGTTGGGGGAAATGTTGCCACGGCAAATCAATTTTTTCTCACAGACTCTACCAGACATTTTTTAAGGGGTGCTTTGTATTTTGATGCAACACCCAATGAGGACTCGTTGAATATTGTAAACCAGTTTTTGATAGAAGACGTTAAACACTTAATCAATAGTTTTACTTGGCGCAAGCAGCTTTAGCATAATCGGAGTACCTTTAAAATAAGATTGTATACATGATAGCGATAGACCATATTCTTATAAGTGATGAAGTAGTAGAAGAGCATTTTGTTTGTGATCTTGTTAAGTGCAAAGGAGGATGTTGTGAAGATGGAGACGCTGGTGCTCCAATGGAAAAATGGGAACTAGAAAAACTGGACCAATATTTTGAACAAATTCTGCCATATTTGACCGAGGAAGGTAAGGCAGAAGTAGGGAGGGTGGGCAAATACACCTATGATCGTGAATTTGGTTGGGTAACCCCAACTATAAATGGCGGTATTTGTGCTTATGGTAAAAAGGATGCATCTGGAACAATTATTTGTGGTATTGAACAAGCGTATTATGATGGAAAACTAGATTGGAAAAAGCCATTAAGTTGTCATTTGTTCCCCATATTGATTAGAAAAAGTAAAAGAGACCCCGATGTAGAATATGTTAATTATCATCCAAGAGAAGATTTGTGTAAGCCTGGATGCAAATTGGGCAATAAACTAAAAGTGCCTGTGTATGTTTTCTTAAAGGATGCATTGATCAGAAAATATGGGGAAGAATTTTATGATACATTGGCTGCTACTGCTGCCGAAATGAAAAAGAACAATAATGAGTAATACTGCTGCAACCTTTATAGCCAAGAGTACCATTAAAGCTGCTGACTTAGAGCATAGAAGAAAAATCAACTTCAATATTGGTAAGTATAATGCAGTTGTTCCAATAGGTAAAAAACAGTTTACCAATGTAATGCAGGCAAGGGAAATAGCAAAGAATAAAAAGTGGGAAGCTATTGAGCATTTAGATCAATACTTAATTGAGTTTGAGGAAAAAATTAAAGCAAGGGGTGCAAAGGTTTTATGGGCAGAAACTGCTGAAGAAGCATTATCTCAAATAGGAGCTATTTGTAAAGAAAAGCAATGCAAAACGCTTGTAAAGAGCAAAAGCATGGTTACCGAAGAAATTCACCTGAATAGTTATCTAGAAAAAAATGGAATAGAGAGCGTTGAAACCGATTTAGGTGAATATATCCAACAATTAGATGGAGAAGCTCCCTACCATATTGTTACCCCTGCAATGCATAAAAGCAAAGAAGATGTAGCGCGATTATTTGCAGACAAATTAGGCGTTCCAGGTGGATTAAGTCCGGAGGAGCTTACTTTGGTTGCAAGACAAAAACTTAGGGAAAAATATGTACAAGCAGAAATAGGTGTAACTGGAGCAAACTTTATTTTACCTGATATTGGGGCAATTGCCATAACTGAAAATGAAGGCAATGGACGCTTGAGTTGCGCCTGGCCTAAAACCCATATTGTAATTGTAGGAATAGAGAAAGTAATTCCTTCAGTGCATGACCTTGCATTATTTTGGCCATTGCTTTCTACTTATGGCACCGGACAGAAGGTAACAGTATATAACACCATTATTTCAGGACCAAGGCAAACAAACGAAACAGATGGTCCTGAAGAAATGATTGTGATTTTACTCGACAATGGAAGAACCAATTTATTGGCTAATAAAACCGCTAGAGAAGCATTGTATTGTATTAGGTGCGGGGCTTGTTTAAATGCCTGTCCTGTATATAAAAATATTGGAGGCCACGCTTATGATACAACCTATAGTGGTCCAATTGGAAAAGTAATTACTCCTTATTTAAAAGGATTGGATGAGTATAAACATTTAAGTTATGCATCTTCACTTTGTGGAAATTGTACAGAAGTTTGCCCCGTAAGAATCAATTTGCATGAACTATTATTAGATAACAGACACGAAGCGGTTGTTCAAGGAAACAGTAATTTAGCAGAACGAATTGCTTGGAAGGTCTGGAAAACAGCTAGTTTAAACAGATCATTAATGAATGCTGGTAATGGTAAAATGAAAAATTGGGTGGTGAATAAAGTATTTCAAGGTTGGACTGCACATAGATCCGAATTGGATTTTAGCACTAAAACCTTTAATGAATTATGGAAAGAAGCCAATAATGAATAAACTATATGTTGGCAGCCAATCCCTTATTAATTTATACTGACCAGCAATCCATTCGTTTAGCATATATAATCTCTACCTTATTTCAAGGGCAAGCAGATATTACTTATGATCTGGTGCATTTTAAAGGTTATACTGGACTGCGCATCAATTATTCTTCAACTGAAATTGCAGGTGTTAATTGTCATATTTACCCACATGGTATTTTAATAGAAAATGAAATTAAGCCTCAGCGAATTAAAATTTTTGAGTGGAAAAATAAGCCAGCTTTTTTTGAAACAAGTGGGAGTATTCCATTTGATTTATTTGCCGCATCTTTTTATTTAATTACGCGTTATGAAGAATGGCTTCCTCATCAAAAAGATCAATATGGTAGATATCTACCAGAACAATCTTTGGCATATCAAAATGGTTTTTTACAATTTCCATTAATCAATTATTGGCTAATGCAATTGAAAGGAGAATTGAAAATGGAAATGGACCATCGTTTTTCTTTTAGACCAAGCTATGATATTGATATGGCATATAGCTATCTACATCATAGTATCATTCGGAATATGTTGGGATACTTTAAGCATTTATTGAATTTTAAATTTGCTCAGTTGACAGAGCGCTTACAAGTATTAGCTGGTGTTCAAAAAGACCCCTATGATGTTTATGATTGGCTTAATTTACTCCACGATAGTTTGCAATTAAAGCCCCTCTATTTTTTCTTGTTATCAACAAAGCGAAATGCGCTGCATAAAAATATTTCACCTTACTCAACCGCTTTAAGAAACTTGATTGTTGGTATTGCAAAAAATTATACGGTGGGTATTCATCCATCTGTGGTAGAAAAAAGCAGAGCGGAATATTTGAATAAAGAGAAGCAATTCTTAGAAAGAATAACTAACGAGTCTATTATTCATTCAAGACAGCATTATATTCATCTGAACTTTCCTGAAACTTATGAAACCCTTTTAAATGAGGGAATAGAGTCTGATTATTCTATGGGGTATCCACAGTTAAATGGTTTTAGGACTTCTTACACTGAATCATTTAATTGGTTTAATCTGGCAACTAATCAACCTACATCATTAATGGTTTATCCATTTTGCTATATGGATGCAACCGCTATTTTTCATGAAAAGAAAACCGTTATTGAAGCAGCTAAAAATCTTGATGATTTTTATACTTTATACCAACAATACGGCGGGGTTTTTATTCCAATTTTTCACAATAATTTTTTAACGAAGCAGCCTGCATTTATAGACTGGAGAAATTTGTATGCCGATTTTTTATTGAAGCACTGCACAAGATGAATTGCAAAAGGATAACTTGATTAAACCCTATATTGTGTATGTAATTAACTTAGGCTTTTGAATCAATTTTGGTTTGTTGTTGAGCTTTTTGTTTTTTCAAACTTTGGTTAACCATATAAACCCCAATTATCGTAATGGTAGATCCAATAATAATTTCCTTGGTAAGTGGCTCATGTACCAAATAAGAGCCAATAACAATCGCTACAATTGGGTTTATATAAGCATATAATGCAGCAACAGATGCTTCTAAATGCTTCATGGTATACAAGAATGCAACTACAGCAATCAAAGAACCCATCACAACTAAATAGGCAATTGCATACCAGGTTTGTGCTGGAAATTGCGAAAATGGAATCAAGTTGTTGGTTACACCTGCTGTCATGAATAATATTAGGGAAGCAAAAATCATTTCCCATCCAATGGCATAATAGGGATTTATATTGATTTGCTTTCTTGCTATAATGATGGTGCCAAAACTCCAGCTAAGCATTGCAATAACCGAAACAAAAATACCTATCCAGTAGTTAGGACTTTGGTTATGAAATGCATTGTCGTAAAACACTATCGCAATACCACTAATACCTAAGAGAATACCAATAAAAGTAAATAACCCAATTCGGGTATTCTTAAAAAGTATTTTTTCAATAATCACAACACTTAATGGATAAAGGGCTGCAATTAGAGCAGCCAATCCGCTTGAAATATATTTAACACCCACAGTAGCCAATCCATTGGCAAATACAAATAAAAGCACAGACATGCCCGCTAGCCAAACCATTTGCTTTAAACTGGGAAGCTTTTCTCCTTTTAATAAAAAGAAACCAGCAAATAAAGTACCAGCAATTAATTGTCTAGTGGCAGATACTTGTAAAGCAGGTGCATTTTGAACTGCAAACCTGCTAGCCACCCAACTGGTACCCCATACAATACTGGTTACGGAGAGTGCTAAATAAGCTTTCTGTTTAGTGGTCAATACAATTAGTGTTTAAAATGTCTAGTGCCGGTCATCACCATGGCTAATTGGTTATTCACACAATATTCTACACTGTCCTTATCTCTAACAGATCCTCCTGGTTGAATAAAGGCTTCCATGCCAGCTGCGTGTGCTATTTGAACGCAATCATTAAATGGAAAGAATGCATCTGAAGCCAATACTGCTCCCTTTAATTCAAAATTGAATTGCTTGGCTTTTTCAATAGACTGACGCAATGAATCAATTCTACTTGTTTGACCACAACCCTTACCTACTAATTGTAAATTTTTCACTAATGCAATAGCATTGCTCTTTAAATGTTTGCAAATGATATTGGCAAAAGCAAGGTTTTCTTTTTCTGATTCAGTACAAACTCTTCCACCTACTTCTTCCCATTTTTCAAAGTTGCCATTATCTGTATCTTGGATAAGTGTGCCATTCAAAATAGATTTCTGCATGGCTGTGGTTTTAAAATCTTTTTGATTCAGCTGTAATAAAATTCTATTCTTCTTACTTTTTAAAATAGTTAAAGCAGCTTCATCAAATGAAGGCGCAACTAATACTTCAAAGAATATTTCGTTTATAGCTTCGGCTGTTGCTGCATCAATGGTATGATTACAAACCAATACGCCGCCAAAAGCACTTTCTGGATCGCCAGCCAATGCTGCATCCCAAGCTGCTTTAACAGTATTTCTTGCAGCAACGCCGCAAACATTGGTATGCTTAATGATTGCAAATACAGCTTCGTTGTAGTTACTAAAATCTGTGATTAATTGAATGGCAGCATCAACGTCTACCAAATTATTATAAGAGAGTTCTTTTCCGTTTAGTTGTGTAAATACTTTAGATAAATCACCTTTAAAGCTGGCTTTTTGGTGTGGATTTTCTCCATAGCGCAGTATTTGTTCTGCTCCTGGATTAAAATAATTGCTGATGGCAATATCATAATGCATGACTACTTCAAAAGCCTTTGCTGCAAAAGCTTTTCTTTGTTCAATGCTTGTTTCTCCTTTTTGACTAATCAATAAAGCTTCTAATTCAGTATAACTATCTTTTGCTGCAATAACGGTTACATCTTTAAAATTCTTTGCAGCAGCACGAATCATGGAAGGCCCACCAATATCAATTTTTTCGATAATCAGCTTTTCTTCGTTGGTGCTTTTAAGGGTCTCCTCAAATGGATACAGATCTACAATAACTAAATCTATTTCCGGAATTTTATATTCCACCATCTCCTGTAAATCTTTCGGCTCATATCTTCTACCTAAAATGCCTCCAAATACTACTGGATGTAAAGTTTTAACCCTACCACCTAAAATGGATGGGTAAGTAGTTAAACTTTCCACTGGTACACAGTTGATTCCTAGATTTTCTAAAAATGTTTGTGTACCCCCAGTGGAATAAATGGTAATACCTAAAGATTGTAATTGACGTGCAATAGGTTCTAGACCATCTTTGTAAAAAACTGAAATCAGTGCAGAATTAATTTTTTTTTGCATAATTTTTGCTTTCAGCCCTAGGGCAGTTTAATGGGGCAAAAGTTAGAGATTGAACTCAAAAGCACCCTGATCGGGTACTGAATGATGGCGCAAATGTAAGCGCTCTGCCTCTTTTTTCCATAGCTGTATTTTCCACAAAGGGTTACTACTGTCAAATACTATCACAACTTTAGGGTAAAGCACTGCTATAGTTGATAAGGAAAGGTTTTTAACACCGGATACTACTATCAAATCAACTTTTGGGATCATATATAAGTCTGGGAATAATAGTCTAGGGTGAATTAATAAAACAGTTTTATTGGGTCCGATAATAAAAGATTCTTTAATATAGGTTTTTGTAAAACGCAATGAATTACCTGCTCTATAAAGTGTTCGGGTGGGACTGAGATAATTATTTTTTAAAATATTGTTCCGCTCTAATGCAGGGTTTCCAATATACCGATGCCCTAATCCCTCAAAAATATCTATAGATGTATATTTAGGAGAATGATATACCATTATTTTTTGCTGTTGCTTGCAAACTGAAATACTCCATGAACGAATGGCTAAGAATGCAATTAAACCTAAACAAGCAGCAAACAAAGCAGCTATTTTTTTTTCGGCAATAAAATAAGCTAGAAATAAAATGAATAGGTATAGGCAAATTGTTTGTACTAAGGATACTTGAATGTATTCGGTTAGTGCAAAGGGGAGGCTTGCGCTATTCTGTATGAAGCCATTTAATTGTACAATCAACCATTCTGTTATTGCGCCTATTGGTTTTGCAATAAAACTAAACGGTGCAATCGCTAATAACCCTATTAATAAATAAAGGATTAATCCAGAAACAGGAACTGCTATAAAATTGGTGAATAAAAATAAATTAGGAAAGCTATTGAAATAGTAAAGCAGCATTGGAAGTGTTAGTAGTTGGGCTGCAATGGTTACGCTACATAATTGCCAGCAATGACTGAGTATTTTATTTTCTAGATAAAGACATTTCTCAATTGGCTTCGAAAAA
>JBBAJU010000005.1:51215-108120 GCA_040403845.1 Sediminibacterium sp.
CAGTTTTTTTAATCGATTCATGGGTTTAAGTAGCCATAGTAAGAGCGCGTAAATCATTCCAAGATGCAATCCACTAATCGCTATAATATGTATCACTCCTGTATTACTATAAGCATTCATCAATTCTTTGTCTAAGTTTTTTTTATAACCTATCAGCAATGCTTCAGCTACACTTCTCTCCTTCGATAACTGTAAATATTTTTCTAAAGCGTTTAGTACATAATATTTTGTTTTATTTAAAAGTGATGTAGAAAACTGCAATGGGGTATAATCGAGAATTTTAAAAGCAGATGGGGTTAAGTAAACTTGATGAAATATTTTTTGTGATGCCGCGTATTCTTTAAAATTAAAACCACCTGGATTATTTGCATTCGAAATAGGCAATGGTTTTTTCAATAATTGAATACTGGTTCCTGCTTTCAGTAAATCAATATTAGTAGACGGATTAAAATAAATCAATAAAATAGTCTCTCCCATTGCAGCGGTGGCTTGGTAACTATTGGCTTTTTTGATGGGTGTTTCTAACAGTAGAACTTTTGATTGTATTTGTATTTTCGGATGAGCACGCATTTGAAACACTGCTATTCCCACACAAGTAAAAACCAGTAAAACTGCTAATCCACTGATCCATCTTTTATTAAAATAATCTTGTGAACTAAGCCGATTGATTAAGAGCCAAGTGATCAAGAACCCGCTTGAACAAAGGCCAAGCAACCATTGTGGAATGGATGCATATTTACCCAAAAGAATACCAACAATAAGTGCGAGGGTTATTCTGGTCAAGGTGAATTGCCACCAACTTTTCTCTTTAAAAACAGTTGCCATTGAATAAACCTAAATAAAAAGGCTGCAGTTTTTTGCTGCAGCCTCAAAATCAGGTATTAATACCTTATCTACTTAGGTTCATACTACGCTCTTTGTAAAGCGTTCTGAAATAAGGATCTCTTAGGTCTTTAATAAAGCGAATGGCTTCACCTGTGCTCTTCATTTCTGGTCCTAGTTCTTTGTTTACGCCAGGGAATTTATCAAAACTAAATACGGGTTCTTTAATAGCATACCCTTCTAGTTTTTTCTCCATGGTAAACTCAGATAATTTAGCCGCACCCAACATTACTTTGGTAGCAATATTCAAATAAGGAATTTGATATGCTTTGGCAATAAATGGAGTAGTTCTAGATGCACGAGGATTTGCCTCAATCACATATACTTTACCATTCTTAATAGCAAATTGAATATTGATTAATCCTTTGATATTTAATGCACGTGCAATCTTTTCTGCATAAAATTCCATGGTTTCAATCACCAATGGCGTTAAATTAAACGCAGGCAATACCGCATTACTGTCTCCACTATGAATACCTGCAGGCTCAATATGTTCCATTACGCCCATGATATGGAATTCTTCTCCATCAAAAATGGCGTCTACTTCCGCTTCTTGGCATCTATCTAAGAAATGATCAATTAAGATTTTATTACCTGGAATATGTTTCAATAAACTAATAACCGCTTTCTCTACTTCTTCGTCGTTAATCACGATTCTCATACGCTGCCCGCCAATTACGTAGCTAGGTCTAACTAAAACAGGGTATCCTACTTTGTTGGCTACTTCAATTGCTTCTTCTGCATTGTATGCAGTACCGTATTCAGGATAAGGTATATTCAGTTCTTTAAGCAAATCACTAAAACGGCCTCTGTCTTCAGCAATATCCATGTTCTCAAAAGAAGTACCTACTATTGGAATCCCTTTCTCGTGTAAACGCTTAGCCAGTTTCAAAGCAGTTTGACCACCTAATTGAACAATCACACCGTCTGGCTGCTCCAGTTCTATGATTTCCCATAAGTGCTCCCAAAACACTGGCTCGAAATACAATTTGTCTGCCATGTCAAAATCAGTGGAAACTGTTTCTGGATTACAATTCACCATAATGGATTCGTAACCACATTCTTTGATTGCCAAGAGGCCATGTACGCAACAGTAATCAAACTCAATTCCCTGACCAATTCGGTTAGGGCCGCTACCTAAAACAATTATTTTTTTCTTTTTAGAAGGAATCGATTCGTTGGAGTTGAGTATAGGGTTCATTTTTTACAAGAATTCTACAAAATTAAGGGGTCTGAAGAATTTTGGCTGTTATTTTTTTTAGCCTATCTAATTTGACCGCTAATTACTCCAGATGGTCTCATGTTGAGTGTACATTCTCCATCTTAAATGCCATTTGTTTAATTTAAATTTGATCAAATAGGTAAAATCGTTTACATGAAACAGCTGCTTATCATCCTTTTTTCGATTGTTTTATTCGCTTGTGCCAGCCCCAAAGTATTAGATGTATCCACAGCGCCAGAAGCTGATTTTAGTAAGTACAAAACCTATGCATTTTATGAGTTAACAGCCATGGGTGATACTATTACGGAAGGATTTAATGAAAGAGTTGGGTATTTAAAAAAAGCTATTGCAGCTGAAATGAATCAGCGCCAGTTTAAGCAAGTAAAAGACAACCCAGATCTCTTAATCAATATTGGAATTGCTATTAAGTTAGAAGTACAAACTAGGCAAACTGATTGGCAAACCGATGGCCGAATGAAATATATGGGTCAGCGCAATTACAAATGGCAATCGGAAGAAATTGAAGTAGGAAGGTATAGAAGGGGAGCTTTCACTTTACATGTAGTAGATGCCGCAAAAAATCATATGCTATGGACTGCAACCATTCGGGGATCATTGCCTGATGATACTACCAAAGTGGCTGCATTTGCAGACAAAGGCGTAAAGGCATTATTCGGCAAATTTCCAGTGCAGTAAATTATAGTATCACGTAAAGAATAATTTTTTCTCGCAAGCTTATCGAACCGTACACAATTCTTCCCAACGCGAAGTATAGCGAGGGCTGCGTAGTTCTTGCCGCATTTTCCAATTGCGTTGCGTGCCTGCAGTAGCAAACTGTATCATATCGTTGCGCATAGCAAAATTGATATTGTCGATGGTGCTCATGAGTAGCCTATTTTGTTGAGGTGCTTTTTGTGCAAACAAATTTCCTTGCACCGATTCATCTGGAACAATGCTGCTTAAAATCACGCCTGCTTTTTTATAGATGCATCTTTCTTCGAAGAGTTGGTCTACCAGTTCCACAGCAGGTTTAATCAGTTCATTGGTAGCAGCCGTTGCAAGTGGTAAGTGAACGTAGCCACCTACACTATTGCCGTGCCTGAATTTTCCGCCATTGTTTTCTTGCTTAGGTACCACAAAAACATAAATAACAGCAGCGGCACTTTGTTGTCTTCTTAATTTTTCTGCAGCCCGAGTAATATAAGTAGCAATGGCTTCTTTAATATGTTCTTTGCTGGTTACATTCTTGCCAAACATACGCGTAGTAGCAATCATTTTTTTATTCAGCAGTGGGTCTTTCATTTCAATGCTCTTGATCCCATTTAATTCTCTCAGTAATCGTTCTCCTACAATACCTCCCATATTTTTTTGTACCCATGTAGCGGGCATACCGCGCAAGTCAAAAGCAGTATTGATATTGTATTTGCGTAATTTTTCTGCATACTGTCTGCCCACCCCCCAGATATCTTCAACAGCAGTTCGTTGCAATGCATCTGCTATTGTTTCTGGTGAATCAAGTACCATGATACAATTGGTAGCAGCTTTATTTTTTTTAGCTAATCTGTTGGCCACTTTACTTAATACTTTGGTGGGCGCCACACCTATAGATACTTTGATGCCGGTCCATTGTTCTACGGTATCTTTTAGGTGGAGCGAAAACGCCGCCAACTGTTCCCGCTCAATATGATCGAGCGTGATAAAGCATTCATCCACCGAATACACTTCTACTGCACCAGCGGGCAAGAGTTGTCGCAGGGTTTCCATTACACGCCAGCTAAGATCCCCATACAAATTGTAGTTGGAAGAAAAAGTATGAATGCCTTTTTGTTCAATCAATTGCTTGGCCTGAAAATAAGGTACGCCCATGGCTACGCCTGCTTGCTTTGCTTCGTCGCTGCGCGATACAATACAGCCATCGTTGTTGCTGAGCACCACTACGGGCGCGTCTTGTAAGGCAGGCAAAAAAAGTCGCTCGCAAGAACAGTAAAAACTATTGCAATCAATTATTCCAATCATAGTTGTTTGGATAAGGATGATACTCAAGAATGATTACACCGCATGAATAGAATAAGTAACCACTCCCCATACTTGGGCACGTTCATCAAAACCGTTTAGTTGGATATCCGAAAACTTTTTGTTCTCGGCTACCAGCGTTAATTGGTTAAAATTTTTGTGCAGCCTTCTCACCAATAATTCTCCGTCTAAAATGGCGATGATGATTTTGCCACTTACGGGTTTGATGCTCCGGTCTACTACCAGGGTATCTCCGCTAAAAATACCTGCACCCGTCATGGCATCGCTGTTCATCCTAAAGAAAAAAGTAGCCGGCTTATTGTGCACCAACTGTTCATTTAAGTCGATGCCTCGCTCCATATAGTCGTCGGCAGCAGCCCCAAATCCAGTGGCGTTGGCAGTGGGTACTTCCCACTGCGTGTATTGCTTAGAGCCTTTGTAGGCGGCTCCGTACCCGATTTCCCCATCCATAAAATAAATTTTTACTTACTAAATTATTTAGTAAATTTATACTAAAATAGTTATCAATTAAATTTTTGTTTATGCAGGCAGGATATGTTTTGAACAACGCTCAACACCCCTATATTACTAGCGAAAGGGAGCAATATTTACTAATGGCGTATCCTCATTTTGCAGAGGATCAACCCGATAGGCTACCTATTGAAATAGCGGTATTTGAAGCCACCGAACAAATGGAAGAAACGATTATCCGTTGGATGCATCGAATCATCAGTAATAAAGAACAATTCACCATTCAAATAGCGCAACAGATAGATGATGTCACTGGCCAATTGCAGGTACGCATTGCAGATACTACTTCCTTTCAACAACTGGCCACCCAATTAAACGTAGTGAGTCAATACATCAGCAGTTACCAATGCAAGGAAATTTATTTTCATGTAAGACCTTATTTGCGCAGTAATCAGCCTTGTTTTGCAGCTTTATTTACCATTACCGAATTGGTATTGATGCGCAAGCGATATGAACAGGATGATTATCGTCAAGTAAATGTATTTGCCTTAAAACCCTGATTGATGCCCGTGCTTTGAATACTTAGCTTTATTTTCGTTGAAACTAGCAACGTTTAATGGAATCAGTTATAGCAGCAATAGAAGCACTTTGTCGGCAAGTATTAACGCTAACCCCCGACCGAATAGAAAAGCTACCTCAAAGTGGAAGCGACCGAATTTATTTTAGGGTATATGCAAGAGCGCAAACATATATAGCCACGTATAATATCAATACAAAAGAGACGGAAACATTTGTTTATTTCAGCAGGCATTTTAAACAAGCCAATTTACCTGTTCCAGCCATTTTAGGCGTTAATGAAACCAACACTATTTATTTACAAGAAGACTTAGGAACCGATTCTTTGCTGAATAAATTAGAAGCCAACGGGCATGGCGATTATTCCTATCAATTGTTTCAACAAAGCTTGGCTCAGTTAGCCAGAGTTCAAGTGTTGGGCCATAAAGGATTAGACTATAGTTGGTGTTTAACTGCAAAAGAATTTGGCAAGCAGGCCATCATGAGCGATCTCTTGTATTTTAAATATTATTTTTTAGATACCCTGCAATTACCCTATGATAAGCAGGCGATGCTAGATGATTTTGATGCGCTCAGTACTTATTTAACCAGAACGCAGAATAAGTTTTTTATGTTCCGCGATTTCCAGAGTAGGAATATTATTGTGCAAAATGATGAAGTCCATTTTATAGATTACCAAGGCGGAATGCAAGGTGCATTGCAATATGATGTGGCTTCTTTATTGTGGCAGGCAAAAGCAGAATTGAGTGAAGAATGGAAAGATAATTTGTTGCAATATTATATGGATCAGGTAGATTCATTATTAGATGAGCCCGTAGACCGAATTACATTTGTAAGTCAATACAATGGATATGTGTTGATTCGCTTGTTGCAAGTATTGGGTGCTTATGGATTTAGGGGCTTGTTTGAGCGGAAAGCCCATTTCTTAGCGAGTATACCGTTGGCTTTACAGAACCTTAAATTTTTTATAGAGCATAAGCGGGTGGGCATTGTTACACCTGAATTTGACAGAGTGTTGAAATTGGTGGTAGATCAACATATGATCAACAAATTTGTTGCTCCACAAGCCAATGAAAACACCCCTTTAACCATTGAAATAAATAGTTTCAGTTATAAGAGAGGCATACCGGTAGATGATACAGAAAATGGGGGAGGATTTATGTTTGATATGCGCGGCATTTTAAATCCAGGAAGATTTGATGAGTATAAAAAATTAACCGGCAAAGACAAACCTGTGCAAGATTTTTTAGAACAGCGAACCAAAATGGATAAGTACCTGAACAGTGTTTGGGATTTAATCGACATTACTGTTGAGGAATATTTGAGTAGAGGCTTCGCCAATTTGATGATTAATTTTGGTTGCACTGGTGGACAACACAGAAGCGTTTATGCTGCAGAGCAAACAGCAAGACACTTAAGAAATAAGTACAAACTAAAAGTAAATTTAACACATACTAATAGTGCCAACTGGGTTAAATAAAGCATCTTATGAAAGCAATGATTTTTGCAGCGGGATTAGGTAGCAGGCTAAAACCTTGGACAGACAGTCATCCTAAGGCATTGGCTGTAGTAAATGGGAAGTCTTTGTTAGAGCGAAATATTTTGTATTTACAACAATACGGCATTAGGGAAGTAGTGGTGAACGTACATCACTTTGCGAATCAAATTATTGATGCCATAGAAAATAATAATGGATGGGGTTCTTCTGTAACTATTTCAGACGAAACCGATGAAGTATTAGAAACAGGAGGTGGCTTAAAAAAAGCAGCGCATTTTTTTAAAGGAGAAGCGCATGTGGTCATCATGAATGCAGATATTTTAACCAATATGCAGCTAGACCAAATGATACAGCAGCATAAGCAAACAAATGCATTGGCAACTTTGGCTGTATCTCAAAGAACCACTTCTAGGTATTTTTTATTTGGAGATGATAGCAAATTAAAAGGCTGGAAACACGATGGAACAGGAGAAGTAAAGCCTTTAGGGCTTGATACCAATGGATTACACAGTAGGGCGTTTAGCGGGATACATATTGTTCAACAAGCGCTATTCACAAAAATTAAACAGGAAGGAAAATTTTCGATGGTAGATGTTTACCTCAATTTATGTGCTACAGAAAACATTTATTGCTTTGATCATACGGGTGCATTATTATTAGATGTAGGTAAGCCAGAGAGTTTAATTAAAGCAGCCAGCTTATTTTTTTAATGAATACAATCCTACATTTTGCACTCATTGGATGTGGCAATATTGCTACAGAACATGCTATGCAAATAACGAGGGTAGGGGTATTGGTTGCAGTAGTAGATACCGATATTACTAAAGCTAAAAAATTCGGTGATCAATATGGTGTTCCATTCTTTGACAATACCAGCGCAATGTATGCGGCCATTCATCCAATCAATATAGTAGTAATTGCTACGCCCAATGGATTGCATGCTACACAAGCTATCGAAGCCATGCAAGCAGGTTATCATGTTTTAGTCGAAAAACCCATTGCACTTTTAACTACTGATATTGATAAAATGAAAGCAGTAGCAACGCAAACGGGAAAACATATTTTTTCGGTCATGCAGAATCGATTTAATCCACCTGTAAAATTGATTTATCAGCTATTGCAAGAACAAGCTTTGGGTTCTTTAAAGCATGTTCAAGTAAATTGTTTTTGGCATAGACCTGCAGCTTACTATACTAATAGTTGGCATGGTACAATGGAATTAGATGGGGGTACTTTGTTCACACAATTCAGTCATTTTATAGACCTGCTTTGTTGGTTTTTTGGACCCGCCAAAATAGTACAGGCAACATTCAAAAACACCCATCATCAAGGACTAATTGATTTTGAAGACGAAGGAAAAGTTGAAATAAAATTTCTATCTGGTTTAACTGCGTGTATGAACTACTCCGTTAATGAACCCAATGCAAATAAAGAGGGGTCGCTTACCATTTTTTCTTCAAAGGGTACAATTAAAGCAGGAGGAGCGTACTTAAATACTTTAGAATTTGATGTTGAAGATGCTGCGCTTGCGGCCGAATTACAAATACAACTAGACGCAATGAATAAAGCGCAATATACTCCCAATGACTATGGCCATTACAAAGGCAGTATGCGCAATCATCATTTAGTGTATGATAGTTTACAAAATACATTATTGAATCAAACACTTTATTATACAACGGTTGAAGAAGCTAAGAACACAATCAGCCTAATAAATCTCATCTATCAGGCACGATAATTGAAGTAATTTGTATAAAAATTAAAGTACTATGTTGCCTACTTTTAGCTTGACTGAATCTTCTGTAAGAGATGTCCATTTTGGAAAAAATGTAAGGGTTGTAGGCCCTGTAAATATTTATGGTTGCCATATCGGTCACGATTCATTTGTTGGTCCATTTACCGAAATTCAGAAAGACGTAATTATTGGAGAAAGATGCAGAATACAGTCGCACAGTTTTATTTGTAGTTTAGTAACTATTGGTAACGACTGTTTTATTGGGCATGGGGTAATGTTCATCAATGATTTATTTGATGAATTGAAACCTGCAGGAGACCCCACTAAATGGCAAGCCACTCGAATAGGGAATAATGTGTCAATTGGCAGTAATGCTACTATACTTCCTGTGCATATTTGCGACCATGTAGTTATAGGCGCCGGAGCAGTTGTAACAAAAGATATTACAGAACCTGGGGTTTATGCAGGAAATCCAGCAAAAAAAATTCGGTAGAACAATTTTGAAAATTCTGCTAATCAATCCTATGGAGCTAAGTCTTCTGCTTATACCTTGATATAGATTTTTTTCTTGTCTAGTATGTAAACAATTAGCCAGTAAAAAGCAATCATGCACAATGCATAAACCAAGGAACCAACTCTTGGATCTGCTGCAATAGGTTTGCATAAATGAGTGTAAAACCATGACAAGAAAGAAGTATAATGTTTGGTTCCATCTGCATCTGTAGATTCAACCCAACGCAGTAAACTGGCTAGTCTTGGCAGAAATCCACTCAATACAAAAATAAATAAGGGGTTTTTCCCAAACACGTCAAAGAACCTACTCCAAGCACCTTTAGCACCTTTAAATTCAATGGCGTATATCATTACTCCAATGGTTAAAATGGCCAATCCTGTAGTGTAAATAGTATAACTACTGGTCCATATTTTTTTGTTGATGGGGAATACTAAGTCCCAGCAATAACCAGTAGCAGTTAATACAATTCCTGCAACGAATAAGCCGCTGAGCATATCTGTATTCTTTCCTTTTAATTGTATGTATTGTCCTACTAAAAACCCAAAAATCACTTGCACAATGGCGGCGGGAGTGCTCATAAAGCCTTCTGGATCAAACGGAACCCCTTCCCCTTTGTAAATATGATTAACTCCTAAAATATTTATATCAATGGGGTTGCCAAACCAGCCCTGCAAGCTATAAGGGTCTCCATTGGCGCCCAAAGCATAACAGGCAAACCAATACAACAATAAGATAGACATTCCAATGATGTAAGCTCCCTTTGTTTTGCCATAAAAAACAATCACCGAAGCAAAGAAATAACAGAGTGCAATCCGCTGAAGAACGCCTAAAATTCGAACATTCTCCCAAGATTTTCCTACCAAGGCTTCACCGTCCCATTTCACAAATGGGCTCCAATGTAATAAGACGCCAATCCCAAAAATGAGTAGGGTACGTTTGATTACTTTTTTCCAAAATTCCCCAGCACCAGCCGCTTCAAAGCGAGGCATTACAAAAGCCATGGCATTTCCTACCGCAAATAAAAAGAAAGGGAACACTAGATCGGTTGGTGTTACCCCGTGCCAAGGGACATGCATTAAAGGCCCAAAAATATGGCTCCAACTCCCAGGATTATTTACTAGAATCATGAGTGCTACGGTAGCCCCCCTAAAAACGTCTAAGGAATAGTATCTATTACCCATATTTTTACTGTTAGAGCTAAGATAAATCAAATGCTTATGTAAGCCAATTTATATAGATATGCGTTTAAGGTTGCATATTTGCATCAATAGACTGCCATGAAAAAAGCATTAATCACAGGAATAACCGGACAAGACGGTGCGTATTTAGCAGAATTACTGCTGAAAAAAGGCTATGAAGTGCATGGAATTAAGCGTAGAAGTTCTTTGTTTAATACACAAAGAATCGATCATTTTTATGAAGATCCGCACATACCAGATCGTCACATGGTATTGCATTATGGAGACCTTACCGATAGCACTAATTTAATTCGGATTATACAAGAAGTGCAGCCTGATGAAATTTACAATTTAGCTGCAATGAGCCATGTGCAGGTGAGTTTTGAAACACCAGAATATACAGCCAATGCAGATGGAGTAGGAGCGTTGAGAATTTTGGAAGCCATCCGTTTATTGGGCTTAACTAAAAAGACCAAATTTTATCAAGCATCTACTTCTGAATTATACGGTTTAGTGCAAGCGGTTCCACAAAGTGAAACCACGCCTTTTTATCCAAGAAGTCCTTATGCAGTGGCTAAATTATACGCCTATTGGATTACGGTAAATTACCGAGAAGCTTATGGAATGTATGCATGTAATGGTATTTTATTTAACCACGAAAGTCCATTGAGAGGAGAAACATTTGTAACTAGAAAAATCACCCGAGCGGTTGCCAGAATTTCAATGGGCTTACAAGAAACCTTGTATTTAGGAAACCTAGATGCGCAAAGAGATTGGGGCCATGCTAAAGATTATGTAGAAGGCATGTGGCGCATGTTGCAACAAGATACACCCGAAGACTTTGTATTGGCTACAGGCATCACTACTTATATCAGAGATTTTGTGAGAATGGCTTTTGGAGAGGTAGGCGTTGAATTGAGCTTTACTGGTGAGGGAGTAAACGAAGTGGGTGTGATTAGTAAAATAACCAATAACCAAGACCATGGTATGAAATTGGGTCAAGTGGTAGTAAAAGTAGATCCACGTTATTATCGCCCTACAGAAGTAGACTTATTAATAGGAGATGCCACCAAGGCAAAAACAAAATTAAACTGGGTGCCAACCTATACTTTAGCTGAAATGATTAAAGAAATGGTGGCTGCAGATATTATAGTATTTAAAAAAGAACAGTTGTTGCAAAACAACAGATTCACGATAGAGAAAGAACATGAATAAGAATGCAAAAGTTTATGTAGCTGGCCATAGAGGAATGGTAGGGAGTGCTATTGTTAGACAATTACAATCAGCAGGATTTGCGAATATTATTACGCGAACATCTTCAGAATTAGACTTGCGTAATCAACAAGCAGTCGCCGATTTTTTTGCTGACCAACAACCCGACTATGTTTTTTTAGCTGCCGCAAAAGTGGGTGGAATTGTTGCCAACAATACCTACCGAGCAGAATTTATTTATGATAACCTGATGATGGAAAGCAATATTATTCATCAGAGTTATGTGAATGGGGTGAAAAAATTATTGTTCCTAGGTTCTTCTTGTATTTATCCTAAAATGGCGCCGCAACCATTAAAAGAAGAGTATTTGTTGAGTGGTTATTTAGAAGAAACCAATCAACCTTATGCCATTGCAAAAATTGCCGGAATAGAATTATGCGACAGTTATCGTGCCCAATATGGATGCAATTTTATTTCTGCAATGCCCACCAATTTATATGGCCCCAACGATAACTACGACTTAGAAAAAAGCCATGTATTGCCAGCCATGTTGCGCAAGTTTATCACGGCCAAGGCAAATAATGAAGCATCAGTTACCATCTGGGGAACTGGAACCCCCAAAAGAGAATTCTTGCATGTAGATGATTTAGCAGAAGCATGTATGTATTTGATAGAACATTATAATGAAAAGGGTTTGGTGAATATTGGAACTGGTACAGATGTAACCATTTTAGAATTGGCCCAAATGGTCAAACAAGTAACTGGATATGAAGGAAAAATTGAATTAGACCTATCCAAACCCGATGGTACGCCTAGAAAATTAATGGACGTCACTAAGATCAATCAATTTGGCTGGAAAGCCAGGATAGATTTGCATACAGGCATTTCAATGGTGTACGAATTGGTTAAAAATGCACCTTGGAATAAATAGGGTAAAAGTTAAACAAGCGTACAAAATAGTACCTTTATATTATTAAGAATTTCATTATGTCTAAAAAGATTGTTATCACTGGAGGGGCTGGATTTATTGGCTCTCATGTTGTAAGATTATTTGTAAATAAATACCCTGAATATCAAATCATCAACTTAGATGCTCTAACCTATGCGGGCAATCTCGAGAATTTAAGAGATATAGAAAATAAGCCCAATTATCGCTTTGCCAAAGTGAATATTTTAGATGTGAAAGCCATCGAAGAATTGTTTGATCAATACCAAGTAACCGATGTAATTCATTTGGCTGCAGAATCACACGTGGATCGTTCAATTGTTTCTCCATTAGATTTTGTGTACACCAATGTAATTGGTACGGTTAACCTATTAAATACTGCTAAGCAAAAATGGGCGGCCGATTTAGAGAACCATCGCTTTTATCATGTATCAACTGATGAAGTGTACGGAAGCTTAGGTGCCGAAGGTTTATTCACCGAAGAAACTGCCTACGATCCTCGTTCTCCTTATTCTGCAAGTAAAGCATCTTCCGATCATTTTGTAAGAGCTTATCACGAAACCTATCACTTACAAACGGTCATATCGAACTGCTCAAATAACTATGGACCATTCCATTTTCCGGAGAAATTGATCCCCTTATTCATCAATAATATTATACAAGGCAAACCATTGCCCGTTTATGGAGATGGATTGTATACCCGTGATTGGTTGTATGTGAAAGATCATGCAATTGCCATTGACATGGTATTCCATCAAGGTGTAACAGGTGAAACTTATAATATTGGCGGCTTTAACGAATGGAAAAATATTGACTTAGTGAAGTTGTTGTGTGCCCAAATGGATGAAAAATTAGGTAAGCCAGCAGGTACCAGTGAGCAATTAATTACTTATATCAAAGACAGACCAGGACACGATAGAAGATATGCCATTGATGCATCTAAAATCAATCGTGAGCTGGGATGGAAGCCCAGCGTTACATTCCAAGAGGGGTTAAGCGAAACCATCGATTGGTTTTTGGCGAATACAGAATGGTTAAATAATGTAACCAGTGGTAACTATCAACATTATTATGAATCTATGTACAGTAATAAGTAATCATGCAAATTGAATATACCCCCATTGAAGGTTGCTTTATTATTCACGACACATTTTTTGGTGATAGTCGCGGATATTTTTTTGAGAGTTTTAATAGAAATACTTTTCTAGAGAAAACAGGCGTAGCCATTGATTTTGTACAAGACAATCAATCTAGTTCTTCAAAAGGGGTGCTGCGTGGGCTGCATTTTCAACATGGAGAATTTGCACAAGCTAAATTGGTAAGGGTGTTGAGTGGAGTGGTGCTGGATGTGGCTGTAGACCTCCGCAAGGGTTCTAAAACATTTGGGCAGCATGTGGCTGTTGAATTAACGGGCGAAAGCCGCACACAGTTTTTTGTACCTCGCGGATTTGCGCATGGATTTGTAGTATTAAGTGAACAAGCAACATTCTTTTATAAGTGTGATAATTATTATCACAAGACTTCTGAAGGGGGAATTGCTTTCAATGATCCAGATTTAGCTATCGATTGGAAGTTACCAGCTAATGAAATAAAATTGTCTGAAAAAGATTTGACATTGCCGCTATTGCGAGACACTGTAAATAGCTTACTATTTTAATTTAATGCTTATACCAATATTATGAAAGGAATCATTTTAGCAGGCGGATCGGGCACCAGATTGTACCCCATTACTAAAGGCATCAGTAAGCAATTAATGCCAGTGTATGATAAGCCCATGATTTATTATCCGCTCTCTGTATTGATGTTGGCTGGAATACGAGAGGTTTTATTTATTACAACGCCACAAGATCAGGACCAATTTAAAAGATTATTAGGTGATGGATCTGAAATAGGATGTAGCTTTTCTTATGAAGTTCAACATGAACCCAATGGTTTAGCCCAAGCATTTGTGATTGGCGAAAAATTTATTGGCAACGACAAAGTCTGTTTGATTTTAGGTGACAATATATTTTATGGTGCAGGCTTTAGTAAGTTGGTGCAAAGTTTTAATGATGTGGAAGGTGCTGCGGTTTTTGCTTATGAAGTAAACGACCCTGAACGTTATGGGGTTGTAGAATTTAATGATCAAAAGCAGGCCATTTCTATCGAAGAAAAACCCAAAGCGCCAAAGTCTAATTATGCGGTACCAGGCTTATATTTTTATGATAATTCGGTAGTAGAAATAGCTAAAAATATTGCTCCTTCACCAAGAGGTGAATATGAAATTACGGATGTAAATAGGGTTTATTTAGAAGCGGGAACATTGCAAGTGGGAATTATGAATAGGGGTACTGCATGGTTGGATACAGGTACTTTTGATTCATTTGCTGATGCTTGCGAATTTGTGAGAGTAATTGAAAAGCGCCAAAGTCAGAAAGTTGGCTGCATTGAGGAGGTTGCCTACAGAATGGGCTTTATTGACAGAGCACAATTAATGCTTCTAGGGGAGAAATATGCAAAAAGTGGCTACGGGGAATATCTAAAGCGTTTAAAGTCTTTGTAAATCTTTTAAACAAAACAAGTTTATTAGCGTTACAATGATATGAATGCCTTTACAATCAAAGATTTAGAGAACCTGTCGGGAATTAAAGCGCATACCATCCGTATATGGGAACAGCGGTATACGTTCCTTAACCCGCAGCGCACAGAAACAAATATCCGGTATTATACAGGGGACGAATTAAAGACAGTACTCAATATTGCATTATTGAACAAGTACGGCTTTAAAATTTCTCATATTGACAAAATGAGTTCTGCAGAAATGCGGGAAAAAATCCTGTCACTCAATCAGTCCCAGGCTCAGATTGAGCGAATGGTGAATGAGTTGATCAGCTGTATGGTTGATATGAAAATTGAAGAGTTTGAATCACTCTTAGATGGCTATATCAAAAATAAGGGTATTGAAAAAACCATTCCTCAAATCATTTTCCCTTTTCTAGAAAGAATTGGAATTTTGTGGATTACCAACCATATTAACCCTGCTCAAGAGCATCTGGTAACCAATATTATTCGCCAAAAGCTGATCATGGGAATTGAAACCTGCCATGCTCCAATCAATTATAAAAAAACAGTATTGGTATTCCTTCCTGAAGGAGAACACCATGAGTTAGGCGTACTGTTCACTTATTATTTGTTCAAGAGCAAAGGTTTAAAAGTGATCTATTTAGGGTCTAATGTGCCTTTAAAAGATGTTGAATATGTGGCTACTTTAAAGAAACCAGACTTTTTGTATTCTCACTTAACATCTGTTGCAAACAACTTTAATTTCGAGAAATTTTTAGTGAATGTTCAAAACAGAATTCCGGAATTTCAAGTGATTGTTTCTGGTGCTTTAACGCAGAATTACAAAAAGCGAATCCCCAGTAATGTGTCATTTAAGAAGTCACTTCTAGAAGTTATAGAATACATGAATACCTTATAATGTATAATTATAATGTTTAAACAACAATCAATCAACCCGCTAACAGCGGGTTTTTTGTTTCACATTTCTTTAGTAAAAATTAAACAAAAAAATCATCCAGTACCAAATATTATGTTTAGCTTTATGGCCTAATAAATTAAACAATACGCCATGTCTACGCTAGATTTCAATCAAATGCTGGTTAATAATGCGGATTTTTTGAAACCATTTGCGGTTACTTTAACACGCGATCAAGAAGCGGCCAAAGACCTTTATCAGGAAACTTTGTTTAGGGCATTGGCTAATAAAGACAAGTACAATGTTGGTACTAATATCAAAGCATGGTTGTATACCATCATGCGTAATATTTTTATCAATAACTACAGAAGAAAATCAAAGCAAGCAACTATATTCGATAACACACCCAATGAATTCTTATTAGATTTCAATCAGGGAGCTGTTGCTAATGAAGCCATTGCGGGCATCAATATGAAAGAGGTTAAACAAGCCATTCATAACCTTCCAGAGATTTTTAGAAATCCATTTTTATTGTACTTTGATGGGTATAAATACCATGAAATTGCAGAAATGTTGGATGAACCTTTGGGAACAATCAAAAGCAGGATTCACTTTGCTAGAAAACTGCTAAAAGCTCATATACAGCGTTTCTAAGAAATTTCATTATCTTACGTTTCAAGTGAAGAATAAGCAAGCGATTATTATCGGAAGTGGTTTCGCGGGCATGTCCGCGGCTTCCTTTCTGGCCAAATCGGGCTGGAATGTTACCGTACTAGAACAACATGAATTACCAGGTGGCAGGGCTAGAAAGTATGCAGTCGAAGGATTCACTTTTGATATGGGACCCAGCTGGTATTGGATGCCAGATGTATTTGAACGCTACTTTGACCAGTTTGGGAAAAAAGTAAGCGACTATTATCAATTGACCAGATTAAATCCTTCTTATAGGGTATATTGGCCAGATGATGTAACCGATATACCAGCTAATTATCAAGAACTAAAAGCTTTGTTCGAAAGATTAGAGCAAGGGGCTGGAAAGCAACTAGACTTATTTATGAAAGAAGCTGCCTACAAATATGAGGTAGGAGTGAATAAATTGGTTTTTAAACCTGGGCAATCTCTAACTGAATTCCTTGACATTGACTTAATGAAAGGTGTTTTTAAATTAGATGTGTTCAATTCGATGAAATCTCATGTTGGTAAGTATTTCAAGAATCCAAAACTGGTTGAATTAATGGAATTCCCTGTTTTGTTTTTGGGAGCTTTGCCGGAACATACACCTGCACTGTATAGCTTAATGAATTACGCCGATATTAAGGGGGGGACTTGGTACCCTAAAAAAGGGATGTACGAAATTGTGCAGGGGATGTATGATTTAGCAGTTTCATTAGGGGTTAATTTTAGATTTAACCATAGCGTTAATCAAATAAATGTAGAAAAAGGTCTCGCAAAATCGGTGTCATGCATGGCTAATACTCCAGCAGGAAAAGTCATGGTAGAGCTTGAAGCAGACGTGGTTGTTGGAGGAGCAGATTACCATCATGTAGAGACTAATTTATTACAGCCACAATACCGAACATATACTGCTTCATATTGGGATAAGCGAGTAATGGCTCCCAGCTGTCTATTATATTACATTGGTTTAAACAAGCGTTTAACTGGGGTTCCTCATCATTCTCTTTTTTTTGATACCGATTTTGGTTTACACGGAAAGGAAATTTATGCCACCAAAGAGTGGCCAACAGATCCATTATTTTATATGTGCGCGCCTTCGGTTACCGATCCTTCTGTAGCACCTGAAGGTCATGAAAATATATTTCTGCTTATACCTGTTGCAACAGGTTTAACAGGTGATACCGAGGAATTAAGAGAAAAATATTTTAAATTGATTATTAAACGGATAGAAAAACAGCTTGGGCAATCAATCGAAGAAGCTATTGTTTATAAGAAAACCTTTGCGCAGAGTGATTTTATAAGTGAATACAACGCTTTTAAAGGAAATGCCTATGGACTAGCGAACACTTTGCTACAAACTGCTGTTTTAAAACCGTCTTGCAGAAGTAAAAAAGTAAAAAACCTATTCTTTACAGGACAGCTAACCGTTCCTGGGCCTGGAGTTCCTCCTAGCTTAATTAGCGGTGAAGTGGTGGCTAAAGAAATTTCGAAATTATATGATTAGACTGTTTCACCAGGTAAGCCAAGAATGTAGCAGAATTACTACGGAGCTTTATAGCACTAGTTTTTCTTCCTCCATTCGTCTCTTGCACAAAGATCTTAGAACACCCGTTTTCAATATTTACGGATTTGTAAGATTTGCAGACGAAATTGTAGACACATTTCATGACTTTGATAAAGAAACATTACTAGCTGAATTTAAAGAAGCAACCTATAAAGCAATTGATCAAAAGATTTCTTTAAACCCCATTCTGCATAGCTTTCAACTAACGGTGAATGAATTTAAAATAGACCGTCAGTTGATTGATGCTTTTTTACATAGCATGGAAATGGATTTAGGTAAAAAACAATACGATAAGTCGGGCTATGAAGAATACATATATGGAAGTGCAGAAGTAGTTGGCTTAATGTGTTTATATGTTTTTTGTAATGGCGATCAAAGCAGCTACGAAAAACTAAAACCATATGCTTGTAGCCTGGGGTCTGCTTTTCAAAAAGTAAATTTCTTGAGAGATTTAAGAGCAGACTTTGAAGGATTAGACCGAATGTATTTTCCTGGATGCGACTTCAGTAATTTTACACAGGCAGACAAATTAAAAATAGAAGAAGATATACAAAAGGATTTTGATCATGCTTATGAGGGCATACTCCAATTGCCTTTAAAAGCCCGTTTTGGGGTTTATGTTGCTTATAAATACTATTTGAGTTTATTTAAAAAAATTAAAAAACTCCAGCCACAAAATATTCTAGATACTAGAGTTAGAATACCCGATCACGGTAAGATGTTTATCTTGGCAAAAGCGGGTATCAGAAGTCAATTAAATCTGCTCTAAATACATGTTAGAACAAGTGATTTTGGTAAATGAAACTGATCAGGAATTGGGTTTCATGGAAAAAATGGAAGCACATGAAAAAGCGTTTTTACATAGAGCTTTCAGTGTTTTTATATTCAATGAAGCAGGCGAAATGTTGTTGCAACAAAGAGCCGATAATAAATACCATAGCGCCAATTTATGGACCAATACTTGTTGTAGTCATCCTAAACCAGGTGAGGTTACAAAAAGCGCTGCACATAGGAGATTACAAGAGGAAATGGGTTTTGATACTCCCTTAGAAAAAGCTTTTGATTTTGTATATAAAGCTCCATTCGACAATGGGTTAACCGAATACGAATTCGACCATGTCTTTATTGGACGCTATCAAGGAACTATTCAACCCAATCCTTTAGAGGTGAAAGACTATGCTTTCCGTACATTTGAAAATGTAGACCAATTAATAGCAACAAAACCGATGCTATTTACCAGCTGGTTTTTAATTGCTTTTCCTAAAGTAAAAGCATGGTGGTTTCAACAAAATAAATAAAGGACATGAGCAATACTACCCCTACTAAAAAAGCAATCGTAATTGGTGCAGGTGTTGCTGGTTTAGCAGCAGCTATTCGTTTGCAAGTGATGGGATTTGACGTTACTGTTTTTGAAAAAAACGATTATCCTGGTGGCAAGTTGAGTCATTTTGAATCAGGTGGTTATCAGTTTGATGCTGGTCCAAGTTTGTTTACTCGTCCTCAATTAATAGAAGAATTATTTGAATTTGCAGGTGAGCCCATAGAGGAATACTTTAGTTATGAAAGAGTACCCATTGCTTGTAATTACTTTTATGAAGACGGCACTGTTATTAGTGCTTATGCCGATCAGGAAAAATTTGCCGTCGAATTGCAAGAAAAAACCAACGAGCCAGCAGTAAACTTGCATCGATACTTAAATAAATCTGCCAACGCATACAACCATATTGCTGGAATATTCTTGACCTATTCATTGCATAAATTACAAACCCTTTTTAAAGCGCCCATATTTAAAGCCATTCAAACGGTAAAATGGCCTTACCTGTTTAACTCGTTGAACAGTTATAATATGCGTTCTTTTGAATCGCCCAAGCTGGTACAATTATTCAATAGATATGCAACTTATAATGGAAGCAATCCTTACAAAGCACCTGCAATGCTTTCTTTGATTCCACATTTGGAACACAATGAAGGAACTTTTTATCCTAAAGGGGGAATGATTAGTATAACAAATGCGCTTTATCAGTTAGCGCTAAAAAAAGGAGTGAAATTTAATTTTGGAAATGGAGTAGAAAAAATTATTCGAACACAAGGAGAAGTAAAAGGGGTAGTTGTTAATCATGAAAATCAATTTGCAGATGTAGTAGTAAGTAATATGGATGTTTATTTTACTTACCAGCAATTATTAGGCGATACGATAAAGGCTGCTAAAGTTTTAAAACAAGAAAGAAGCAGCAGTGCGTTTATATTCTATTGGGGTATTAATAAAAGCTTCTCGCAATTGGATTTGCACAATATATTTTTTAGTGACAATTACGAAAAGGAATTCGAGTCATTGTTTAAAACAAAACAACCATTTGGAGATCCAACGGTCTATATTAATATAACTAGTAAAAGAGAGCCTTCTATTCAAGCTCCAATGGGTAAAGAAAATTGGTTTGTAATGGTGAATGCCCCTGCCAATCAAGGACAAGATTGGGAATCAATTAAGTCTTTTTATAGAACTGCTATACTTAAAAAATTAAGTAATTCATTAGGCGAAGAGATTGAGCCACTGATAGAGGTAGAAGAGGTTCTATCACCTGTTAGCATAGAATCTAAAACAGCTTCTTACATGGGTTCATTGTATGGAACTAGTTCTAATAGTAAAACCGCTGCATTTATGCGACACCCTAATTTCAGTAATACCACAAAAGGGTTGTATTTTGTAGGCGGGAGTGTTCATCCTGGTGGAGGAATTCCACTTTGTTTATCAAGTGCAGCCATTGCGGCTAATTTGGTAGGTGAACAGCAAATTTAAAGCATTAGCAACCATGTTATACGCAAGGCCATATATACCGCTGTTTTTAGCAATACTATTCCATTTTGCAGGCGTGATAGGTATTCTTTTTACTCCGTATAAAGATTGGTTCATCAATAATACTCCAGTAACATTGGTTTTAATGGGGGTACTACTTGCAGCTAGTCAAGAGCGTTTAGAGAAAGGGTTTATTGGATTTTTTTTATTGGCATTTGCAACAGGAATGGTTACCGAAATTATTGGGGTAAATACAGGAATTTTATTTGGAGATTATGCTTATGGTACAGTCATGGGTCCTAAGTTGATGGGTGTGCCATTTCTGATAGGAATGAATTGGTTTGTGATTGTATTTTGTTGTGGATCATTAATGCAGCAATTGAATAAAGTGATGTTGGCAAAATATGATGCTCCTATGCCAAGGGCGATTATTAAATGGTCTGTTGTTATTGATGGTGCAGTGTTAGCTACTTTCTTTGATTGGTTAATGGAACCAGTTGCCATACAACTAGGGTTTTGGGCATGGGAGGGAGGTTCAATCCCCATGCTTAATTATGCTTGTTGGTTTGTGATCAGTGCCATTTTGTTGGCCATTCAACAACAGTTGAAAATAAAGGCACAAAACCATTTTGCTATGCATTTGTTGATTATACAGGCTTTGTTTTTTCTATCACTTAGAATTTTCTTATAAGATGATTTATGTATTAGTAACCTTATTGGTTTTTGTTGTAATGGAAGGGATTACTTGGTTAACCCATCGATATGTGATGCATGGATTTCTTTGGTATTTGCACGAAGACCATCACCAAAAAGGTCCTGGATTTTGGGAAAAGAACGATGCGTTCTTCGTGATTTTTGCAATACCTAGTTGGCTTTGTATCATGCTGGGCAGTATGGATCAAAATTATTGGGTAGTAAGCATAGGAGCAGGTATTGCCTTATATGGGTTTGCTTATTTTTTAGTGCATGAGATCATTATTCATCAGCGAATTAAATTATTTACACGCAGCAATAATCGGTATATACGCGCCATCAGATGGGCGCATAAAATGCACCACAAACACTTACACAAAGAAGAAGGTGAAAGCTTTGGCATGTTGATTGTTGCAAAGAAATACTGGGATAAAATTAGGAGAGACGAAAAGCTAAAAGCAGTTTAACTAGTTGAGTAAACAATACGACTATATTATTGCAGGAGCTGGATGTGCAGGCATGAGTTTGTTAATGCGAATGGTAGCAGATCCCTTTTTCTCAACTAAAAAAATATTGGTTGTAGATGCGGATGATAAGCAACAAAATGATCGCACTTGGTGCTTTTGGGAAACCGAGTCTGACCTATTTGAGCCAATCGTCCATCACCAATGGACAAAACTTGATTTTTATTCTAATCATTATTCTTCTGAACTATCAATTGATCCTTATACCTACAAAATGATAAAGGGTATTGATTTTTACAATTATGTAAAAACCAATGCATTGGCGGCTCCCAATATTGAGTGGAGAAAAGCGTCAATTAAAAAATTAGTTGAATCAAGTGATCAATTATTCGGGGGTGTTGAATTAGCCAATGGTGAATGTAATTATGCTGAATATGTTTTCAGTAGTATTTTGTTTGAGCCTATCAAAACAAAGCCTAGTGAGTACCATTTTTTGCAACATTTTAAAGGATGGGAAATTAAAACAGCAACAGATTGTTTTGATTCATCTAAGGCAGTATTCATGGATTTTAGGGTAGGTCAAGAAGAAGGCACCACATTCATGTATGTATTGCCTACTTCGGCTAATACTGCTCTAGTAGAGTACACTTTATTTACAGAGCAACTCTTAGAAGATGCAGCTTATAACAGTGCGTTGAAAAAATATATTTCTGAACAATTGCATATCAACGACTACGAAATTTTGCACGAGGAAAAAGGGGTGATACCTATGACAACTAAAAGTTTCCCTAATGCAAAAGGGCAACATATTTTCATTGGTATTGCCGGTGGTCAAGCTAAAGCCAGCAGTGGTTATGCTTTTAAGTATATTCAAAAACGTACTGCCGGTCTGGTAGAAGCAATGAAACAGGGCAAGCATTTAGGATATGGAAAGGGCTTTCAGCATACTAAAGGGCATTTATACGATGCTGTGTTATTGAATGTATTGCACAATCGTAAAATGGGTGGTGACGCCATTTTTGCAGATATTTTCAAAGGAGTGAATGCCAGTAAAGTACTAGCGTTTTTAGACAATGAAAGCAGCTTGTGGACCGACTTAAGAATAATGAATACTGTACCCACTCGTATATTCTTACCTGCAGCATTGCATGAGCTCAAGCAATTGATGTAATTTCATACAATGGCAAACATTGTTACTATTACACTTAACCCTGCATTAGATAAAAGTATTTCAGTACCTGAATTAGTCCCTGAAAAAAAATTGCGAGC
The DNA here is from genome assembly GCA_040403845.1 of Sediminibacterium sp. Taxonomy (GTDB): domain Bacteria; phylum Bacteroidota; class Bacteroidia; order Chitinophagales; family Chitinophagaceae; genus Sediminibacterium. The sequence goes on from JBBAJU010000005.1 coordinate 74,379, forward strand.
CCTCTCTTCTAAAGTAGAGCCTGGTGGTGGTGGTATTAATATTTCAAGGGGGTTGAAAAAATTAGGGATTGCATCAGAAGCCATTATTTTATCTGGAGGCTATACTGGAAAAACATTGGAAGCATTGCTGCGCAAAGAGCAAGTGGAATTTACTGCCATTCCAACTGAAGGAGACACGCGTGAAAATTTTGTAGTATTTGATGAAGACAAAAAATTACAGTATCGCTTTGGTATGCCTGGAGAGTCGGTATCTAATCAAGAGTTGGGATTATTATTGCAAGCGATTGCAAATTGTGCGCATGCAGATTATATAGTGGTGAGTGGAAGTTTGCCACCTGAAACGGCAGTAACTATATTTCATGAAATTGCTTTGATTGCAAAAAAACTGAATGCGAAGTTGATTATTGATACATCTGGCGATGCATTAAAAGCTGCTGTGAAAGAGGGCTTGTATTTGATCAAACCCAACCTGCGGGAATTGGCTTCTTTAGTAGGCAAGGATTGGATTGATACTACAGCCGTAATTGAAACCGCAAGACAAGTCATTGCAGCAGGAGATTGTGAAGCTATGGCTGTTTCAATGGGAGCAGAAGGGGCTATGTTGATTACCGCCACCGAACAATTCAAAGCGGTAGCACCTAAAGCACCCGTATTAAGCACAGTTGGCGCAGGAGATAGTATGGTAGCAGGTATGTTAGCGGCATTAACCAAAGGATGGGGATGGGAGCAAGTATTACAATACGGAGTAGCTGCGGGTTCTGCGGCTACATTGCATAAAGGAACTGAACTTTGCTCTTTAGAAGATACAGAGCGCATTTTTGCGCAGATCCAACAGAATTAATTTGCTTCAAGTACATTTGCAACAATTCTTGGTTTCGTAGTACAATGGATAGTATAAGAGTTTCCGAAGCTCCAGATCCAGGTTCGATTCCTGGCGAGACCACAAACCCTCGCAGCGATAGCTGCGAGGGTTTTTAGATTGCGAACGTTACGAGTTTACTCGTATAAGTGAGCAGGCTAAAAACCCGCAGGGCAACCGAAGGTTGACGTGCGAAGGGTTTGAGTAAGTTCAATACGGGAGGAAGTCAGCTGAACGAAGTGAAGCTGACAATCCTGGCAAAGACAGGAAGATGTCCTGGCAACCCCCGATACATATGCACCCCATATTTGATAAAAAAATCCCCCACAATAAACTAAACCGCATTTGATAATTGTATAGCTTACGAAAGTTTAAAACGATTATAACACAGCTGTATGAATTCATTACACCAAACAGATTATTTGGTATTTCTATTCTATTTTATTCTGGTTGCTGGATATGGTATTTGGGTATACCGAAGAAAGAAAGCAAAAGAAGCCAACTCAAAAGATTATTTTTTAGCAGAGGGATCATTAACCTGGTGGGCCATTGGTGCGTCTTTGATTGCTTCTAATATTTCAACAGAACAGTTCATAGGCATGAGCGGAAGCGGATTCAAAATGGGATTGGCCATTGCAAGTTATGAGTGGATGGCAGCCGTTACATTAATAGTAGTGGCTATTTTCTTCATGCCTGTTTATTTGAAAAATAAAATATTCACCATGCCGCAGTTTTTGCAGGTACGATACAACGATACCGTAGCAATGATTATGGCAGTGTTCTGGTTATTGTTATATGTATTTGTAAACCTTACTTCAATATTATTCTTAGGAGCATTAGCCATTAGTAGTATCTCTGGAATCTCTTTCACTCTATGCATGTTAGCACTTGGATTTTTTGCAGTACTCATTACTTTGGGTGGCATGAAAGTAATAGGATACACCGATGTAATTCAAGTATTCTTTTTAATCTTGGGAGGATTGGCAGCTACTTACATAGCATTGAACTTAGTAGCAGAGCAAAACGGAACGAGTGGATTGCTCAATGGTTTAGCAGTTTTAAGAGAAAAAGCAGACGATCATTTTCATATGATTTTGAAGCCCGATAATCCAAGCTTTACCGATTTGCCAGGGCTTACTGTATTGATAGGGGGGTTATGGATTGCTAATTTAAATTATTGGGGATGTAACCAATATATCACCCAACGCGCATTGGGAGCCGATTTAAAAACAGCAAGGAATGGATTGTTATTTGCTGGATTCTTAAAACTCATCATGCCCATCATAGTAGTTTTACCAGGTATTGCAGCCTATGTAATGCACCAGCAAGGATATTTTCAAACAGAGTTGTTACAAGATGGAGAAATAAATCCGGATAGGGCATATCCTGTATTATTAAATTTATTACCGGTGGGATTAAAGGGCCTGTCTTTTGCAGCACTTACTGCAGCAGTAGTAGCTTCTTTAGCAGGTAAAGCAAATAGTATAGCTACTATTTTCACATTGGATATTTACAAAAAGAAAATTAATACGGAAGCAGGAGAACAAAAAATGGTAAACATTGGAAGAATTTCCATTGTTGCTGCAATGGTATTAGCTATGGTAGTTGCGCCATTTATGGGTATAGATAAAAAAGGAGGATTCCAATATATTCAAGAATACACTGGATTTGTTTCACCAGGCGTATTTGCCATGTTCTTCTTGGGATTCTTCTGGAAAAAAACCAGTTCTAATGCAGCATTGTTTGCAACCATTGGAGGATTTGTACTCTCCATTATTTTCAAGTTCATACCCAACTATATAGACCTTTCTTGGTTGGCTTCTTCAGGATATGCTGTTGCCAATGCAGACGGGATATTTGAAATTCCATTCTTAGATAGAATGGGCATTGTATTCTTGATCTGCTTAGTAGGAATGTATTTTATAAGCATAAACGATATTAGAAAAGGTATTCAAACGAAAGGATTGGAAGTAGACAGCAGTATGTTCAAATTACATCCTGCATTTGTGGTAGGCGTATTAATATTATTCGGAATAATCGCAGCCCTGTATACTTTATTTTGGTAAACAAAATGCTTATTTACCAAACGCTGCAATATTGGTACTAAATATTTTAACCGCAATAGCAATCAGGATTACACCAAAGAATTTTCTTACGGCAAGTAATCCTGATTCGCCTAGTGCTCGTTCAATTACTTTGAGCAATCTTAAAGTGATGTAAACAACTACTAGATTAATTAGAATACCAAACAAGATATACATTTCATCAAAGTTTGCTTTCAATGACATAATGGTTGTAAGTGTTCCAGAACCGGCAATAATGGGGAATGCAATAGGCACTACACTACCACTTTTAGCGTTGTTGTCGCCTTTAAAAATTTCATGGCCCAATACCATTTCAAGTCCGAGTAAAAATATAACGATTGAACCTCCAACCGCAAAGGATCGAATATCTAATCCAAGAATTTTTAAAAAGGGTTTACCTGCAAATAAAAACAAAATCATCAGAGCTCCAGAAATCAGCGTTACTTGTAAAGAACGAATGCCTCCACCCATTTTTTCCTTTAAAGAAATGAGCAAGGGAATAGACCCTACAATATCAATTACCGCAAAAAGGGTAAAAGTAACTGTCAGCAGTTGATCTATTTGAAAATCCATGAGCTTATTTTTTTAAAGATACAATTTTACTAAACAGTGGGTCTATGCCATTCTTTTCCTTGTCTAGAAAAATTATAAAGTAATTCGTGGGTCATGCTGTCTACTGATACGTTGATTTTTACTACACAGCCATAGTGTAAGGTAAACGCATCAAAAGATTCTTTTAATGGGGTAGCAGTTATATGTGAAAGGATACTTCTTAATACACCCCCATGCGCAACAATCACAGCAGATTCTTTTTTTTCAACAATCTCGTTAAAGCGGTTTACCACTCGATGATGTAAATCAACATAACTCTCCCCTTGTGGAACGCGAACATTTACAAAATCATCCATCCAAGGTTGTATTTCTTCTTTAGGGATATCATTCCAAGGCAGTAATTCCCATTGGCCGCAATTGAGCTCCATTAGATCATCGTGAATATCAATCTTCATTCCATCAAACAGTGCATCGGCTAATTTTTTGCATCGCTGTAATGGACTACTATACACTTTTACACCCTCAGTAGGTAAATGCGGTTTGATGGCTTCTACTTCCTCTAAGAAAGTTTCTGTAATATCTAAATCGGCCTGTCCATAACAGATGCCTTTTTCCACTTTTGGGGTGGTATGTCTAATTAAATAAATTTCCATGAGAGTAAACATCCTAAATAATAAGCAATTTCACAAACCTGTTGTGTGGCTCCCAAGCAATCTCCGGTATATCCACCAATCCATTTCTTAAAATATCTACTCGCAAATGATTGCATAATAAAGGAAGGCATTTGAATAGACGCGATAAAAATCAATAGGCTAAATATCACTTTCCAACTAAAATAAATAAACGTTTGGTCTTGCGTTCGCTGGTAAAGCAAAATAAAAAGTACTACCATACTTAAGAGCGACCCTAATAAAAGAACCGTCATTTCTCCCATGGTTAAGACCCGATCTGCCAAAGGCTTAGATTTACTCGCGTCAATATCTTGCACATAAGGCAGTTGTTGCATAATATAAGTTGCCCAAAATCGACTATTGGCATGAGCTGTAATAAGTCCTACAGCAACCAATTCAATTGAAAAGGATTGCAATAATTCTAGCAACAATAAAAACTTTAATGATAATATCAAGATTAGGCCAACTACTCCATAAGTACCCAGTCGGCTGTCTTTCATGATGGTCAATATTTTTTCCTTGGTCCAACCTCCACCAAATGCATCACAGCAATCTGCAAAACCATCTTCATGAAATGAACCAGTTAACAAGATGGTAGCAATCATTGAAAACAAAATTGCTAAGGCAGGAGAAAAAACCATATTCGCTAATACCAATACAATGGCACCAACTGATCCAACTAACAAACCTACCCAACTAAAATACCTTGCTGATGCTTGTAAATGGCTTTGTTTAAAAGCGATATTACCCACTGGAATGCGAGTAAAAAACATCAATGCCGTTTTAAATAATAACCACTGGTATTTCATGTAATTGTTTGCATGAAGATAATTATTTGGAGGCAGTACTTACACCCGCTTGTTCAAATGATGCCATTTGATTTAAAAAAGCAACTGCTGATTCAATGAATGGCATAGCCAATGCAGCACCAGTACCTTCCCCTAATCTAAGACCAATATTTAATAATGGTTTTGCTTTTAAATAGTGCAACATCTTGCTATGTCCTTGCTCATTACTATTGTGCGCAAAAATGCAATTATTCATTACCGTAGGATCTATTTGCACAGCAACTAATAAGGCGGCAGTTGCTATAAATCCATCTACGACAATGACCATTTTTTGGGAAGCTGCTCCTAAATAAGCGCCTACCATCATGGCAATTTCAAATCCACCTACTGCACTTAATAAGCTTAAAGGTTCCTTACTCAATGTACTGAGTTCATGAAATGCCGCCACTTTTTCAAGTGTATTCATCTTGGTAGTTAATTGATCATCATTTGCTCCAGTGCCTCTTCCCACACAGTCTTGTAGTGGTATGCCGGTAATCGCATGCATGATTAAAGCAGCGGATGAAGTATTTCCAATACCCATTTCTCCCAATCCAATACAATTACAACCATCAGCTGCTACAGCAGTTACCAAGGATTTCCCCTGATTGATGCAGTGCTGCGCATCATCTTGAGTCATGGCATGCGATAATAAATAATTGGCAGTTCCCATTCCTTGTTTGGCATGAATAAAATTGGGTTGAGTAAGATGGTTTAAATTTGCATTTACTCCAGCGTCTACCACCATCAACTGTAGCTGGTGCATTTGAGTAAATACATTGATAGCAGCTCCTCCATTTAAAAAATTCAATACCATTTGAGCGGTAACTGATTGTGGATAAGGGTTCACCAATCCTGTTGTAGCTATGCCATGATCAGCTGCAAAAACCATAATAGTGGGTCTTGCAATAAAAGGTTCTGTTGTCTGTTGAATCAAACCTATTTGTAATGCAATATCTTCAAGCATACCCAATGCCCCTAAGGGTTTTGTCTTACTATTAATTTTATTTTGCAGCTGATCAAGTAACATAGTGTATTTTATAAGTGTAAACTAATACCCGTATTGATTAAAAAGGGAATACTATTAAATCCTCTTAGGTCGGCAAATTTCTTATTGGTAATATTTTGAGCATCAACAAATATTTTTAGTTTCTCGCTAAAGCGATATTCAGCATACGCTCCTAAAATAAAATATTCGGGTAGCAACACATCGGGTCTTCTAAATCCACCAATATCTGATCTGCTCCCTACATATTTTCCAATAATAGAAATGGTTGCTTTTTCATGTGAATAATTTAAACTCATATTACTTTGAAACCCAGGTCTCCTCAAGCCATAGATATAGCCAGTGTCTTTGAAATTAGTTCTACTTTGAGTAGAATCAATCATACTTAGATAGCTAAAATTCATGTTCATTTGTAAACGATTGCTCAATCGAATATTGGTTTCATATTCAATCCCAAAAGCAGTTTGCTTAATGAAATTATAATACTTGTTACGAACATAATCGTAGTCTATTCCATTATTGGTGTTTCTATAAAATGCAACCAATCTACTAGTAAAACCAGTGTAATTATGCGAAAACCCTACTTCAACGGTGGTGCTGGTTTCTGCTTTTAAATCTCTTCTGCCACTGAAAGAATCAAATAACTGAAACAAAGAAGGTGTTTTAAATGCAGTGGCTACGCTACCAAAAACTCGAAGTTGTTCGGAAACTACGTATGAAGGATTAAAAGTAAATGTGCTGCTATTTCCGTAAATAGAGTGTTTGTTCAATCTAAATCCTGCATCTGCAAAAAAGCCTTTCTGGTTATTGAACTGTAAAGAGCTATACACCGATGATTGATGAATTCCGGTGTCTTTAAAACCTGATTTAAAAGGGCCAAAACTACTCACCGATTCAAACTGATTGTTCATGCTGGCAAACCGATATTCAACCCCTTGTAGTAAAGACCAAGATGCATTTAATTTGATGGAAGCATATAACTCTGCAAACTGCGTTTTGCCAAAATATTTGTTGCGTTGATAAAAACTAAACACAGCTCTGTCTGCACTATCTCTTTCGTAACCTCTATTGGTTTGACTAAATTGATAGTTGGCGGTTAATTGTACACGGTTGGTTTTATACACTAATCCAAATCCTGTATTCAGTAAATTATTTTTTAAAGTAAAATGTTTATCATCACTAAATACACCCGCATCAATTCCAGCTTTGTAGCTGCTGTACATGCCAAATCCTTTTAGTAATAATTGGTTACTAACTGCATATTGAACTACAGCGCTAGTGCTATTGCCATTGTATCCATCATCATCATAGTTTCTTGTGCCAAGCGTGTCGGTTGCTGCACTAAATCCATTGGTGCGTATGCCAGCATTGCGCAAAGAGTAAGTAAGCTTTTTGTACTTGCCATACAGTTGCAGATTGTTTCTGAAACTGTTTAAATTACCAGCAGTAAGCGTTGCTTTTAGATTGATGGGTTTGTTTACATTCTGCTTGACAGTAATGATATTAATTACTCCAGCAACTGCATCACTGCCATAAACGGTGCTTTGTGCTCCTCTACAAACTTCAATTCTTTCCACATCATTAATCGAAAAAAGATTGAGGTCAAATTCATTGCCAATTTGAGAAGGATCGTACACTGGAATACCATCCATTAATATCAGTGTTCTACCACTATTGGCTCCACGCATGAATACCGTTTGATTGGTACCTGCATTGTTAAGGGCGCCATTAATAGTAATACCAACGGTTTCATTCAATACTTGTCCCAATGATTTACCAGAACTTTTAGACAATTCAGCTTGTCCAATTACGGTAATCACTTTGCCGGTGGTACTTTGTTTCTGTTCCTGCTTATTGGCAGTCACAACTACTTCGTCTAGCACACTGGTGCGTAAACTGTCTTTTTGTGCATACAGGCCAGAACCTGATAGCAAGGTTAGGAAGAGCGTTAATTTTTTGCTCATTGTCCATTTAATTTTAAAGGTCAACAATGAGCTTCCAGGAAAATAAAAAAACGGCGAAAAATAAATTACTGCTGCAGCAGTAGTTTACATTCCATGCTTTTCACCCGAAAGCCGTGAATACTTGTTTGCTATTGGCAGGTCTTCTGGCTTCCCGCCCTTTGAACATCCTTCCCATCCAGATATTATCCGGACAGTGGTTGTAGTGGTTCAAAAGTTTGCCTAAATGGCGCGAGTTACAGCTACGGGGATAGCGCCGGAATTACACCGAACTTCCCTTTTAATCATCTGACTGAGGCAGATGAACCAGTAACGCAGCAAATGTATATATTTATCCTTATGAAAGGGAATCAACAATTAAATGTTTTTAGTTTCACCATGATTGTGGTGGGCTTAGTAATAGGTATGGGGATTTTTAGATCGGCTGCAACCAGCGCCCAGCACGCTATTGAGCCTTCTGTATATTTTGCTGCTTGGTTAATGGGAGGTTTTGTAGCCCTTTGTGGCGCATTAACTTATGCAGAAATCGGTAGCAGGTTCCCTGTAACAGGCGGATATTATAAAGTGTTTTCTTATGCCTATCATCCTAGTATTGCATTTGCCATTAACTGCATTATTTTAATTAGCAATGCCGCAAGTTTAAGTGTGGTTGCCATTATTGGTAGTGGATATATTGCTAAACTATTTCCGGGCACTCCTTGGACCGATGTAGACAAAGCATTGTTGAGTGCGGGGGCCATTATTTTATTTTATTTCATCAATCTAAGAGGGCTAAGAATGAGTTCGAGGGCCCAAAATATCTTAATGGTCATCAAAATCAGTATGATCTTGGTTTTAATTGCTGCATTATTTTTTCCATACGATTCTGGATCAGCAGTTGCAGCGGTTGCGGATTCAGCTACAGTTTCAATCCCCCCTAGCCCTCAAATGAGTTGGATTCAGAGCTTGGGTTATAGTTTAATTGCTGTTTCCTTTACATATGGTGGGTATCAGCAAACCATCAATTTTGGGAGTGAAGTGAAAGACCCTGCACGAAATATTCCAAAAGGCATATTTTTCGGTATTGCCATTATAATTGGTTTGTATTTGCTGGTAAATTTTAGCTATTACCAAATTGTAGGTTTCGAACAAATGAAAGGAGAAAAGGAAATTGCTTATGTAGTAATAGACAAAGTATTTGGTCCAAAGGGGGCAGCTGTATTTTCTTTCTTTTTATTTTTTGGTGTATTGGCTTATGTAAATGCCCTATTGATGAGTAATCCAAGAGTGATGTTTGCCATGAGCGATGAGGGTACTATCCCTAAAATATTCTCTAAACAAAACGAAAAGAACGGAGTGTTGGTGGTTTCGTTAACGGTATTTACCCTTACTTGTTTAATTATTTTATTTTTTGCTCAAACTTTTGATGCCATTTTAAATTTTACCATTTTTTTAGATTGTTTTGGAATGGTTGCCTCTAGTGCCACCATCTTTAAATTGAGAAAGCAAACCAAGCATTTAGACGGTACGGGTATTTATAAAATGAAATTATTTCCTTTATTACCACTAATATTTATGGCTACTTATTGTTTTGTTGGTGTAAGTATTGCTATTCAAACCCCAAATACTGCAATAATTGGCACGGTTGTATTGGCGGCATTTATGGCCATTTATTATATTAGTCAACAGTATAAAAAGCGCGCTTAAGCAATTGAACTGCCTTTCATACTAATTTTAACACAAAACCATCCCTTTCCTTTCCGTCTGTCTAAATTCTGTAAAAGCCTCGCTGAATAACTTATTTTTGTTCTATGAGGAATTTACTATTACTAATGGTTGGTTGTTTTACGTTCTCTGGGCAATTAGTTGCTCAGGGTTCAATAGACAAATGGAACCTGCAGCGTTGTGTAGAATACGCTGCAAAAAACAATATTTCGGTTAAGCAAGCAGATGTACAGGCTAGATTAGCTGCTTTGGAAGTAGAGCGGACCAAACTGTCTCAATATCCTACTGCCAATGCAAATACCAATTTAGGTACCCAGTTTGGTAGATCAATCGATCCTACTACAAACCAGTTTACGACCACACAATTGTTGTTTCAAGGTATCAATGTGAATATGAATGTACCTGTATTTAACTGGGGTGCTTTAAAAGCAGACAGACAAATTGCAGGATTTAATGCACAAGCTGCAATAACGGATATAGAAAGAATTAGCAACGATGTATCGTTAAGTATAGCCACTTTTTTCTTGCAAGTAGTAGCAGCTAAGCAACAAATAGCCATTGCAGAAGTACAAATTGGTCAAACTGTATCTCAATTAGGGTTTACTCGTAAGCGGGTAGAAGCAGGGGCATTACCTGAATTGAGCTCTGCAGAAATTGAGGCTCAGCTTGCAAGGGATAGCACTGCATTAGTAAGCGCTAAAGCAAGTTTTCAGCAAGCAGTCATCCAATTAAAAGCTGCTATTAATTTAGACATGTCTGTGTCGTTTGATGTTGAAATTCCTGCAGTAGATAACATTCCTTTACAACCCTTGGGCGAATTAGATCCAGCAGTTTTATACCAATTGGCATTGAATAATCAGCCAGCTCAAAAAGTAGGTGATTTAAGAATCAAATCTGCAGAAGTTTCTATTAAAAGAGCTAAATCGGAGTTCTATCCAACCATCTCTGCATTTGGTGGATTGGGAACGAATTTTGCAAATTCAGCAAATACCATAACTGGTGCAAATATAATTGGGACAAGACCTACTAGCAATTTTGTTACAGTGAATAACCAAAACTATCAAGTTTTTCAACCAGATATCCAATTGACTTCATCAAAAAGAAATTTCTTTCAAATGTGGAATGGATGGGGTGGTCAATTAGAACAGAACTTTAGACAAAACTTTGGGATTAATATACAGGTACCCATATTTAATGCAGGTGCAGCCAAATTAGGATATGAGCGTTCTAAATTAAATTTAAAAACAGCCCAAATTTCAAGACAACAAGCTGACCTAACATTACAACAAAATATTTATCAGGCACACACCAATGCAATGGCCGCTATTCAACGTTTTCATGCAAGTGATAAGTCTGTTGAAGCTTCGCAAAAAGCGTACGATTATGCACGCAAACGTTTTGAAGCAGGTTTGTCTAATACATTGGATTTAATTACCAATCAAAACAATTTACTAAGGGCCAAGTTGGATCGATTAAACAACCAGTTTGATTATATTTTTAGAATAAAACTTTTAGAATTTTACAAAGGTCAAGGCATTAAATTATAAAAAAAATATCATGAGTAAGAAGTTAATTTGGATTATTGTTGGCCTAGTAGTAGTTATAGGTCTTATAATAGGCCTTAAGAAAGCAGGAGTTATTGGTAAAGAAGAAGGAATAAAAGTTACTGTTGAAGCTGTACAGCGCAGAACAATTATTGAAACGGTAAATGCAAGTGGTAAAGTTTATCCTGAAATTGAGGTGAAGATTAGCCCCGACGTAAGTGGTGAAATAGTTGAATTAACAGTAAATGAAGGTGATACTGTTAAAAGAGGTCAGGTTTTAGCAAGAATCTATGCTGATATCTTAAATTCTCAAAGAGATCAAGTTGCTGCAGGAGTAAGTCAGCAAGAAGCTCAGGTTTCTAATTCTACAGCTCAATCTGCTGCTATTAAAGCAACTTTAGATCAAGCAGAAACTCAATACAATCGTCAGAAAAAATTATTAGAAGAAAAAGTAATTAGCCGGTTAGAATTTGAACAAGCTGAGCAAGCTTTTAAAAGCGCCAAAGCCAATTACAATGCCGCAATGGAAGGTATCAAAAGCGCTAAAGCGGGTGTACAAAGTGTGCAAGCACAATTAAACAGAGCTAATAAAGATATTGGAAGAACATTAATTACTTCACCTATGGATGGAGTAATTAGCTTACTGGCTATTAAAAAAGGAGAACGTGTTGCAGGTAACAGTTTTAACGTAGGAACCGAAATGATGCGTGTAGCCGATATGCGCAGTTTTGAAGTTAGAGTTGATGTAGGAGAGAATGATATTCCAAAAGTTAAATTAGGTGATACTGCTATTGTAGAAGTAGATGCTTATACTAGCAGGAAGTTTAAAGGTATTGTATACAAAATAGCAAACCCTAATACTGGAAACGCATTAGCAGCAAATACAAGTGCTGAAGTAACCAACTACAAAGTACATATACGTTTATTACAAGAGAGTTATAAGGACTTAGTTGTGCCTGGCAGATCTTTCCCTTTCCGTCCTGGTATGACTGCTAGTGCAGATATTCAAACCAAGAGCAAATACAATGTATTGTCAGTTCCTTTAAATGCAGTTACTACCAGAGATAGCAAGGAAGAACAAAAAGAGAAAAAAGACGAGAAAAAAACTGACGCTAAAGTAGCACAAGTAGAAAAAGAGTCTCAGAAATCAGTTAGTTCAGATGATACAATAGAAGAAGTAGTTTTTGTTTTACAAGCAGATAATAAAGTGAAGAAAGTAAAAGTAAAAACGGCTATTCAAGACTTAAATAATATTGAAGTAGCAGAAGGTCTTAAAGAAGGGGATAAAGTAGTTACAGGTCCGTATTCCATTGTAAGTAAAATGCTTAAAGACGGTAATTTGGTTACGGTAGTAGAGAAGGATAAGCTTTTTGAAGAAAAGAAAAAGGATTAATCTTAATAAACTGACATCAAATGGACGGCATAGACCGTCCATTTGTTTTTATGTATGTTTGCTGAATTATTAGCGATAAAACAGCCATATGCAGTTTGGAATTATTGGAGGTGGTAGCTGGGCAACTGCTTTAGCAAAAATACTCACCGATAGCGGCAATACGATACATTGGTTTATTAGAAATGAGGACAGTATTCACTATTTTAGGAAACGAAAACACAATCCTCATTATTTAAGAACCGCTTATTTTGATCCTGCACAATTACAATTAACTACCGATATTAATGCAGTGATTGAAGCATCGGATGTATTGGTTATTGCTGTGCCATCGGCTTATGTAGAAGAGACATTAGCTCAAGTTCCAGCAGAAAACTGGCAGAATAAACAAATTGTTTCTGCGGTTAAAGGGATTACGCCCACCAAAAACCAATTGTTACATGAGTATTTGGCTGAAACCGTACAATTTCCACTCAACGATTATTTTACTTTATTGGGTCCTTGTCATGCTGAGGAAGTTGCAGCAGAAAAATTATCATACCTTACTTTTTCTGGTATTGATCAAGATAAAGCCAAAGCCATTGCCGCTTGTTTTAAAACAGATTATATAAACACCGTTGTGAATGCTGATGTAGTAGGAGTTCAGTATGCGGCAGTCATGAAAAATATTTACGCTTTAGGTGCGGGGATAGCCCATGGATTAGAGTATGGAGATAACTTCTTAAGCGTTTATATAGCCAATTCGGCTAATGAAATGGGGACTTTTCTAGAAAAAGTAGCTCCTGGAAGTTGTTCTGATCACAATTATACCGCTTCTGTTTATTTAGGCGATTTGCTCGTAACATGTTATTCTTTATATAGCAGAAACAGAACTTTTGGTAATATGCTGGGTAAGGGATATTCGGTAAAATCGGCACAATTAGAACTAAATATGTTGCCTGAAGGATATTTTGCAAGTAAATGCGTGTATAAAACTAATCTAACTGTACAAGCTGATATGCAAATTGCAAGTGCCATCTATGATATTTTATGGGAACAGCTACCTGCAGAAGACGGGTTTAAGAAAATTGAAAGTTATTTGGTTTAGATTTAAACAATTCCTACCTTAAATATGTATTAAATATCTAAATCGTTTAAAGTGCCAGAAACAATCATTAGAAAAGTAAGGGAACAAAGAAACTACACCCAAGAATTTGTAGCCAAACAAATGGGTATATCGCAAAATGCATATAGTAAAATTGAGAATGGCTATACTCAGTTAACAGTAAAACATATTAAGGATCTATCTAAGATTCTAGAAGTTTCTCTGTTGGAATTGTTGCGTGATGATTTAGAAATACATAAGCCCAATAATATACATACCGAAAGTATAAACAAAGAGAATCTGCTGATGTCTATAGCTCATATATCGGAAAAAATTAATGTAAAGCATCCACAAAAACATGATTTTTATCCAGTAATTATGAGTTTGTTAAGAACCATTGATACTACCATTGATAATATTCATTAATGATTCATTGGTTCGTCTCTAAATAAGTTTGCAGCAATGCCATCTGCCATGAATTTTCCATTTGGGGAAAGACATATTCGGTCATTTTGCAGATTGATTAGTCCCTCTTTTATATAGGGGATAGCATCTAAAAGAATTTCATCAAAAATCAGCTTGCCCGCAATGGCATTGATTTTATTTGCTTGAATACCTTCTATGGTTCTAAGCGCGGTCATGATGTATTCATTAATTTGTTGCGTAAGCGTAAGGTTTTCTAACTCAAAAGGTATGTTCCCTCTAGACAATGATTGAATATACAATGCATTGTTACTGATATTCCATTGCCTACTCAACCCGTTAAATGAATGTGCAGAAGGGCCCAAACCTAGATAGTGTTTGCCAGACCAATAGTTCGAATTATGTTTACTTCTTTTTCCGGGCAATGAAAAATTGGAAATTTCATATTGTTCAAAGCCTGCCACATCAATTTTTTCTTGTAATATTTGAAAATGGTTAGCTTGATGAGCAGCATCAACATCGGGTATTGCTTGTTGATTAATTTTATGCGCTAAAGCGGTTTTTGGTTCAACGGTTAATGCATAACACGAAAGGTGTGTGACACCGCTTGAAATAGCATAATCAATATTATTAGACCAATCTGCATCGGATAGACCGGGTATCCCGTAAATTAAGTCAATTGAAATATTTTCAATTCCTGCTTGTTGAGCCAGTTTGATACAATTAAGTGCTTGGTTTGCATTATGCGCTCTACCCATCCACTGTAAATCTAGATCTCTGAAAGATTGAATACCAATACTCAAGCGATTGATACCTAATTCAACCCATCCATTTAATTGTGCTTCATCAATATCATCGGGATTGGCTTCTAAAGTGACTTCTGCATTAGGCAAAACGGTGAAAATGGAACTTACTTTATTAAATAATGTTTCTAATTGAGATTGATTAAGTAATGAAGGGGTTCCACCGCCCAAATAAATAGTTTCAATAGGTGCTGATAAGTACTTGCTTTGTAAGCTGATTTCTTTACCAATGGAATCAATAACTTGATTAATCAATTGGTGATTGGTAGAAAAATGAAAATTGCAATAAGTACAGGCTTTTCTACAAAAAGGGATATGAATATAAATTCCGGCCATTAGCAGTTTAAAAATTAAAATTAGCATTGTTCTGTTAACCTGAACGTTTAATCATTATCAATCAATAATTTTGTGTTGATGCGAACTCGTATTTTATTCACTTTACTTTTTGCAATTGGGGTGCATTTGGTTTCTGCGCAGCAGGATAGCAGCTTCTTGCCACCACATCCGTACCTATCACTGAAAAAGCCAGCTATTTATATGGTGTTAGATTATCATCAAAAAGAGTCGAAAGACCTGCTTTTCTACACTTTGGTGACTTTGGTTTTTTTATTGGGCTTTATAAAAACAGCTTTTCCGAAATATTTTCAAAATTTGTTTAAACTTTTTTCTCAAACCTCATTAAGACAAAAGCAGACCAAGGAGCAGCTTGCACAAGACAGCTTTGCATCATTATTAATTAATCTTCTTTTCTTACTAACAGCTGGATTATACATCACACTTGTGATACAGTATAACCATTGGTCTACCCTTTATTTTTGGCTTTTATACACTTATGTTACTGTTATTTTAGCCCTTATCTATTTGGGTAAATACCTATTTATTTCATTTGCAGGTTGGGTGTTTAATAGTACAAGTTCCGCTTCATCCTATTTGTTTTTGGTATCAGTTGTCAATAGAATCATGGGAGTTATTCTTCTACCGCTCACCATATTATTGGCTTTTGCGTCTACTGAAATTGCTGCTGTTGCAGCTACTATCTCATTCGGCGTTGTAACATTGTTATTTGTTTATCGATATTTTGTATCATTTGGGTTGCTAAGATCTGATCTTCAACTAAATCCTTTTCATTTTTTCCTTTACCTTTGCGCCGTGGAAATTTTACCAATGGCCTTGATATACAAGCTTTTGGTAGAAAATATGGGCTGATATTTTACATTTGCAAAATACAAGAGCAAGCAATGAGCAAAATCGAATCTAAGCAAGCAGTGAGTTCAAAGGCAGCCAGAAAGATTCTTATTTCGCAACCAAAACCAGAGAGCGAAAGGTCTCCGTATTTTGATTTAGAAAGAAAGCACAATGTTGAATTGGTGTTTCACCCTTTCATTGTGTTAGAAGGAATTCCTGCAAGAGATTTTAGAAAACAGAAGATTGATGTACAGCAATATTCTGCTATCATTTTTACCAGCCGAAATGCAATTGATCATTTCTTTAGAATGAGCGAAGAAATGAAGCTAAATATAGCACAAGACACTAAATACTTTTGTATAACAGAGGCGGTAGCTCTTTACCTACAAAAGTTTATTTTGTATCGTAAAAGAAAAGTTTTTTACGGTGCTGATGGTACCAACAAAAGCATGCTTGATGTAATTAATAAGCACAAGGAAGCAGAGAAGTTTTTATATGTGTGCAGTGAAAACCAGCAGGACAATGAAATATGTAGCTGGTTAAAAAATAATAACTGCGATTTTCAGCTCGCTTATATGTATAGAAGTATCAGCAATGACATTAAGCCTGTTTTGCAAAAGAATGATTATGTCATGATTTGCTTTTTTACCCCAAGTGGTGTAAAAAGCCTATTGGATAATTTCCCCAACTTCAAGCAAAATGGAACGGTCATCACTGCATTTGGAAGCAATACTTCAAAAGCAGTAATAGATGCTGGATTTAAGTTGGAAATTCAAGTGCCCAGCCCGCAAAGGCCAAGTATGGTTGCAGCGCTGGATCAGTTTTTGGCAAGTGCAACAGTAAAACAAGATGTAAAGCCTGAAAAAGCAGCACCCAAAGCATTAGGTAAAGCTCCTTCAAAATCAGCTCCTAAAATCGCTGTTAAAGCTCCTCGCAAAAATGCCGATAAAAAAATTAAATTATGATTAAACAAAACCCCTCTACTGAGGGGTTTTGTTTGAATATTAGGCAACATTTCTCTTTTTTTTTCGTTCTTATTAATCTTTAGCAATTATGTAACAACTTTATAAGTAATTTGCTTTCGACAGGCCTTATGAAAACCTTTATTGAAAATTAATTATTTGTTATTGATTGTAAATTTTACCTAAAAACCAAGAAGACGAGGCACTTTTATGAGTACCAAGTCATTTGAAACATATATTTGCTCCTGTCAAAATCAATTGTGGTCATGAAAAGACATTTTTATTTGGTTGTAACGGCGTTTTGTGCGTTAACGGTCACTTCTTGTAACTTGTTTAAAAGCAAAGGGGGAAAAGGATTACCGAACGACGGCCAATTGCATGGGGTAGCACCTACTGCTAAGCAAAATATGAATCCACCTAGGAATATGGTTTATATTCAGCCAGGTACATTTCATATGGGGCCTAGTGATGAGGATATCAGCTATCAATATACTACTCGAAATAGACAGGTATCGATTCCAGGTTTTTGGATGGATGCAACTGAAATCACCAATAATGACTACCGTCAGTTTGTAAATTGGGTTAGAGATTCCCTTTCTTTTAAAATTTTATTTGGGCAGGGCATTAATAAAGACGATGATACTATGGCGGTTGATTGGGCCAAGGTTAAAACTATTAAGTGGGACAGAAAAACGGTTGAGCAATTGAACGAATTAAACCTTGCTCCAGACAACCGTTTATATGGTAAGCCAGAAATTGATCCTGACAAATTAATTTATCGAGTAGAATATTTTGATTTGGCTGAAGCGGCAAAAAGAGAAAATGCAGGCCAACCTCGTAAAAACTTTATTGTAAAGCGCAATCAAAAAGTATATCCAGACACATTGGTATGGATGAGAGACTTCTCTTATTCTTACAATGAGCCAATGACCAAAAGATATTTTTCTCATCCTTCTTTTGGAAATTATCCAGTGGTAGGGGTTACCTGGAAGCAAGCAATGGCTTTCTGTAGCTGGAGAACACATTACCAAAATGCTTATTTAGGTAAAAAGAATTTGGCTTTTGATGGCGATTATAGATTGCCTTCTGAAGCAGAGTGGGAGTACGCTGCACGTGGTGGTAGAACCAATTCTATGTTCCCATGGGGTAACTATTACACAAGAAATAAAAAGGGCTGTTTGTTAGCCAACTTTAAACCAGGAAGAGGAAATTATGCTGAAGATGGTGGATTCTATACCGTTAAAGCAGACGCTTATTGGCCCAATGATTATGGTCTTTATAATATGAGTGGAAACGTAGCGGAGTGGACAGGGTCTTATTTCTATGAAGGATCTTATAATTTCTTATCTGATATGAGCCCCGATGTTCGTTACGATGCAAAAGATTCAGACCGCCCTCGCGAAAAACGAAAAGTAATCAGAGGTGGTTCTTGGAAAGATACACAATACCAAATTCAAGTGAGCACTCGCAACTACGAATATCAAGATACCGCTAAATCATATATCGGTTTCCGCTGTGTGATTGATTTGGCTCCAAAAATGAAAAAGTAAAAAATAAACTACAAAAAATACAATTATGGCTTCAGGTGTTTCTCCTACAGTTAATCGCGCGGTAAACGTTGTTGTGTCTCTTGGTGCAGCCGTGGTGATCTTTGGTGCAATGGCAAAAATACTTCACCTTTCTTGGGCAGACTGGGCATTAAAAATTGGTTTAACAACTGAAGCGTTGATATTTATTATCTATGCTATTTTGCCTCCTCCTGATATGGGTACAACAACTGTGGTTGCTGATGCTGGTAATCCTGCATTAAAAAGCATGGAAAAAATGTTGGCTGAAGCAGATATTACACCTGCCAACTTAGGAAAGCTAAGTGAAGGCTTTAAGAAGCTAGGAAGCACAGTAGAAAAAATGGGAGAAATAAGTGATGTAGTAAAATCTACAGGAGACTTTACTGCTAACTCTAATGCTGCGGCAACCGCGTTGGGTTCTGTAGCAACTGCGGTGAATGGCGCAGTCCATTCATTATCTAGCTTTGAAGCTGCTGCTGAAACAAATAAGCAGTTTCACATGCAAGTGCAAGGACTTACCAAAAACTTGTCTTCTTTAAATACGATTTACGAATTAGAATTACAAGAGAGCAATAATCACCTTAAGGCATTAAATCAGTTTTACGGAAAATTAGCTGCGGCTTCAGAAGCAATGAATAGCACTGCTGATGACGCTAACAGAGCTAAGGAACAAATTGCAGCATTAGCAAATAACCTGAGTAAATTAAATCAGGTATATGGTAATATGTTAACTGCAATGCAAGGAAGATAATAATCCCTTTGAACTGAATTGATCACCTTATATAGATAAACAAAAGATCTTATGTCATTACCCAAGGAACCGCGGCAGAAAATGATTAACATGATGTATCTCGTGTTAACAGCTTTGCTTGCATTGAACGTTTCTTCCGAAATATTGAATGCTTTTAAAACCGTAGACAAGAGCCTGATGACGGCAACTGGCGTAGCGGAAAAAAAGAATTCAGAAATATTTAAATCGTTCCAGAAAAAAATTGAGGATCCAACTACCAGAGAAAAAGCAGAAATTTGGTTACCCAAAGCTCAAAAAGCAAAAGCTTTTTCCGACGAAGTATACAATTATATAGAAGCACTTAAAGCAGAATTAAAGAAAGAAGCAGGCCTCAAAATGGTGGAAGGCAAGGAAGATTTTAAAGAAGACGATTTAGATGCGGCCACCCGTTTATTTGTATCTGCACCTCCTACTGGTAAAGGAAAGGGGAAAGAATTATTTGATAAGTTGGCTAATTTTAAAAAGCAATTATTAGCCATTGATGCTGAGATGGCAGCGGCTATTGGCGCTAACCTACCTTTAAACTTACCAGAAGTTAAATCTGAAAAAGACAAAGAAGAATGGGCTTATACATTTTTTCACATGACGCCAACAGTAGCTGGAATTACCATCCTCAGTAAGTTTCAAAATGATATTAAGAACAGTGAATCTCAAGCGGTTGAATTTTGTCATAAAGAAATTGGTGAAGTTGAATTAGTGTATGATCAGTTTCAGGCTATTGCCAACGCCAATGCCAGCTATATAATGCCTGGCGAAGAAATCATCATCAATGCAGGAGTTGGGGCTTTTAATAGTGCTTCTCAACCAAAAGTATCGGTAGATGGTGCCAGTGCAACGCCTACACCGGATGGTTCATTTGAATACAAATTCAGACCTACTGGTAGTGGCTCTAAAAATGTTACTATTTCATTTGTAAAGCCAGATGGCACCACTGCATCAGTTACTAAAGAAATTAAATACACCGTAGGTGTTCCTTCAGGATTGGTCGTGTCTACCGATAAGACCAGAGTATTTTATCAGGGTTTAGATAATCCATTAAGTGTAACAGGGGGTAGTGGAGACGAAAAAGTGAATGTGTCTGTTGACGGTGCTGGCATTAGTTATCGTAAGGCAGGACCAGGACAATATATTGTAACTGCTGCTACTTTAGGAACTGCTACAGTGAACGCATCTGATGGAAAGAATACCCAGAAAATAATCATCCCCGTAAAAAGAGTACCCAATCCATTGGCAACTGTAGGTGGTAAAGCCGGTGGACCTATTGCAGCGAATGCATTTAGGGTTCAGCGTGGGGTAGTTGCTGATTTGAAAGACTTTGTGTTTGAAGGCGTAAAATATGAAGTTGTTTCATTTACACTTATTTGTACAGGTCGTGGTTTTGAAGAAAGTGGCTTTGGTATAGCAGAAGTATCAGGAGCATATTTTAACGCAGAAGCGAAAGCTTTATTAAATAAGTGCCAAGCAGGTTCTACTGTGGTGATTGACGAAATTAAAGTAAGTGGTCCAGGTGGTACCAGATTGTTGGATCAAAATATTTCATTTACTCTACAATAATTGTGCGTATGAAAAAGGTATATCAAGGATTTTTAATGGCTACAGCAATGTTAGTGTCAATGGGCGCAAGCGCGCAGTCTAAATATAAGAAGCCTGCAGCTAAAAAAGCTACTACTTCTAAGAATGCGGCGGCAAAGGAAACAATCAATGCTAATCCATCAGATACAAGCGTTAATCCATCCACACCAGCAGTAAGTGGTACATCTAGATATAGGACCAATAATAATTCTGCCCTAGCAACAGGTGCAACCACAACGAATCCATCAGCAGCGGTTACTTATAGTTATGATACCACGGTACAAGGAGGTTTTGGTGCAAAGCCTGAAGTGTCTCTCAGGAATAATTACGCAATGGTAAGAACACAGGTAAGAGATCGTAAGCCTTTAGAATACGAAGACTTGCGTGAAGATGATGCCGTATTTAGCCATTTTATTTGGAGAGAAATTGATGCAAGAGAGAAAATGAATCAATCATTTATGTATCCTTCTC
Source organism: Sediminibacterium sp. (assembly GCA_040403845.1). Lineage (GTDB taxonomy): Bacteria > Bacteroidota > Bacteroidia > Chitinophagales > Chitinophagaceae > Sediminibacterium. The sequence continues at coordinate 95,835 of JBBAJU010000005.1, forward strand.
AGGATGATAATGGAGATCAAAGATTTTTCTCCTTGTTATTGAGTGCGATTAAAAATGATAGTGTTACCGCATTTTCAGCAGACAATGATCGTTTTACAAAGCCATTGACAACCGATTATGTAATGAATATGGTAGCGGGTGCTAACGATACCGTTGATGTGGTTGATCCAGCAACAGGAGCAGTAGAAAAAGTAATTACCAAGAAACCTAAGTTTAGTCCAGATTCTGTTTATACTTTCCGAATTAAAGAACAGATTGTGTTCGACAAAGAGAGCAGTAGAATGTTTACTCGTATTTTAGGTATTGCACCTATTGCAAAACAAGTAGTTGCAGGTAAATCTTTACCTAGAGTTTTATTCTGGGTTTACTATCCAGATATTAGATCATCATTAACCAAATTTGATGTCTACAATCCAAAAAACATTGCTGCAAGAATGACTTGGGAAGAATTATTCGAAAGCCGTTTTTTCAGTAGCTACATTATCAAGAGTACTATTAATAATCCTGGCGATAAATCTTTAAGCGCATATATTAAAGACCCTTTGTTCAGGTTACTTGAAGGAGAAAATATAAAAGCTAAGATTATGAACTACGAGCAAGACTTGTGGGCTTATTAGTCTAATGAATATCATTTAAGCTTAGGAAAGAGGGGCCATTGGCCCCTCTTTCAATTATAAGTCTATCAGTTTTTGTTATATATATATGTTCCTTTACAACCATAAATTCAACAATTCCAAAGAATTTTAATTATTCACAAAAAATGGGTAAGGTTTTTTATATTATAAGCGGGAAAATGTATTTTAGGGTTGGTTTTTCATAGGATATTGGATTTTAAAACGGGGCTGGATTTCTATCCTGGCCCCTTTTTTATTGCTGATTGTTAAAATACTTTGTTAAAATACTAGCCCTTTTAACACCGATAATTGCTGCCAATGCTTGCTCAGACTGTTGTTTTATATTTTTTATCGATTTGAAATTACGCAGTAGTTCCTCAATTGTTGCTTTTCCAATTCCCTGAACTTGTTCTAATTCATTCTGAAATGTTCCCTTAGAGCGTTGGTTTCTATGAAAGGTTATTCCAAAACGGTGTACTTCATCTCTGATTCTTCTAACTAATTTTAGTGAGTCGCTATTCCAAGGGAGTTTAATTGATTCTGCATCACCGGGAAAAAATATTTCTTCTTCGTTTTTAGCCAATCCTACCACGGTAGTAAATCCTAATAAATTTAATGTGCTAAATGCTTCCATAGCCGATCCTAATTGGCCTTTACCGCCGTCTATGATGACCAATTGAGGAAATGATTGATTTTCCTCTTTTAAGCGTTTATAACGTCTATAAACCACTTCTTTCATTGTGGCAAAATCATTGATGCCCTCAACAGTTTTTACATTGAATCTTCGATAATCATTTTTAGAAGGTATTCCATTTTTAAAACAAACCATTGCGCTTACTGGATAAGCACCTTGAAAATTTGAGTTATCAAAACATTCAATGTGAAGCGGGGCTTCATTTAATTGTAAGTATTCTTGTAATTCGTATAAAACCTTTTTTTGTTCAGCATCCGTTTTGCCTTCTAATTGTAACATTTTTTTCTTTCTCAGTTCTTCTTTAAAATATGCAACGTTTTTTAAGGAAAGATCCAAGAGTTTTCTTTTGTCACCCGCTTTAGGAATAGAGACAAGTACCGAAGGGTCCGGATAATCAATTGGAAAAGGAACAATGATTTCCTTGGCCATGCTATTAAATGTATTTCTTAATTCACCAATTACTAAAACCAATACCTCTTCTTCTGTTTCTTCTAATTTGGTTTCTACAGGTATTGAGTGGGTTTGTACAATGGTTCCATTTTGAACCATCAAATAGTTCACGAAAGCTTTATTGTCGTCCTTGGCAATACTAAATACATCAATATTATTTAAATGCTTGCTAACAACTACAGATGATGATTGATAATTTTCTAAATGCTCAATCTTTTTCCGAATCATTTCAGCTTTTTCAAACGCAAGCTCTATAGCGTGTTGTTGCATTTCTTCTTTAAATTGAGCAATTACTGAACCCAGGTTCCCTTTTAATATATTGCGCATTTGCTGAATTCCATTCTGATAATCTTCTAGTGATTGTAATCCTTCGCAAGGTCCTTTGCAATTACCCAAATGGTACTCTAAACAAACTTTAAATTTGCCAGATTGAATATTTTCCTTGCTTAAATTAAGTTTACAACTTCTTAGCGGAATGTATTGCTTTACAAACTCAATTAGTTCTCTTACTTTACCTGCAGAAGTAAAAGGACCAATATATTCGGAGCCATCGTTTATTTTTCTGCGAGTCAAAAATATGCGGGGAAATGGCTCACGTTTTACAACAATAAATGGGTAGGTTTTATCGTCTTTTAGCTCAATATTATATTTTGGTTTGTATTCTTTAATCAATGCGTTTTCTAATAAAAAAGCATCTTGTTCTGAGTCTACAATCGTAAATTCTATATGATGAATTCTTTTTACAAGCTCATGCGTTTTATATCCAACATAAGTTTTGCTAAAATAAGAGCTAACTCTTTTACGCAAACTTTTTGCTTTGCCAACATAGAGTAATTCATTTTCATTATTATAGTATTTATAAATACCTGGCTCTACGGGGATGGTATGTGCAATCTGTTGAAAAGCTTCTTGGGTCATTATTGATCTTGGTTTTTCCAACTAATAGAACTGCTAGTATTTTTATTGAATTGATCATTTACTCTAACGGAACGACTAATCATGAACTGTTTGTTTGATATCCAACTAAATTGTTCTGTTACAGCAGTATCTCCAATTTGTTTAGCCAATCTGATAAACAATCTTTTGGGTAAATTGGTTTGTTGATTTAATAGTAAATCAATGCTTTTAATAGCTGCAGTTTTGCTGCTATAATTAATGGTAAAGCTTTCGGTTCCTAAATCTTGAAATACTGTTTCATTAAACAATGACTTATTCTCCATGAACCATCTAGCTTGTGTTAAAACCATTGAAGCAACAGTTATGAATTCATCTTTACTGATAATACGATTCACCGTATCTAGACCGTTGTATTTCTTTTCTATGATAGTAAAATTGCGTAAATCAACATACTTTATTTCATCTTCAATAAAGCGAGCAATATTGTAAAACTTTGCAGTGTCTGCAATAGTAGTACTTGCTGAATCATTCTTGGAAGGCTTTGGGTTATTACAAGCAACAACTGCCAAGGCAAAAAATAAGCTTATGCGTAAAGAATTATTCATTTAGCAAAACTATCCAAAAAACATCCAATTAGCGCTGTCTAGTAAATGCTAAACGCACACCGTAATCCATAAGGTATTCTTTAATTGGGTAGCGATTAGTATAAGTAGGTAAATGCTGGTACCTGATTTGTGGACCCAACTGCCAAAGATTGGCGCCAGATTTAAAGTTGATATGGATGCCTGCACTTGTATTCACATTCCATCTACGAACAAATCCATTGCCATCTGTATAGTTTTTAAAATCAGTAGACAGCAAGAATACATTCGAGTTAAATGAATAAGTAGGTTGAACGCTAGCTTCTGCGCTAATTCCAAACTGATTACCCTTAAGTATATCCCATTGAATTCCTAATGGGATGGCTATTTGATAACTTTTATTATTCAACTGTTCTTGCTTGTAACCACCTGAATTATTGAAGTTAGTAACCATATTGAAATTCTCAATACTTCCATTATTTAATAAAGAAACAGTTGCAACACCAATATTCGATCTAAAGGTTTCAATATGGTATTGGCGGATATTAACTTGTACCCCCGTTTTGAATTTTAAACGACTATTGATATTATATAATGCTGCCAATCCAACTTCTAAGCCCATAGCAGGACGATGACGAACCACATCATTTACACCTGCAGTATAACTTAGCGCTAATGGAATATTTTGTGAAGCGGTAGTAGTATTAGGCTGAATAATTTCTTTAATTTGATCGTCTGATAGGCTACGATAACTTGTAGAAGGTGTTATATAAAATTGTATACCTATCCTTTTAGAAGGGATTGGTAAATGAATTTTATGCTGAATAGGTAGATTATTTTTTTCGTCTTTTAAATTAATATTTAAAGCAGTTTCTTCCGCAGATTTTGCAAGTAACCATTGCTTGTTTATTACATCATCACTTTTGCTTGTAATGGTTTCAGGACTTGATTGTTTATGCAATAATGTAAGTGCAAGATCTTTGTTTTCTTGTTCTTTACTCTTTACAACGGAATTCAGGACTGTAGTTGGTAAAATAATCGTTTCAGCTGTAGGATAATTTTTAACCATTAAAGTATTGGTCATTTGCCATGGTGCAGTATCTGCAATTGGTATCGTGGCAATAGGTACTCTTAGTTGGGTAATGGTTTGTTCTGTTATATGATTTGACTCAATGGCTTGATAATATGCTTCTTTAGGAGTTGGGGCATGCATTCTTGTTTCAACAGAACTAGTTTTTATTTGGTCTACAGCTTTATTACTTACAAAACGAAATCTGTCTGCAGAAGGCGCAATAAGTAATGTAGATACTGTTAGGCTAACAATTACTAATAAAGAAATAACGGTAAGTGCAGGCCAAGCTGGATAACCATGCAAGTTGTTGCGTATGTTTTTCCATACACCGTCTGCAGGATACATTCGATGATCCTGTAGCTCTTCTTGCAAGAATCGCTCAAATTCGTTGTCTTGGTTGTACCTCCGATCCATATACTAAAAACTACTTCTTAAAAGCAGCTGCCCATGAGAATCGCTCTCTTGGTTGTTCTATAATCCGTTTCTTAATTAATATTGCTTCTAACATTGCTTTTGCTCTGGTGTATTGGCTTCTACTTGTACTTTCCTCTATATCTAGCATATCACCAATCTCTTTATGACTATAACCTTCCATTGCATACAAGTTCAATACAGTTCTGTAACCAATTGGTAAGAGTCTGATGCATTCAATGATTTGTCTGGCTTGCATTACCGAGGGTACAGTTTCTTCTTTAACTTCTAAATAATCGGCCTGATCTAAATCAATACTGTTGCTGAATTTTTTATTTTTCTTTAAAAAATTAATACAAGTATGAACAATAATTCTTCTAATCCAACCTTCAAAAGCTCCTTTGTTCTGAAATGTATGAATTTGCGAAAAGATTTTTATAAAGCCTTCTTGCAACATGTCCTCTGCATCTTCTCTGCTATTGCTGAATCTATAACATACACTCAGCATTTTAGGGCTGTACCGATTGTACAACTCTCTTTGTGCAGAGGGATCATTATTTAAACAGCCTACCAGAATGGTTTGCTCGGTCATTTAGGGGATTTTATTACCCTAAATATAAGACAATTTTAATGTTAAAAAGCTGCATAAATGCGTTACTTAGTGTCATAATACTACTAAATCTGCATATGGAAAGCCCATTTACCCCGCCCCCACTTACAGGATTAGCTCCTTATACAGGCAGTTTTACGCAGGTTGAATTACAACATTTGCTAAAGCGGACGCTATTTGGCGCAAGCAAAGAAGATCTTAAACATTTTGGCGGAAAAGCACTGGCTGAAGTGCTTAACGAATTATTAAATCCGGCGACCACTTCAGCTTTACCACCTTTGAAGGAATATGCTACATCTACTACTGCAACATTGCCCGATACAGCTATTGCTCAGGGAACTACATGGGTTGGAAATATCAACAATGATGGAACAGTCCAAAGCCAACGAAGAGCATCATTCAAGAAATGGTGGATGGGGAGAATGATTAATCAAGATAGATCTATACTAGAAAAGATGACCCTATTTTGGCATAATCATTTTGCAACAGAAATGAATGATGTAAGTAATGCACAATATATTTATAAGCATCATCAATTACTAAGAACTCAAGCTTTAGGAAATTTCAAGACACTTACTAGAGCAGTTACTGTAGATCCAGCTATGCTTGTCTATTTAAATGGGCAACTCAATACAAGAACGGCACCAGATGAAAACTATGCAAGAGAAATACAAGAATTATTCTGTTGTGGAAAAGGTCCTGATTCATTGTTTACCGAAGCAGATGTAAAAGCAGCTGCAAGAGTATTAACAGGTTGGAGAAATAATGCAACCACTGTCACTTCATTTTTTGATCCAAATAGGCATGATACTAATCCAAAAGTATTTTCTTCGTTTTATAATAATACCGTAATTGCTGGTAGAACAGGTGCTACTGCAGGCGATATTGAATTGGACGAATTGATACAAATGATTTTTAATGTACAGGAAGTAGCTAAATATATTTGTAGAAGATTGTATCGTTGGTTTGTATATTATGATATAGACGCATCTGTTGAAACAAATATCATTGCCCCCTTAGCACATATTTTTCGAACCAATAATTATGAGATAAAACCAGTATTGAAAGCACTTTTACAAAGTGAACATTTTTTTGATACACTTTCCAGAGGTTGTCAAATAAAAAGCCCAGTTGATTTAGTGGTAGGATTGTGCAGAGAAATGAATGTAAAGTTTCCTGTAAGCACAGATTATATTTCTAATTATGGCCACTGGAATTATATGATCAGTTGGGTAAGCAATATGCAACAAAATATTGGTGATCCACCCGATGTAAGTGGATGGAAAGCATATTATCAAGAACCTCAATTTTATCAAATTTGGATCAATAGCGACACATTACCGAAGCGTAATCAGTTTACTGATATTATGGTTGTAAATGGATATGGCTTTAATGGGAACCGTATACAAGTTGATGGATTGAGTCTTATAAGAACATTCTCCAATCCTGCAGAACCTAATATATTGTTGAATGAATTAATAAGGCATTTATACAGAATAAATTTGTCCGAAGCAGCTAAAGCGCAAATCAAAAGAGATATCTTATTGAGTGGACAAAGCAGCGATCACTATTGGACTGATGCATGGAATTTAATGATAAGTAATCCAAGCAATACAGCGAATACTACTACTGTTCGTAATAAAATTCGTGACTTAATTAAATATTTAATGAATTTGGCCGAATACCAACTCGCCTAAAAACAATTATATGAAAAGGAGAGACTTTTTAAAAAATACGGTACCCGCTGGTATTCTGCTCCCCTCTTTAGTGAGTGGTTTTTCATTCAAAGTATTTGGCGCATCTTCCGTATTTGCTGCAGCCCTTCAAATGCAAGCTGAAGAAAACGATCATATTTTAGTACTCATACAATTGAATGGAGGCAACGATGGATTAAACACCCTTATTCCATTAGAAAATTTTGCTAACTACGCGAATGCACGTTCGAATATATTTATACCAGAAAATAAAGTATTAAAATTAACTGGAGTAGATAAAGCAGGATTGCATCCAGCCATGACTGGATTGCAAAGTTTGTTCAATGATGGAAAACTTAATATCATACAATCGGTTGGCTACCCACAACCCAGTTTCTCTCATTTTAGGGCTACTGATATTTGGATGAGCGCAAGCGATAGTAATAGGGTTGTAAATAGTGGATGGGCTGGAAGGTATTTGGATTATCAATATCCAAATTTTCCAACTGGTTATCCAAATGCAAGTATGAAGGATCCATTAGCTATTCAAATAGGATCGGCTACATCGCTAACTATGCAAGGGCCTTCAGTGAATATGGCCATGAGTATTAGCAATCCCAATAATTTTTACAATTTGATTAATGGTGTGCAAGATCCTGCACCAGCAACCCCCGCAGGAAAAGAGCTTACCTATATTCGGCAGGTTACACAACAAACGCAACAATATGCATCAGTAATAAAAGACGCAGCTGCTAAAGTTCCAACGCAGGTTACTTATCCTAGTAATAATACATTGGCCGATCAATTGAAAATTGTTTCCAGATTAATTAAAGGAGGTTTGAAAACCAGAGTATATATGGTTAGTATTGGAGGCTTTGATACTCATGCAACTCAAGTGAATGCGAGCGATACTACAACAGGAACGCATGCTACTTTATTGGGAAGGGTAAGCGATGCAATTAAAGCATTTCAAAATGATTTAGCCTTTTTAGGAATAGATGATAAAGTAGTAGGAATGACGTTCTCTGAGTTTGGAAGACGCATCAAGAGCAATGGAAGTAGCGGTACCGATCACGGCGCAGCCGCACCAGTATTGGTTTTTGGTAAACAAGTAATTGGAGGTGTTACCGGTAACACACCCAATTTTGGATCAAGTGTAGGAGTAGGAGACAATGTGCCCTTTCAATACGATTTTAGGTCGGTGTATTCAACTTTGTTAAGTAATTGGTTATGTGTAGATGAAGCCGATTTACAGCAAATTATGCTAAAGAATTTTCAGAACTTACCGTTGGTTAGTGGGGCTGTTTGCAAGCGTCCGCAGCCATTGGCCACAGAACAGTTGATCAGCAATTATCCGAATCCATTTACGGCTAGTACTGTTATCACATTCAAAACAGGTGGAGGCCATACTTTGGTACAAATTATTGACACTTCAGGAAGAGTATTAGCAGTATTGACAGATAAAGAATATGCTGCAGGTACATATACCCTTACCTTCAATAGTGGATTTTTACCAACGGGAGTATACTATGCACGCTTTCAAAATATGGCTGTACAACAGGTTAGGCCAATGCTGAAAGTGAAATAGATCGTGGCTTTCGCAATTTTTTGCAACATTGATGTAAATATTGGTAAAATAGTTCAACTTTGTACACTTGACTCATCGATGGATTATGCACAAAAAGTTTTGGTCATATTGGTTGACATTTTTTTTACTGACAGTTTTATTGAACAGTCAACTGATAGCCCAGAACTGCAGATATACCATCAAGGGGATTATTAGTAACCCAAACACCAACAAAGGGAAAGCAGGTTTAACCATACTAGTAAAACCGGGCAACTTTACCACCATTACAGATAGTATAGGCAATTATAGCATTACTTCATTATGCAGAGGACAATATACTGTTGAAGTATATAACAAAACAGTATTAATACAACAAAGGAGTATATCATTAGAGGGTACATTCACCCTTAACTTTAGTATTAATAATGAGGAAGCAAGTTTAAATGAAGTAGTGGTGAACGCTAAGCGAGACGCTTATCAAAATACCATTAAGCAAACCATCAGTGAAAAAGACATCAATCAAACGCGCGGACAAACATTAGGTGAAGTGCTGCAGCGTGTGAATGGTGTAACGGTATTACAAACTGGTAGTACCATTTTTAAACCTGTGATACATGGATTGCATAGTCAGCGTATTCTAATCCTTAATAATGGTATTAGACAAGAGGGGCAACAATGGGGAAGTGAACACGCACCAGAGATTGATCCATTTACAGCAGATAAATTTATTGTATTAAAAGGAGCTGGTGCATTAAAGTACGGCAGTGATGCCATTGGAGGTGCAGTGTTAGTGGAGCCCAGAGCATTACCAGAAACACCAGGTACCAATGGCGAGTTGAACACTGCTTATTTTGCAAATAATCGTATGTATGTAATCAATGGAATGGTTGAGCAAAATGTAAAAAAAATACCCTCATTGAGTTGGCGATTACAAGCAACGTATAAACGAGGAGGCAACAGCCAAACACCCAATTACTGGTTATGGAATACTGGTGTGAAAGAATTCAACTACGCTGCATCAGTTATTTATAGAAAACCAAGATGGACAACCGAGTTATTCTTTTCCGCATTTAATACAGACCTTGGCATATTTACTGGATCGCATATTGGTAATTTAACTGATTTGCAAACAGCAATACAAAGCGATAAACCCATTCAAAATATTGATCGCTTCTCTTACGAAATTGGAAGGCCTCGACAAGAAGTGAGTCATTTTTTATTGAAGTCTAAAACCATCTATAAATTAACAGATTGGTATAAATTAAATGTTGTTTTATCAAGACAAGAAAATATAAGACAAGAATATGACCGCGCCATTATCACTAATCGTCCAGAGCTAGATTTAAATATTGGTACCACCATGTTAGATGTATCAGTGGAGCAAAATGAGGGTAAGCCTAGTCAATTACAATTCGGTATGACTGGTATATTACAAGAGAATGTGTGGAGTGGAAGCCGGTTCTTCATACCGAATTTTAAGTCGACCAATTTATCGGCCTATGCAATCAAAAAATGGAATATACAACCATGGTTTATTGAAGCAGGTCTGCGCTATGATTATAAAACACTTACTACATTTAGAAATCAGAATAATCAAATCAGAAGCTTAGAACAAAACTTCAATAATATATCTGCATCACTAGGTGCTACTTACAAGATTAATCAAGATTTACGTATTCTATTTAATGCCGCTATGGCTTGGAGAGCGCCTCAGGTCAATGAATTATTTGTAAATGGTTTGCATCATGGAAGCGCAAGTTTTGAAATAGGAGATTCAACTTTAAAGAGTGAAAAGGCCTATAATTTTTCAGCACAATTAAAATACGAGCCCGATAGCAGTTGGAATATAGATGTAAGTGTGTATTACAATTTGATAGATGATTTTATCAATTTAGTTCCATCCGTACCGCCTACTTTAACCCTGCGCGGAGCATATCCTACATTCAGGTATATACAAACAAATGCACTTTTAGCAGGCACCGATATAAGCGTACAAAAAATATTTAATAAGCATTTTTCCGGGGGGATTAAAGCGGCTATTTTATTTGCAAGAGACCGGGTAAAACAAGACTGGTTATTACAAATGCCAGCCAACCGTTTTGAATACGATTTAACATACAATTTCATTAACCGAAAGATGAGTAATAGCTATGTGCAACTCAAATGGATACAGGTAATGCAACAAAAACGTATTTCAGCGGGATTTATCGACTATTTGCCACCACCACCTGCCTATAATTTATTAAATATAGAATTTGCAACAACGTTACAGATTTATAAGAAAAGTACTACCTTTGGGTTAAGTGTATTAAATTCCTTAAATACCCAATACAGAGACTACATGAATCGATTCAGGTATTTTAATGATGAAGTGGGACGGTCATTGGTTTTGAGGGTTAAAATTCCTTTATAAAATGAAAAAAGTACTTTTAGCAGTGTTGATTTTGAGTGGAATGGTAGGGTGTAAAAAAACAGCTACACCTGCAGATGAGAATGAACATGAGTCAATTAATAAGATTGAGTTTATATTCAATAGCACTGGTTCAGCGGCAAGGTCGTTTATAATGGAAGATCCTGATGGCGATGGAGGTAATCCACCAAGTAGAATCGACACCATTAAGTTGGTAGCTGGAGCTACTTATACATTAGATGTGAAAACGATTAATTTGGTGAATGGGGTTGAAAAAGACATCACGTCTACCATTACTAACCAGGCCAGTTCGCACGAATTATTTTTTATACCTACAGGTGTTACCCTCACGATTACCAAGAATGATAAAGACAGAAATAATTATCCGGTAGGATTAAACTCTACTTGGGTTGTAGGGGCTGCAGCAACAGGAAGTCTCCAATTCAAAGTCATGCATAAGCCAGCTGGTATTAAAGGCCCCAATGATTCACCTAATGTTGGCCATAGCGATATCGATTTAAGGATTCCAATCAGATTGCAATAATGCTGCAAATAAATTGCAATATTATTGCATTTTATTTGCAACATTGATTCATTTAAAGTAGTTTTGTTTCATAAACTGAAAAACATGAAAAAACTACTATTAATTGTTGTGATGGTTGTGAGTGGAGGAATGATATCTGCTCAAACTAAGTATGGTATCAAATTAGGTTACAATGCAGGAAATGTGTCTTCAAATGACCCTGAAATTAAAGAAGATGGTAAAACACTTTCAGGTATTGGCTTTGGGGCATTTGCTGAATTTTCATTAGGAAAAAATTTCTCATTACAGCCCCAACTTAATTACAATAGGAAAGGCGTTGCACTTGCACATGATGGGCACTCAGATAATTTACGATTTAATGTATTAGATATTCCAGTAAATGCCTTGTATCGTTCAAACAATGGATTTTTTATTGGTGGTGGTCCAAACCTTGGATTCAATTTGTCTGGAGGATTAAGAGCACATGACGATCCAAGTGAGAATTTCGATTTTGAATTTGGTAAAGATCCTGGTCAGATTAAAAGAATGGATTTAGGCTTGAATTTCTTGACAGGATATGAATTCAAGAATGGTTTATTCGTTAGTGCAAATTATTTAGCAGGATTGACCAATTTGTCAAATGTTCCTAATCAAACTTGGAGAAATAATTTATTGAATTTATCTCTTGGCTACAGTTTTGGTGGAGCTAAGAAATAATAATTCTTACTGAATATAAAAATCTTTTTGTTGGTTTGGTTTTTAC
>JBBAJU010000006.1:0-93943 GCA_040403845.1 Sediminibacterium sp.
TCCCACCGAAGGTGAGGCGAAGCTAATCCCACCGAAGGATCAGCGAAGCTAATCCTCTAATTCCATTAACTTACTGGCTTCCATATCCTCATACTGATCAATCAACTGAGCTAATTGCTTTTTTAATTCAGTAGTAATTTTCTCATACCCCTTTGACCCATAAATATTTTTCATTTCGCTTGGGTCTTTCGCTAAATCAAATAATTCCCAACTATTAACACGGGTATAAAACCGAATTAATTTATAACGCCCCGTACTAATACCAAAATGAGGCGATACGGCATGTTCCCCATTTTCATAATAGTGATAATACATGGCATTTCTTCCCTTTTTGGAACTGCCTTTCACTAGAGGCAAAAATGATTTACCCTACATATCATTTGGTGCTTTAATACCTGCAGCGTCTAGTAATGTAGGCCCAAGGTCTAAGTTCATAATCATTTGGTTGTTTATCGTTCCCGATTTTATAACACCGGGATATCGCATGACCATGGGTGTTCTAAAAGATTCTTCATACATAAATCTTTTATCGAACCAACCATGTTCACCCATGTAAAAGCCTTGGTCGCTTACATAAATCACAATGGTATTTTTAGACAACTGATGCTTGTCCAAATAATCCAACGTACGGCCAATATTTCTATCTAAAGAAGCCGCAGTAGCTAAATAATCTTGCATATAGCGCTGGTATTTCCATTCAACCAAGGCTTTTTCGCCTAATTTTTTTGATTTTAAATCAGCGTTAATCGAATCGTAAAAAGCCATGTATGCTTGCCTTTGCGCTGAAGTCATTCGTTTGATAGAAAACTCTTTATCTTCTTCTTCTTTACTATCAAACATTTTCAAAGCATAACCCAATTGCATTGTTTTGTTGATCGTCATGTCTTGAACAGCAGCAGCCGCTCTAGTTTCGTAACTGTCGTAAAAGTTAGCCGGAATAGGAAATGTAGATTGATTAAACAAACGTAAATCCTTGATGTCTGGCATCCAAGTACGATGTGTATTTTTATGTCCAATAACTAAGCAAAAAGGTTGACTGGTATCTCTTTGGCTCAACCACTTTTCAGCTGCATCTTCTACTATATCGGACACGTACCCCTCTACCCTTTTTCTTTCTCCATTCATCATTAAAAAATCTGGGTTGTAATAACTGCCTTGACCAGGTAACACTTGCCAAAAAGAAAATCCTTGAGGGTTTGATTGCAAATGCCATTTACCTATTCATGCAGTTTGATAACCCGTTTTGGTTAACGCTTTAATGAAAGTATTTTGTGTTCCATCAAAACTTGAATTGGCGTTGTCTTTGAATCCGTTTTTATGACTGTATTTACCTGTTAAAATAACAGCTCTGCTGGGACCACAAATACTATTCGTAACATAGGCTTTATCAAAACGAATTCCTTCTTTTGCGATGCGATCAATATTGGGGGTTTGCATGAACTTGCTGCCGTAAGCACTAATTGTTTGATAAGAATGGTCATCAGAAATAATCAATACAATATTAGGGCGTTGAGCCTTAATTGATTAAACGAATTTGGTCAATAAAACTATGAGAATAGGATATTTCATAAGCATTTGTTATTATACCCTTACTTTAACAACCATTTTTTTAATTGTCCCTTCTCCAATCATTGGGGCATGCACATCATCAGGAAAATAGATTGCGAAATGGCTTGGCTTTAATTCAAAAAATAGTTCAGGTGAGTCTTCATAAAAGAGTACATCTTTTTCTGCATTGTATTCATCCCGAGGCATCAAACAATTAGAACGAGACTTCCATCCTACTCGCTCCACTCCTTCATACACAATTTGAATATCTATATACGTATTATGGCATTCAAAATAATCGGTAGAATCTTTTTCATTTACCAATTGATCATGGATTACAATAGCTCGAATATCTTCTCCATCCCATTTAACTTCACCAGTTTGTAAATCTGTATAATTGGCCGCTTTAATGCATTCAAAGGCTTTAGCAAATCTTGGATGCAGGTTGATATATGCTGGTAAACAATCAATGGAATCTAAAATCATAACTTATCTAATTAAATAAATACTTCCCGACAATAAGGGTTCCCCATTTCCTCTATTGATGATATAATAATAAACACCAATGGGCAAATCTTTACCTTGGAATTTACCATCCCAACCTTCAAAATAAGGCTTTGATTGGTACATGATTTGACCAGCGCGATTAAAAATCGTTAACTCCGAATTAGGGTAGGTTTCTAGTCCTCCGACCAGCCAAATATCATGAATGCCATCTCCATTAGGCGAGAAGGAATTGGGGGTATTTAAACTGACAAATACCCTGACCTGAACTGTATCTTGTGAAATTGCACATCCATTAATACCATAAGCCATTAAAGAATAGGTCGTATTAATAATTGGATTGACTATAGGGGTTAAACTGTTTGGATTTTGCATATTGAATACAGGAAACCAAGTAAATCCACTGCTTTGGCCGCTTATACTCCCCAATAAAGTGGTATTGCTCCCAATCAAGATGTTCCTATTAGGACCCGCATCAACTTTTGGAGGTTTAATTACAAAAACTGGAATATTAATTGAATCAAAACAACCCATATTATCTCTAAATATTAATTGATACTGGGTTGTATCTGATGGCTTCGCTCTTAATGAATTACTCGTGCTCAATATTGCTCTTGTATTATTATACCATTCAAATTGATTACTTCCAACAGCATTTAAAAACAAACTATCTCCCAAGCAAATCATATTGTTTCCATTATACGATCCATTGATTGCTTTGAAGGTTTTCACCAATATTGTATCGCTTGCAGAGCATCCTTCTGTGGTTATTGCTTTGACAATATAAGTTCCCGAATCTCCAGTGCGGATACTGGGTATCGTTGGATTTCTTACATTGGAGGAAAATCCATTTGGCCCATTCCATTGATAAGTAAGACTCCCCCCAGGTCCGGATGCACTTATTAAATCAACTTTGCCTCCAATACATTGATTGATTGTTTGGTTGCCAATTCTTGGTGCGCTATTATTAATTTGAATAGTGATAGGTAGGGATGCGGTTTTACAAGCTGCTACTCCCGCGTAGATGGATTCACTAGCGAGTAGTCGATATTGAAATCTTCCTACCACACTAGGTATTCTATTATAGCTTGTGCTATTGGCACCAGTGATATCTGACCAAGTAGCTCCCAAATTAGTACTGATTTGCCATTGATAGCTTGGATTGATATAGCCTGAACCAATAGTCATAGTTAAAAGAAGATTGGATTGGCTATCAAAGCAGCTACTATTTGAAAATCCGAGTACACCATTAATACTGGCACTCATTGATGGACCACATGGTCTAAAGGTAATATCATCAATCGCCAAATCATTTCCACAACCAGTTCCAGCATTGTTGGTGATTTTGAGTACAACAGATGAAGCGGTTATAGGTGGCTTAAATGAGAAACCATACTGTTTAAAAGTTAATTGGGCATCTTCTATAATATTACCCGTATTGTAAGTTGCCAGAACTACTCCATTGGTTGTTTCAATGGTAAAAGTTAGATTAGGCTTCGTGCCCGTTCCATTACAACTGGAGGGCTTTAATACATTAGCTACCCATGCCCCAAATTCATAAGTAGTATTACCGCAAAGTCCGGTGATGGTTTCAACATAAAATACACTGGGTGCATTGGTTGCATTCACCAACATGAATCTTCCTTCATCGTCTCCAGTATGGTCTTTGGTAATATCATGCCAACTGCTGCCCCAACAACCAAATGCGGCATTGGTAATGGAGTAATTCCCATCTATGGGACATCCTGTAACATATCCTAAATTGGTAATCCCTGGTCTTAAAGGTCCAGCAGTGGTATTTTTATTTCCGAATGTAATATTCACCACAGGGTCGCCAAGTGTGCCGGTACAAAGTTGAGATTGCGCACTAGATAAAACGGATAACAATAAAAAAAAGAAAAAATATCTCACATTTAAAACTTCAGTCTGTAAAATACAGAATCCTTTTTACTATCAGCTAGCTGGTTCGGGTAATTTCTCAACGGGTATTAAATCGGACAATTCAACATTAATAGGTAAGGCTCCAATCTGAACAATTGCTCGCTTTCCACGGATTTCTTTTACTTCACCTACCTGGTAATTCTTTTTTAATTTAACCAATGTACCTATTCCTACCAGGGTATTCAACTCCTTATATTTTTTGTCTACTTTTTTGGCTAATTTATTTACTACAATGGTCTCTTTTTGTTTGAATAACAAATTTTGTAAGTTCTTTACCACTTCATTTTTATTCTCTGACTTTTTCCAATCAAGCACAACCTGCTTTAGTTTGCGCTCCATATCTTTTAAATACTGCAAGCGCTCTTCTGTAATTTTATTCTGGTTTTTAAGTAATTCTACTTGTTGCAAATGGCGCTCCTTATTCATCACCAGCTCCATTTCTTTTTTCAATCGTTCATTTTCTTTCATCAATCGATTGAGTTCCTTCTTTTCTTTTTCTAAATGTTGCAAGTCTTGCTCAGTCCTATTCAGTAATCTATCTAATTTAAAATGATCCTCTTCAACTAATTTTCTAGCTCTACTAATCAAGTGTTTGGGTAATCCAATTCTTTCTGCAATAGCAAATGTATAAGAGCTACCAGGCTTTCCTATGATTAATTTATACATTGGCTGAAGATTAACTTCGTCAAACTGCATAGCGCCGTTTAAAATTCCCTGTGTATGGTTTGCCATTACTTTTAAGTTCAGATAGTGCGTAGTAACCACACCAAATGAATGCTTACGACCTAGTTCTTCCATGATAACTTCAGCAAAAGCGCCTCCTAAATTAGGATCCGAGCCAGATCCTAATTCATCAATAAAGAAAAGCGTTTTACCATTCGCGTTTTCCATGAAATGCTTCATATGCATTAAATGGCTAGAGTATGTACTTAATTCAAATTGTAAACTTTGGGTATCGCCAATATGTATATATAGTTGCTTAAAAATCCCCATTTGCGAATCTGGATGTACTGGAACTAATAGCCCACTTTGTAACATCATTTGATTAAGCCCAATGGTTTTCATGGTCACTGTTTTACCACCAGCATTTGGCCCACTAATTACGAGTATTCTATTTTTATCGTCTAAATGAATAGAAACAGGGATCGTTTTTTTACCTGACTCTTTGTTATACAAGTATAGTAAAGGGTGATAGGCATCAATCAATTGTACTACTGCTTTGTCAATTACATTGGGTAATTGTGCATTCATATTAATGGCCAGCTTTGCTTTGGATCGTATAAAATCATATTCCCCAATAATGTGAATATATTGTTGCAACAGTGGAGCATATACCGATAATCTAGCAGTTAGTGCACGCAGTATTTTTTGTACTTCTTTGATTTCCTCGTTTTCTAAAGCAAATACATCGTTATTCAGTTCTATTGTTTCTTCTGGTTCTATAAATGCAGTTTTACGACTATCGCTCTCCCCGTGTAAAATTCCTTTTACTTGTCTTTTATATTCGGAGAAAACGGCTACTACCCTTCTTCCGTTGCTAAAACTTTCGTCAATGTCTGCAGTATATCCTGCTTTGGCCATCTTTTGAACCATTTTTTCAAAAACCCGTCTAAGCTCATTTCTTTTTTTATAAAGGCTCATCCGAATTTTTTGTAATTCAGGGGATGCATTATCTAGCACTACTCCTGAATCGTCTAATACTTCATTAATGAGTTCTACAATAAATTTTTCGTAATAGCTATCGCTTAAAACCTGCGTTAGTGCCGGAAAAGCCATTCTGCGTTCATTATCAAACCAACGAAAAATGGTTCCCATATTTTCTGTTAGTTTTTTGATCATCATCCATTGTTCTCCCACCAATAATGCACCTGGTATAGACAATAATTTGATGTCTTTACTAATATTAGCTGTAAAGTCGGAAGGAAAATATTGTTGTTGTAAAAGAATTAGTTTGTACTCGTAAGCCTGTCTTAGCTCTCTGTCTATGAAATCTTTTCGGGTGTGAATGCGCAATTGACTGGCTTTGTTTTTAGAATAATCGGTATTGCATAGGGCTGCCAACAATTCTTTTATCTTGTCAAATTCTAATTGTGTTAAAGCCGATTCAGGATATAATCGCATCATAAAAGCCAGTTTCAGAGGGCAAAGTTACAATGTGCCCATTAATTAGTAGGAATAACTCGGAACTGGCTGGTTTTGTTTAGAGGGAAACATTACATTGATAGAATAATAGACAAAAGCAATTTGCATAAGTACTTGTGCACCCAAAATGATATAGGTAGCCATTGTAGCTTCCATCCATAGTTTACTAGCGGGCACATCAAATACGGATTCGCTTCTTTTTGGGGATGCTTCTTGAATTACTTGGTAGGTAAACATTTAATGCAATTAAGAGAAATATTGATAATCCAACGTGAAGGATGTTCACTAAAATATGCCCCTTGCCTAGATTTCTCATAAAGCGGTTTATTAGATATGGGATGAAGAAAATTGGAATATGAAAAATGTGGATATTAATGCTAAGGATAAAAGGAACCGAAACTCCAAAATAAGGATCAATGCTGAGCGCATCATAGAAATGATATAAAGCAAAGAAAAGCAGCAACGGCATTGCCAGAAGCAGTGACTCTAATCGAAGAGACATATACTTCTAGAATTGGGATAGAAAGCTCATAGAGATTAATGTATCACAAATATTGCTCAAATGATCATTTTTTAATCTATATATACTAAGAAATGAAGCAATTAGTGCTTAAAAACTTATTTTTTCAACAAAAATAACAATCGGTTTGTAATATAATTTGAATGCCAACAATTATATAATGAAAAAATATTATTCAATTGCATTTGCCTTTTCAATTTTTTTGTTTTCCTGTGCTGCTGCGGAAGATTCAAGCAAACCAATGATTAGCAATCAAATTAACCCTAAAATGATGAATACCAATATAGATACTGCAACATTTGGAGAAGGGTGTTTCTGGTGTACAGAGGCATTTTTTCAACGTTTAAAAGGTGTTAAAGAAGTGATCAGTGGATATGGGGGCGGTTTTGTAGAAAATCCAACTTATGAGCAAGTTTGTGACAAAAATACCGGACATATTGAGTTGGCTAGAATTGTATTTGATCCAAATGAAATTAGCTATGATGAGCTTTTAGAAGTCTTTTGGAAAACGCATGACCCTACAACCATAGATCAACAAGGGAATGATATAGGACCACAATATCGATCTGCTATTTATTTTCATAATGCCGAACAAAAACTAAAAGCAGAGAAATACAAGGCTGAATTGGATAAGAGTGGGGCTTGGTCTAAGCCAATTGTAACGATTATTGAACCATTCAAGAATTTTTACCCAGCAGAAAATTATCATCAGAATTATTATAATAATAACCAAAATCAAGGGTATTGTAGATTCGTTATTGCCCCTAAATTAGAAAAATTTCAAAAAGTCTTTAAAGACAAATTGAAGAAGCAGTAAAGATTCTTTTCTGAATATGCTACATTTAGCAAATGAATAGAAACCCTTTGCTAAAAATATGTTTGATCCTTTTGATTCCCATTGGTATAATGGCTCAAAAATCTAACAAACCTCATTTGACTAAGGCCGATACGTTAAGGGGATCCATTACCCCAGAGAGAGCCTGGTGGAATTTACAACACTATGATATTCAGGTGCGCCCTAACTTGGTTGATAAAACCATTGAAGGGTCTGTAAAAATCCAATTTAAAATAATCAAACAAGGCAAACGGATGCAAATTGATTTGCAACAGCCTTTAATGATCGATAGCGTTTTTTATATAGGTATAAAACGTCAGGCACTTAATTTTACCAGAGAAGCAAATGTGGCAATGATTAATATGCCATTTAATATAAAGGCCAATACGGAGGGATTGGTGCAGATTTATTATCATGGAGTTCCTAGGGAAGCAATAAGGGCTCCTTGGGATGGCGGTATTAGTTGGACAAAAGACGAGTTGGGTAACCCATTCGTAGCAACTTCTTGCCAGGGTTTAGGAGCCAGTGTGTGGTGGCCCTGTAAAGACCATCAATATGATGAACCAGAAAAAGGCGTGACCATTTCTGTAAGGGTGCCAGATAGTTTAATGAATGTTTCAAACGGAAGATTGATTAATACCATTCAACACGGGGATGCTACTAAAACTTGGGTATGGCAGGTTAAAGAACCTATCAATAACTATAGTGTAAGTATGAATATTGGAAAATATATTCATATAAAAGATGAGTTTGAAGGGGAAGCGGGAAAACTCAGTTTGAATTATTATGTATTACCCCAGAATAAGGAAGGAGCAGAAAGGCAGTTTGCACAAGTAAAGCCAATGTTAAAATGTTTTGAATATTGGTTTGGAAAATATCCTTTTTACCAAGATGGATTTAAATTGGTGGAAGTTCCCTATTTGGGCATGGAACACCAAAGTAATGTAGCCTATGGAAACAAATATATGAATGGCTATTTAGGAAGAGACTTATCTGGAACCGGTTGGGGATTAAAATGGGATTTTATAATTGTTCATGAAAGTGGGCATGAATGGTTTGGTAATAATATTACTTCTAAGGATATTGCCGATATGTGGATTCATGAGGGCTTTACCAATTATTCTGAAACATTATTTACTGAATGGCTAAGTGGAAAAGAAGCAGGTTCAGCATACAATAAAGGCGCTAGAAAAAATATCCGTAATGATAAGCCTATTTTGGGCATATATAATGTCCATAACACTGGTAGTGGAGATATGTATCCCAAGGCTTCAGCAATGTTGCATAGCATTCGAATGAGTATGAATAATGATGAAAAATTCAGACAGCTGTTACGACACTTGAATAAAAAATTCTATCATCAAATTGTTACCACTCCAATGATAGAAAAAGAAATCTCTTTGTATGCAGGCTATTCAGTAAAGGGAATTTTTACGCAATATTTAACAACCACTCAAGTCCCCTCTTTTGACTACATATCGTCGATGGATGGCAAGACGTTGAAGTACCGTTATTCAAATGCTGTTAAAGATTTTTACCTTCCTTTACAAATTAAAGTAGGCAAAGAAATTTTAGTATTGAAACCAAAAGTAAATCAATGGCAAACCATTCAGTTAACTCCATTTCAAATAGATAATTTGAATTTAGAAAATGTAAAAAACTATTTTTACATCAACATGAACGGTAGAAAAGAAGTACAGATTAAAATGAATTAGTGCGCATGGGTACCATTCGAAAGCAAACAATTATCTCGAGTTTACTAGTTTATATTGGATTCTTTATAGGAGCCATCAATATGTACATTTATACAAAAGATGGATCGTTTACGCTGGAGCAATTTGCCTTAACCCGAATTTTCTTTGATTTCGCTCAAAATATGTATGCTTTTGGTGCATTGGGAGTTATACCGGTTATATACAAATTCTATCCATATTATAAAGACAATTTAGAGAAGTATAAAATTGATTTAATGACCTGGGGCATGCTTGCCGCACTAATTGGGTTCATATTGGTTTTATTAGCTGGATGGTATTTTAGGCCTGTTTTTGAAGCACAGTTTTATGAAAAGTCTAAATTAATTGTAGACTATTATTATTTAATGTTTCCTTTTGCATTAGGGATGCTTTTCTTCTCGGTTCTCGAAGGCTTTTGCTGGGCACTTCAACAAACCGTGTTCTCCAATTTTTTAAAAGAAACTGGGCTAAGAATTTTTACTAGCGTATTAATTGCATTGTATTATTTTAAAATTATTCCGTTTGAGTCATTTATTTTCTTTTTTGCATTTTTATACCTGTTAATTTTTGTAATTCTTCTCACTTATCTATTCTCAACAAATCAATTACATTTTCCAACAACGATCAGTAGGGTTACAAAAAAGTTTTGGAAGAAAATGTTGGGTATGCAAATGCTCATTTATAGTGGAACTGTAATTGCCTCAATTGCTGCTACTATTGACAGTTTTATTATTGCAAAGTTTCAAGGCTTAGCGGTTGTTGGGGTATTTGGTTTAGCTCAGTATGCTGCCAATTTAATTCAAGTGCCACAACGAAGTATCCAAGCCATTTCAGCTGGGGTTTTATCCAGAGCTTGGAAAGATAAAGACCTCAATGAAATCAAGCGAATTTATAAGCGGTCTTGCATTAATTTATTGCTTATGGCTTTGTTTATTTTTGGAAATCTTTGGTTGAACGTGGCCGATGGGATGCGTGTTTTGCATATTCAAAAAGAATACGAAGCTGGTTTAGGTACTATATTTATTTTAGGTATGGTAAGAATCATAGATGCAGGAACAGGGTTGAATGCAATGGTCATTAATACTTCTACTTATTGGCGGTTCGACTTTATTAGTGGCGTGATTTTACTAGCGTTTAGATTACCGTTGACCTATTATTTAATCATGCATTATGGTATAATCGGATCTGCTTTTGCTGAATTGTTTGCATATAGTTTATACAATTTTATCCGTTTTGAATTCTTGCGCAGAAAATTTAAAATGCAACCATTTGATGTGAAAACAATATTAGCCCTGGGTGTTGCAGTAGGCGCATTTGGTATTAGCTTTTTTGTTTTTCAAGATATGCACGGTTGGGCTGGTATAGTGTTGCGGAGTGTATTATTTTCAGGGTTAATGATAGTGGCAATATTTAAATTAAAGCTAACCCCCGATGCAGGGCAGTTGTACAATAATTTTATGCAACGTTTCAAAAAATAGTTAACGCATCCTTCCTCCACCCCTAAACTTGGGACTCCAATATTTATCGCTTAGGTCGGTAATAGTGACTCCTTGTGAAGTAGACGCATGAAGAAATTTATTATTTTGAATATAAATACCCACATGTGAGATTCCTTTCCCACCGGTATTGAAGAAAACCAAATCGCCTTCTTGTAATTCATTAATAGCAATGGGTTGCATCATATTAAATTGCTCTTGCGAAGTGCGTGGCAATTGAATATTGTAAATTTCTTTCATAATTACTTGTGTAAAAGCTGAACAGTCAATACAGTTCATCGTACTACCGCCAATGCAATAACGGGTCCCCCACCATTTATCCATTAATTCTAATAAGGGAATATTGGTTAATTCCTCTGCTGGAAAATCCATTACGATTGCATATTTGATCTGTAACCAATTGGCTTTTTCAAGCTCTGCTTTAGAAGGAGGATTGCCACTACTATTATTCCACTTTTTATTGACAGTAGTGGCAGTACTAGTGGTTTTGTGTTTGGTAGTAGTGACCGTGCCTAGTGTTACTTCAATCCCATTAATGAAAGTTCTTTTTTCGTTTGAATATACTTTTGTTACTGGTTTTTTAGCCGATTGGTCTTTATTAACAATCTTTCTAACCGTATTGCAACTACTTATCACAAAGAGTAATAAAAAAAAATAGATATATGATTTACATTTCATACGGCCTGCAATTTAACGCCTTTATGCTAATGTGGAAAATTGCAGCTTTGCAATGGCTGTACAATGACCGAACTTTGATTATTATTACTAAATTATGTCGCAGTTTTCTCATTTACATGTACACACACAATATTCTCTTTTAGATGGAGCAGCTCCTATAGATGAGCTGTATAAAAAAGCTGCTGCCAATAATATGCCCGCTTTGGCAATTACCGATCATGGTAATATGTTTGGGGCTTTCGATTTTGTAAGTCAAGCTTGGAAAAATACTAAAGTAGTTGGCAAAGATGCTAACGGGAAAGATATTTTAGAACCAGTGGTAAAGCCCATTGTAGGTTGTGAGTTTTATGTGGTAAAGGATCGACATATTAAAACATTTACAAAAGATTCAAAAGACAATCGATTTCATCAAGTATTGTTGGCTAAAAATGCAATTGGGTATCAAAATCTTGTAAAACTTACCTCTCTCGGATACATCGAAGGAATGTATAGTAAATATCCTAGAATTGATAAAGCATTGATAGAACAATACCATGAAGGATTAATAGCTACTACTTGTTGCATTGGAGCTTACGTACCGCAAACTATTTTAAACCATGGCGAAGAAAAAGCGGAACAAGAATTTAAATGGTGGTTAGATTTATTTGGAGAAGACTATTATATTGAAATTCAAAGGCATAATATTAAGGAGCAGGAAGTAATCAATAATACCCTACTCAAGTTTTCCAAAAAATACAATGTGCCCGTCATTGCAACCAATGACAGTCATTATGTAGACCAAGATGATGCCAATGCGCATGATATTTTATTATGTATTAACACCGGTGAAAAACAAAGCACCCCAGGATTTGACGACTTTGTAAACGATGAAGTACAAATCAAGAATCGTCGCTTTAAATTCCCTAACGATCAATTTTATTTTAAGACGCAAGACGAAATGGCCAAGCTATTTCATGATTTGCCAGAGTCTTTGGATAATACAAACCGAATTGTAGACAAAGTTGAAGTACTGAATTTAAAGAAAGATATACTCCTCCCCGCTTTCCCCATTCCCAAAGAATTTCAAATACATGCAGATGCCAATTTAAATCAGTGGGAATTGCTAAAACATTTAACTTATGAAGGAGCAAAACAACGTTACAATGAAATAACGCCTGAAGTTCAGGAAAGGATAGACTTTGAATTGTTTACTATCAAAACCATGGGTTTTGCTGGATACTTCTTAATTGTAAGTGACTTCATTAAAGCTGGTAGAGATATGGGGGTGTTTATTGGCCCAGGCCGTGGATCTGCAGCTGGTTCGGTTGTTGCATTCTGTATTGGAATTACCAATATTGATCCTATAAAATACAATTTGCTATTCGAGCGTTTCCTAAATCCGGATCGTAAGAGCATGCCCGATATTGATACAGATTTTGACGACGAAGGCCGCCAGAAAGTAATTGATTATGTGGTGCAAAAATACGGTAAGAGTCAGGTTGCGCAGATTGTTACTTATGGCACTATGGCTGCTAAAATGAGTATTAAAGACGTTGCTCGAGTATTGGATTTGCCATTGGCAGAAAGCAATATGCTGGCCAAGTTGGTACCCGATAAACCTGGAACAGAATTAGGAAGAGTGCTAAAAGCCCCGCTTACTATAAAAGAAGGCCTTAAGTCGTTGGAAGAAAAAGAAGGGTATCAGCAAGAAGATATAGACAATGTGAAGAAGCTCCGGGAAATTTATAAGGGTTCAGACATTCGTGCGCAAGTATTAAGAGAAGCTGAGAGACTAGAGGGATCGGTGCGCAATACTGGGATACACGCTGCAGGAATCATTATTGCACCAAGAGATTTAACCGATTTAATACCAGTAGCAACTGCTAAAGATTCCGATTTATGGGTCACCCAAATTGAAGGAAGTATTATTGAAGATGCAGGCGTAATTAAAATGGACTTTTTGGGTTTGAAAACCCTTTCGATATTAAAGACCGCTTTAGAATTAATTAAATTAAATCATGGGGTAACCATTGATTTAGATACCATTCCTTTGGATGATGAAAAAACGTTTCAATTATACCAGAGTGGACAAACCAATGGAACATTCCAGTTTGAAAGTGTGGGTATGCAAAAATACCTTCGCGAGTTAAAGCCCGATCATTTTAATGATTTAATTGCAATGAACGCGCTCTATAGACCAGGGCCAATAGCATATATTCCCAATTTCATTGATCGAAAACATGGTAGAGAGGCCATCAGTTACGATATAGAAGAAACCAAAGAATATTTAAGTGATACCTATGGTATTACAGTTTACCAAGAGCAAGTAATGTTGTTGAGTCAAAGCTTGGCAGGCTTTTCTAAAGGGGACGCCGATGTATTGCGAAAAGCAATGGGTAAAAAGCAAAAATCGGTACTCGATAAAATGAAAGCACAGTTTATTTCTGGTGCAACTACCAAGGGCCATCCAGCAGATAAACTAGAAAAAATTTGGACCGATTGGGAAGCATTTGCTCAATACGCTTTTAATAAATCGCACTCTACCTGTTATGCTTTTGTGGCATATCAAACAGCTTATTTAAAAGCACATTATCCAGGAGAATACATGTCGGCAGTATTGAACCACCAAGGCAATATTGAAAAGATTACTTTCTTTATGGAAGAGTGTAAACGCATGGGTATAAAAGTTCTTGGGCCAGATATCAATGAATCTCTCAAAGGCTTTGCAGTAAATGCTAAGGGAGAAATAAGATTTGGTTTGGGTGGATTAAAGGGCGTGGGTGAAATGGCCATCGAATCTATTATCACAGAGCGTCAAAAGAACGGACCCTATTTGGATATTTTTGATTTTGTACAAAGAGTGCTACAAAAGTCGGTCAATAAAAAATCATTAGAAAGTTTAGTGTACTCAGGTGCATTCGACTGTTTTCCTGAATTGCATCGAGCACAATATTTTCATACAGTAGATGGGGAGAGAGTCAATGGCTTAGAAAAAATTGTGAACTACGGACAAGTGCAACAGAGTTTAAGCGCTGGTACAACCAATACCCTGTTTGGAGAATTGCCAGGAGCTATGCATGTTCCAAAACCCAAGATAGCTCCTTGTGATCATTGGACATTAACAGAACTCTTGAATTACGAGAAAGAAGTCACGGGTATGTTCATGAGTGGGCATCCGTTGGATCATTTTAAGTTTGAATTAAAGCATTACGAAATCACTAGTATTGCTTTATTTAATGAAATAAAAGACGCTTTGGTAGAGGGCTCTAGTTTGGGCAAAATGTATCGTGTTGCGGGATTGGTAACTGATGTGCAACATCGAATGACTAAGACAGGTAAGAATTTTGGTTCCTTTGTAATTGAAGATTACAGCGGAAAAACAGAATATATGTTATGGAGTGAAGATTATATTAAATACAAAGACTACTTAGAGAAAGGGCAGAACATTTTATTGAATGGGTATTTTAGAAACAGGTATAATCAACCCAATTTATTTGAATTCAAAATTAGCAGTATGTCCTTGCTAGAAACGGTTAAACAACAACTTACCCGTTCAGTCGAAATTAATATGCATCCTTCTGCAGTCACTACAGAAATGGTTCATTTTATTGAAAATAATTTGAAGGCATACCCTGGTAAGAGTACGCTTCGTATAAATATCATGGAGCCCAAAGAGAACTTAAAAATAAGTATGTACACCATTGAGCGCGGCTTCCAAATGAATGAAGACATGGCCGAGTACCTCATGAATAATTTAGATATTGATGTAAAAGTGGGTTTGGTTGGGTAAATTCAGAAATATCTGCCCAGATGGCAGCATAATCAGCCAAAATAAACTAGTCACATTCGTGGAAAAGTCAAATGAGCAGTTCCTAAGCTTTGGTTGTAAATTTGATCAAAGCAAACCTATAAAACATAAATTATGGCATTAGAATTAACAGACGCAAATTTCCAATCAACTGTATTGGACAGCGATAAACTTACAGTGGTAGATTTCTGGGCAGAATGGTGTGGACCATGTAGAGCAATCGGACCAGTTATTGAAGAACTTTCTAAAGAGTATGATGGTAAAATAAACGTTGGAAAGGTAAACGTAGATCATAATCCTAATTTGAGTGTGAACTATGGTATTACTTCTATTCCTGCTATCCTATTTATAAAGGGAGGACAAATTGTAGATAAACAAATTGGAGCTGTTCCAAAATCTGTTTTAGACAAAAAAATTCAAGCACACATGTAGTGATTCCGTATCTTTCAAACCTAATCTATTACTAACTGATTGTATATGGAAAGGTTTCAAGGAATTATTGGGATTGTACTGATATTGGGCATTGCATTTTTGTTTTCTAATAACAAGCGAAGAATTAACTACAGACTGGTTTTTAGCGGAATACTGCTACAAGTTTTTATTGCAGTTATGGTGCTAAAAGTCCCTCCTGTAACTCGGTTTTTTCAATTGCTGGGTCATGGGATGGAAAAAATTGAACGGTTTGCAAGAGAAGGGGTAGCATTTGTTTATAGTGGCATAATGGTAAATGCTCCAGATGGAGTGAAGAATTTTAGTCAGGGTGGATTTGTTTTTGCATTCAGTGTTACTGCAACCATTATTTTGGTTTGTGTATTGGTAGCCATATTATATCATTTTGGGGTAATGCAGTTCATTGTATCTGTTATTGCCAAAGCCATGAACTTTATCATGCGCGTAAGCGGAGCCGAAGCACTCAGTAATGTTGCTTCGGCTTTTGTTGGTCAGGTTGAAGCACAAGTAATGATCCGACCATATTTAAGTACCATGACCAAGAGTGAATTATTGGCCAGTATGAGTGGAAGTTTAGCTTGTATTGCTGGCGGTATTTTGATTGTGTATGCCAATATGGGTGCTAAAGCAGAATATTTACTAACTGCCAGTTTAATGGCCGCTCCAGGAGCATTGGTTATTTCTAAAATTGTTTTCCCTGAAACCGAAGAGTCCCAAACAATGGGCAAAGTGAAGCTGGAAGTAAAAAGTCCATATAGCAATATTATTGATGCCATTTCTCATGGAGCCAGCGATGGTATGAAAATTGCATTGAATGTAATTGCTATGCTAATTGGATTTATTGCATTGATTGCTTTAATTAACTACTGTATTGGTTTAATTATACCCGGCGTTACCTTAGACGTCATTTTCAGTAAGATATTTTATCCAATGACTTGGGCTATGGGCGTTCCTCAAGTAGACATTGCAAATGCAGCTTCATTGTTGGGCCAAAAACTAACCATTAATGAGTTCGTTGCATTCAATAATTTAACTACTAAAGCCATCCCAATTGTTTCTGAAAAAGGCTTATTAATTGTCAGTATTGCCATTTGCGGATTTGCTAATTTCAGTAGTGTTGGTATGCAAATTGGAGGTATTGGAGAGCTGGCGCCTACTCGTAGGGGCGATTTGGCTAAGTTGGGATTGAAAGCACTGCTTTGCGGAACACTTGCTTCTTATTTGTCTGCAACAATTGCGGGCATTCTGATGTTTTAATGGCGTAAACTTGCACAAAATTTGGAGCCATGAATACAGCAGCAGTTAAGGTATTGGTAGACGCCGAGAAAAATCAACCCTTACAATCCATTGGATATAAAATATTGAACAAAGAACGCATCAGTTTTGATGAAGGCATTGCTTTATTTGAACATGCTTCCCTCTCCTATGTTGGAGCCCTTGCCAATTGGGTAAGAGAGCAAAAACACGGACATAAAACCTATTTCAATAGAAACTTTCATATAGAGCCTACCAATGTTTGCGTCTTTTCTTGCGCATTCTGTTCCTATTCAAAATTATATGCTCATCGTGAAGAGGGATGGGAATTGAGCATTGAACAAATGATGCATATCGTAAAAAGCTACGATGGTAAGCCCGTTACGGAAGTGCATATTGTTGGTGGAGTGCATCCTAAGATGAATATGGATTTCTTTTTAGAGTTATTGCGAACCATTAAAGCACATCGTCCTGAATTGCATATTAAAGCATTTACCCCAGTTGAGCTAGATTATATGTTCAGAAAGGCCAAAGTATCTGTACCAGAAGGTATGCGTTTAGCACATGAAGCTGGATTAGATTCCTTGCCCGGAGGTGGTGCAGAAATTTTTCATCCTGATATCCGTAAAAAAATCTGTGAGGATAAAGTGGATGCAGATGGTTGGTTGGCTATACACAAAGCAGCACATGAATTAGGAATGCACAGCAATGCTACCCTACTTTATGGTCATATTGAATCTTATTGGCATCGAATACATCATATGGATCGATTAAGAAGCCTACAAGATGAAACTGGTGGTTTCAATACATTTATCCCTTTAAAATTTCGGAACAAAGACAATGATATGAGCAATGTTGCCGAAAGTACCATTGTGGAAGACATGAAAATGTATGCAGTATCTCGATTGTATCTAGACAACTTCAACCATATAAAAGCTTATTGGCCTATGTTAGGCAGAAAAAATGCCCAACTAACATTGTCATTTGGGGTGAATGATATTGATGGAACTATTGATGATACTACAAAAATTTATGCAATGGCTGGTAGCGAAGAACAAACACCCACCATGAGTACTGCCGACTTGGTTCAATTAATCAAACAAGCAAGACGTCAACCAGTTGAGCGGGGTACCTTATACAATGAAATCAAGGATTACAGTGATGTTATTTTAGATGCGATTTAATAAAAGTATCAAAGTCTGGGAGGGATTTATCTTCATACACTTGTATGATTTGTTTTAAACTGCATATATCCGTAAACAAAGGGATCTTCTGATGCTTTCTGGTAATTAGCAGTAAAATACGCTTCCATGTTACTGCCGGCTGGAACTGGATTGTGTAATTTGGCCCATACCTTTTTGGCAAGTTCACAACATACCTTCAGTTCTTTTGACTTGCCATGTTTTTTCCACCATAATAATCCGGCCGAATAGAAATTGGATCCATCTTATTTATAAACTAATTCCAATTTGATAACCTTGTTCAATTGCTCGCTTCGCATCTAGATCTCCGGCTTCTAATGCACCACCAATCAAATGCACGTTAGTAAAGTTTTCTTTTATTGAATGATACAATTGGTTATTAGAAACCTGCCCTGCGCATATAACAATATTGTCTACATCAAGTACTTGAGAAGCACCTGCAACTTTTATATGAAATCCTTCTGCATCAATTTTTTCATAACTTACTTCTGCAATCATTTTTACTTTCTTCATCTTTAAGGCTGCACGATGTATCCAACCGGTAGTTTTGCCTAAACCCCCTCCCAATTTGCCTTTGGAGCGTTGTAATAAATAAACTTCTCTTGGAGATTTTGTTGCATGGTTTTTTTGTAATGCTCCTCTCACTGTATAATTCATATCTACACCCCATTCTTCCATAAATGTTGGAATTGTATTAGTCTCTTCATTGGTTAAAAATTCGGCAACATCAAAACCAATTCCGCCAGCTCCAATAATGGCCACTTTTTTGCCTACTGGTTTTTTATGCAGTACAACATCTGTATAGGTCAATACTTTTGAATCATTTATTCCTTCAATGGTTAAAGTTCTTCCGCTCACACCTGTTGAAACAACTACTTCATCAAAATCAGTTGCTTGCTCTTGCTTAAAAATACTGTTCAAATGAATGTGTACTTTATGCAATTCCATCTGCTTTTTATAGTAGCGCAATGTTTCTATAAATTCTTCTTTGCCAGGGATTTCTTTGGCAATATTAAATTGACCTCCAATTACTGATTGCGCTTCAAACAAATGCACTTCATGACCGCGTTGAGCCAAAGTAACAGATGCTGAAAGCCCTGCAGGCCCTGCTCCTACAACAGCAATTTTCTTTTTAGTTGTTGCTGGTAAAACGATTGTTGATAATTCTTTACATGCTCTTGGGTTCACTAAACAACTGGCTGTTTTTCTTTCAAACACATGGTCTAAACAAGCTTGGTTACAGGCAATGCAAGTATTGATTTCATCAGTTCTTCCTTCCAAGGCCTTTTTAGGAAATTCAGGGTCAGCTAAAAATGGTCTTGCCATCGAAACCATATTGGCATGTCCATCTGCTAAAATTTGTTCTGCCACATCGGGCATATTGATTCTGTTGGTTGTAATTAACGGAATAGATAATTTGCCCATCAATCTTTTGGTAACCCAACTAAATCCTCCTCTTGGCACCATCGTAGCAATCGTAGGAACCCTTGCTTCATGCCAACCTATCCCAGTATTAATTATAGTAGCTCCTGCTTTTTCAATGGCTTTTGCCAACTGCTCCACTTCTTCCCAACTAGAACCGTCTTCCACTAAATCCAACATCGATAATCTATAAATGATGATGAAGTTTTTGCCAACAGCTTCTCTTGTTTGTCGTACAATTTCTATAGGAAATTTAATTCTATTCTCATAAGATCCTCCCCATTCATCGGTTCTTTGATTGGTTTTTGAAACGATAAACTGATTGATTAAATATCCCTCTGATCCCATAATTTCTACCCCATCATAGCCTGCTTCCTGCGCCAATTTTGCACAGTTCACAAAATCATTAATGGTGCGCTTTATTCCACCACTGCTTAGTTTCCAAGGTTTGAAAGGAGAAATAGGAGATTTTATGGCAGATGGTGCAACGCATATTGGATGATAACCATACCTGCCTGTATGTAAAATTTGCATGCATATTTTTCCACCTTCTGCATGCACTGCTTCAGTAATTAATCGATGTTGATTTGCTTCAGAACGATTTGATAATTTACTCCCAAACGGAGATGTCCATCCAGCTCTATTAGGCGCTACTCCACCAGTTACAATCAATCCAACCCCACCCCTGGCTCTTTCAGCAAAATAAGCGGCTTGTTTGGCAAAACCATTCTTACTTTCTTCTAAACCAGTATGCATAGAACCCATCAGGATTCTGTTTTTCAAAGTTGTAAAACCTAAATCTAAGGGCTCAAATAAATGTGGGTAATTCATGATTCTTATTTCATAATTGATTTTGCAAATCCAATACCTTTCCTCAACACTCACTCAATCCCAAAGGGACTTGAATGGCAAGGCCTCCATCAGCTGTTTCCTTGTATTTACTGTTCATATCTAAAGCCGTATTCCACATAGTTGCGATTACTTTGTCTAAACTAACTAATGCAAAATCTGGTGTGCTTTGTAAGGCCAATTGTGAAGCTGTAATGGCTTTAATGGCACCCATGGTATTCCTTTCAATGCAGGGTATTTGCACTAATCCCCCGATAGGGTCACAGGTTAAGCCCAAATGGTGTTCCATGGCAATTTCAGCTGCCATCAATGCTTGTTGTTGTGTACCGCCCATGCATTCGGTTAGGGCAGCCGCTGCCATTGCAGATGATACCCCAATTTCTGCCTGACATCCACCCATTGCCGCGGAAATAGTTGCTCCTTTTTTAAAGATGGAACCTATTTCTGATGCGGTCAATAAAAACTGGATGATTTTTTCTTCATTCCCTCCCTCGCAAAATGCAATATAGTATTGTAATACAGCGGGGATTACTCCAGCAGCTCCATTGGTGGGGGCTGTTACTACCCTGCCAAAAGAAGCATTTTCTTCATTAACTGCTAAAGCAAAACAACTCACCCAATCCAAAATATAATTAAAAGAATTTCCCCCATTTTTGATGGCTGCTAACCATTCTTCATAGTTATTATAAGGCTGCTTGTTAATCAACTTTTTATTCAATTCAAATGCCCTTCTTCTTACTTGCAATCCTCCAGGTAATTCTCCCTTTGAATGACACCCTCTATAAGTGCAATCACGCATAGCATGCCAAATGGCCAATACCCCTTTTTTAGTGTATTCTTCGGATTGCCAACTGGTTTCGTTTTCTAATACCATTTCATGAATGGCCATGCCTGTCTTTCTACACCAATGTAAAATATCCGCTGCATTATTGGTGGGGAAAGGAAGCTCAACACTTTCTTTATTTCCTGCAGCCGACTCCCCTTCTTTGACTACAAATCCACCCCCAATAGAGAAATAGGTTTCACTCAATTGTTCTCCATTGTTTAGGGTAATTAAAAAACTCAATCCATTGGGGTGATAAGGCAAAGATTCATTGGTTAAGAAAATCAAGTCATCTTTAAAGGAAAAAGGAATTTCATGCTCACCTCCCAATAATAAAGTTTGTTTGTCTTTAATGGTAGCAATTTTTGGATTGATACTATTTACATCAATAGTGACAGGGTCTTCTTTCATTAAGCCCATTAATACGGCAATATCAGTACCATGCCCTTTTCCTGTTTTGGCCAATGAACCGTATAACAAAACGGTGACTGCTTTAACTGTGGCAATCGGATGCTGTTTGCTTATATTTTCTAAGCAACGAAGGGCGGCTCTCCATGGGCCTAGCGTATGAGAACTTGATGGCCCAACTCCAATTTTAAACATATCGAATACGGAAATAGCTTCATGTGGCATTTGGTAAAGTTAATTATCAATTTTCATTAAGTTTGGGAAATGAAGCATCTCTTTTTTCTTATTTTAATTTGTTCCTTAGCTATTATGACCCATGCCCAGCCATTGGATCTAACCACTAGTAATCCACTTCATCAAGCATTAAAAAACAATCCTCAATTCTTTAAACGAATTACCAGCAACCCAGATAGTTTTAGGGTTCAAATTATTTATACGCAAATTGATCGTAATAAAAGGAATAAACCTTCATTTAAAGAGTATAGTTATCGATTGAATAATGAAGAATATTTCTACCCAGCAAGCACGGTAAAAATGCCTATTGCGCTTCTGGCGTTAGAAAAAATTAATGAGTTGGGCATCAAAGGGCTCACTCGCAATAGTATCATGATTACTGATAGTGCATCAACTGCGCAAGACCACGTTTATAATCAACCCAATGCCAATGATGGGGCACCCACTATTGAAAATTATATCAAACAAATATTCTTGGTAAGCGACAACGATGCTTTTAATCGATTATATGAATTTCTAGGACAAGAGTATATTCAGCGCAAATTAAGGGAGAAAGGTTATCCAGATGTGATTATTCGCCACCGATTACAGTTGAGCCGCACAGTAGAACAGCAAGCTATTACTAACCCCGTTAAATTTTACGATACCACTGGCAATTTAATTTATGAACAACCAGCACAAAAAAGTAATGCAATATATGAAGCCACCAATGTGTCATTGGGCAAGGGTTTTATGAAGGGCGGAAAATTAATTAATGAACCATTTTCGTTTTTAAATAAGAATCGAATTTATTTGCAAGACTTACACCATATTTTACAATCGGTTATTTTTCCAGAAAAATTTCCTAAGAAAAATCGGTTCAACTTAACCGATGATGACTATGCTTTTGTAAAAAAATATATGCATATTTATCCTCGTGAATCGGAGTCGCCCATTTATGACCCAGAACACTATTGGGATACTTACTGTAAATTTTTATTACAGGGTTCGGAGAAAAAGACGCTATATCCGAATGTAAAAATTTACAATAAAGTGGGTGATGCTTATGGCTTTCTGTTAGACGTAGCGTATATCACAGATGTTGACAATAACATAGAGTTCATGCTCAGTGCAGTTATTTCTTGCAATACAGATGGCATCTATAACGATGATGCATACGAATATGATTCTTTAGGCTTCCCATTTTTACGTGACCTTGGTATTGCTATTTATCAACAAGAATTACAACGCAAGGGCAAATTGCCCATTATTAAGTAAATTGTCGTCTTAAATTTTTCTGAATGGAATTGTCTTCTCTTTTGAACAGGTTTAGTGAACCCGAAACGCTTAAAATGGCCAAACTAGGTCGTGAATTGCGCGCGCAAGGAATTGATGTGATTGATCTAAGTTTGGGAGAGCCTGATTTTGATACGCCACAACATATTAAAGATGCCGCCATCAAAGCCATCAATGATAACTGGAGTCATTATACTCCTGTGCCCGGTTTTTTAGATTTGAGAGAAGCGGTTTGTACTAAATTAAAACGTGATAATGGTTTAGACTATAAGCCAGAGCATATAGTAGTGTCTACTGGTGCCAAGCAAAGTTTAGCCAATTCTATTCTAGCATTGGTGGATGAGGATGACGAAGTGATTATACCCACCCCTTATTGGGTTACTTATTCTGAATTGGTAAAAATTGCTCGAGGTAAAGTAGTTGAAATTAGAACTACGGTAGAAAATAAATTCAAAACAACAGCGGAAGAACTAGAAGCAGCAATTACTCCTAAGACCAAAGTGTTTATGTTCTCCTCACCCTGTAATCCATCAGGTGCAGTGTACAGTAAAGATGAATTAGCTGCCTTAGTAAAAGTATTTGAAAAGCACCCTGAAATAACGATTCTTTCTGATGAGATTTATGAGTACATTAATTTCATGGGAAAACACGAGAGCATTGCACAATTTGATAGCATAAAAGATCAGGTAGTCATTATTAATGGATTGAGTAAAGGCTTTGCAATGACCGGATGGCGCTTGGGATATATAGCCGCTAATTCAACCATCTCAAAAGCTTGTGAAAAATTACAAGGCCAGTTTACTAGTGGAACTTGTTCAATTGCTCAGAAAGCAGCTGTGGCAGCGCTTACCGGAGATTTGAAACCTTCTATTGAAATGACAGAAGAGTTTACTAGAAGAAGAATAAAAACTTTAGAATTGGTAAATGCTATTCCAGGTTTCAAATGTTTTGCACCTGAAGGTGCTTTTTATGTATTCCCAGATGTAAGTTATTATTTTGGTAAATCTAATGGTTCAGAAACCATTAAAAATGCAGCTGATTTTAGTATGTATTTATTGAATACAGCCCATGTTAGTTCGGTGATGGGTGATGCATTTGGTGAACCCAATTGCGTTCGTTTTTCTTTTGCCAATAGTATGCCTAACATTGAAAAAGCTTGGGAAAGAATTGCAAATGCATTGAGTAAACTTTCTTAATCTAATTTATTCAAAAAAAAGGCTGGCACTTTGATAGCGCCAGCCTTTTTATATTAACCAATTTTCTTTTACTCATTGGCTATTTTGCGTTAGTAGCTATTCCTCCTTTCTTACTGTCTACATTTACGGTGAATTTCCCCTTTCCTTCCACAATCCACTTAACCGTTACAGTTCCTAATCCAGGTATATTGTCTACTTCAATAGTACTTGGATTATTGTCTTGAATTTTAGAAAGGTTCAAATCTTTATCGGTCATAATCATTCCTGCTACAATTTTAGCAGTAGTGCTTAATGTAATGTAATCGGGTCTTTCTATCTTATTCTTTATGTCTTGACTACTGTGCGTAGGCATTAAACGCTCATTGGCAATTACAGCAGTTACTTCTGTTAATCCACCACCTAAATCCTTTTCTTTCACTTCTGAAACAGATAGTTTAGGTGTATGGTAACTATGGTAAATACTGAATGCCATATTTCTATGCGCATCTGACTCTAATAAAAATCCCGGATGTGCTCGGCCGAAGTTCTTTTTAAATCCACCAATTTCTACTTTTCCATATTGTGGATGATCATATTCTTTCCAATCAACAAACCCATCTTTAAACAATAAATATTTATCAAAATTATAAGAGCTATTGTCAAAAGGACTTCTCGTACTTTCTTTCATGAACATTAAATACGGAGTCCACAATTCATTGGAGTAGGTGTAAATACCTCTTCCTGCATAGAACCAATCCAATTCACCGCCATAGGCAGAATACAAATCTTTATATACTACTAAGTATTTATAGCCAGGCATTAACTCCTCTCCTTTTTTTGCAATCGCATCATATATGGCTACATCTTGAGAATTGTAAGTAGTCACATCAGCTGAAGC
The DNA here is from genome assembly GCA_040403845.1 of Sediminibacterium sp. Taxonomy (GTDB): domain Bacteria; phylum Bacteroidota; class Bacteroidia; order Chitinophagales; family Chitinophagaceae; genus Sediminibacterium. Next base: position 25,175 of record JBBAJU010000006.1, read on the forward strand.
GCCAGGGCCTCTTAAAATCATTCCACCGGCATTGTGGTAAGACTGCGCTGCCGCAATATTCGGGTGTTTCATAACAAACTCCATGACTGCTCTATTTTCTGGAATAGAGAAAGGATATTTATAGGCGCCGTTTTGAATATAGTTTGGTTGCCATCCCCAACCCCAATCTCTATTTGGGTCGTATTCAAAAGCGTAGCCATCTTCGTTTACACGGCCGTCGCCATCATTATCAATGCCTTCCATCCCAAGGAGTTCATAATCCCCCTGTTCATCTGCGCCTACCATAACCATATTTCTAGGGTCACGTGGATCTAATTTATAACGACCATTTACATTTTTTCTACGCATCATAGTAATATGCCCGTCGCCATCTAAATCATCATACCAATCTTCGTTTACCAAACCATCCCCATCGTTATCTACAGGCTTAACTCCTGATCTAGGTGAACTAGACGTATTGGGTTGGTGCATATAACTGTCTCTGCCGTCTGGGTTAATACTCGGAACAATGTAGAATACTTTGTCTTCTAATAATTCTTGAATGAATTTGGTATCACCAAAACTCTCTGTTAAATACCAAGCCGTGTACAAGGCAAATTCAGCACCTTGAATTTCATTGGAGTGAATATTGCCATCTATATACATACCAGGCTTTTGTAATTCATTCCCTTTTTTGAAATCGGTAATCGTTAAACACCATAAATCCCTCCCTGCATAAGATTTACCCAATGAAGTTAATTTAGCCAAATCCGGATAAGCGGCAGCAATTTTTTTGCAAAGTGCAGTTATTCCTGCGTGATCATAATAGCGGTTCCAACTTGCTTGAACCTTAGGATTTACAGGGGTTCCAGCAGCTTTAAACACCTGATTGGCGTCCTGAGCCATCATGCTTGCACTCAACAAAACTGCTATGATAAATGAATATATTTTTTTCATAATTGATTTTTTATTGTAACGTGATGGCTTTAGTAGTTAAACCTATTGCAGGTGAACCAGTTTCAACAGTGATGCTTCCTGTCCCCTTTACAATCCAACTAAACTGTTGCATAGTATGTGGCTCCATATTGTTGATTAACGCTAATTTTTGGCCACCAATCAATTGTTGCTTATCCGTTAATTGTAACGCAACTTTCAAACGTTTTACAAAATAATTTCGGTCAGCAAATTTGCTATGAGTGGGTAGCATACCCGTATTGGCTACATCGATTGTGATTTTTGTTAAGCCATTACTTAGTTTTTGTGTATCTACTTTTTGTATAACTACTTGTGGTTTTAGATAAGTCAACTTAGTTAAAAAATCGGTATGCTTTTGTGCAATTTCATTGACCATTTTGTAAGGAGGATTTATCATTACATAGGGATCAACACCACCTACTTGAACAACTTGTCCTGGAAAGTCGGGGTGTTGCACTGTTTTCCATTCAGTAAAATGATTTAATCCTTGCTGTGCACTCCATCTCAAATAATTAGCCGTTGCATCTTCTACGGTAAATGCTTTTTCTTTCTTTGCCGTATCTGGCTTGGCTTTAGGAACCCACCATCCTGGTGTACTAAAACTAAAACGACCATAATGTTGGTATGCCCAACTCATGAAGTCTCCTCCATCAGCATTAGTTCTAGGTGCGTCTTTTGCCCCCAAAGTTTTATTATACAAATCACTCACAACGGTGGTTACTTTATCGTCATTCGTGCTTAAATTATTTAAACTACCAAAGCTAACTACAGCATAAACATTGAATGCGTCATACAAGAAATCAAGGATAGCCCTCGTTTCTATTTCACTAGCTGGAAATTCTCCAGCACCTGCTCCGAATGTTTTATGCTTATAGGTTAGGTTTTTATTGAAATGAATTCCCCCAACTCCATCTTCATTATACTGCCCATCCTTATCATTATCTATTCCTTCAGACAACAATAAATATTTTCCCTTTTCGCCTTTTGCAATATCTGCCTTGATTAATACTCTTGGGTCTTCTGGGTGTAGTTTATAAATTCCAACAGGGCTTTCTACACGCATCATGGTGATTTTCCCATTTCCATCTAAATCATCAAAAGCGTCTTCATTGGTTTTGCCATCTCTATCATCATCAGTATTTGTGGCATTGCCCAAACGCTCAAATGGCAGTTTACTAAAATAAGTCTCCATAGCATCGGGGCTCATATTCGGAAACAAGTAGTAAGTGTTTTCGTTTAAGAGTTTTTGAACGCTGTCTTTATCTATTTGCTTTAATAGATTTTCTGCAAATTGAATGACTAGTTCGGTGCCCAATAAATGAGTGCCTTCTACTCCGCCCACCACTGCAATAGCTGGTTTGGTTTCGGTTTTACCACTGCCCAATGTCATGACCCAAATATCTTTACCGCCTGCTGTTTTGGCGAGTGATTGAAGGGATGCCCATTTGGAATTGTTCTTAGCCAACTGTGTTAGCCGATTTTGTTGTTCTTGAAAGGTTGGATACTGTTGTGCTTTTATTTGCCCAATCAAAGGCAATAAACAAGCCATCAGGAAAATTTTTTTCATGTGCAAGCTTTAAGACATAAATATAATTGAAATGCTACTTCAAAATTTACAATATGGATAAATGGCTTGTACCTTTACCTGCCAAAATAAGCATATGATTGATCCGGTAAAAGCTGAAATGTTTAGAAACAGGCTAAGCAAAGTGTTTAAACACAAAAGCAAATTGGCCCGTAGACAAAATATTCCTTGTTACCGTGTGTATGATCATGATTTGCCAGAATTTCCATTTAGTATAGAGTTATACGAAGACCAATTATACATTGCCGAATATTTAAGAAGGCATGGTATGGAAGATGAAGTACACGATGCATGGATGGAAGCATGCAAGTCAATCATTGAAGAAGTTGTTGGCATCCCCATCGAGCGCATGAATTTTAAACTGCGCAAAAGGATGAGTCATAAAGATGAGCAGTATGAAAAAATTAGTACTGAAAAACTATATAGTACGGTATTAGAAGATGGGTTGAAATTTCTGGTTAATCTTACTGATTATTTAGATACAGGTTTATTTTTAGATCATCGAATTACTCGTAAAATGGTGCGTGATACCTGCGCCAATAAACGGGTATTAAACCTTTTTTGTTATACCGGTTCTTTTTCTGTGTATGCTGCAGCCGGTGGGGCTTCTAGTGTTACATCGGTAGATTTGTCTAAAACCTATTTGGCTTGGGCAGAAGACAATTTGACCATCAACTTATTCAAGGATAAAAAAGCTTTTCAATTTATTCATGCCGATGTAAAGCAATACCTGAAAACCTTGCAGCCCAATAGTTTTGATTTGGTCATCATGGATCCACCTACATTTAGCAATAGCAAGCGAATGAAAGATATATTGGATATTCAACGAGACCATGCAGAATTGATTAACGATGCATTAGCAGCCTTAGCTCCTGGAGGGCAGTTGTATTTTAGTACCAATTTTGTTCGATTTCAATTGGATGCTTCATCCATACATTCTACCCAAATAAAAGATATTACCAAAGCTACTACCCCATTTGATTTTGAAGGAAAATTAAAGCGTTGGTGCTATTTAATTACAAAGTAATTAATTCATTGTGCAATTCCAATACTTGTGGAATCAATAGAGATTGCTCGTCGTTAACAATTACTTTATCGCAAAGCTTCATTTTAATCGTTTGACTGATTTGATGTTTCATTCTGTTCAAGACTTCTTCCCTGCTGGTTTGGTCTCTATGCATTACACGTTGAATGCGCAATGCATCTGGGGCATATACTCCAATAATAAGATCCATTCCATCAGCTGAGCCTGATTCAAAAAATAATGCTGCTTCTTTTATGGTATAAGGCGCATTTTGTTCCGATGCCCATTTCTTTCCCGCTTCAATGGTAGCGGGGTGTACAATTGAATTTAAAACCGCTAATTGGAATGGGTCTTTAAAAACAATATTGGAAATAAAAGATCGATTGAGACCTTGATCATCGTATGACTCAGTACCAAATGCGGCGAGTATTTGCGCTTTAACCGCTTCGTTTTCCAACATTATTTTTTTAGCCAATGCATCTGCGTCTAATACAGGAACCCCAAGTGTTCTGAATATTTTTGCAACGATTGATTTGCCACTTCCAATTCCGCCGGTAAGTCCTATACTGCGCATAAAAAATCCTGCAAGTTTGAATCTTGCAGGACATAAAATTAAGGTATAAAAATTAGCTACTAGGAAACCCAGATGCTAAATTATTTTTTATCTTCAACTGCAGGCTTGTTGATTGCTGCAGTCCACTCCATGCTTAAAGCAGATTTCTCAATTTTTAAATAACTACCTGGAGTTACTTCTAACTGTAGGGTTCCATCTTCATTAATTTTATTTACCACCCCATGGATACCAGCGATAGTAACAATTTTGTCACCCTTAGATAGATTATCTATGAACTTCTTTTGTTCTTTTGCTTTTTTTGCTTGAGGTCTAATCATGAACAACCAGAATACCAAAATAATGGCACCCATCATAATTAATTGTACAGTACCACCCTGCTTAGGGTCGGCAGCTAAAATAGTCAATGCGTTCAATAACATATATTCTCTGTTTAAATAATTTACAAATTAAAAGGAATTACTTGAAACTTACTTTCTGAATCTTTCCTTCAGTTACCAATTCTTTGTGAATATTATCTAAAATTCCATTTACGAACTGTCCGCTTTGTGCAGTACTGTATTCTTTTGCTAAGTCGATGTATTCGTTGATGGTCACTTTGGTAGGAATTGTGTCAAAATACAACAATTCACATAATCCCATTCGCATCAATACCATATCTAATTGGGCAATTCGCTCGGCATCCCAGTTTTTTAATTTTGGCTTGATTAATTCAGCACAATATTCTTTTTTGTCGATAGCCGTTTTTAATAGGGTCTTTGCAAACTCCCATTTATCAGGACTCATGATTTCGTTAAATTGAATTGATTTTGGCTTTTGAATATAAGTCAATACCAATTGCTCCATCATTTCTGCGTCGTCGTCCCAGTTATTGAAATGCTCTTCAATATGCGAAATAAAATTCTCATTAGGAAGCATTAACTCGCTGAATATCAATTTTATAATTTCCCTTTCCTTTCCTTTGTCTCTGCTGTCTTCAGTAATGTAAACTTGATAAACAGCATTTTCTGTTAGTGCTTTATACACTTTACTCACTAATTCTTTGTCTAATAATTTTTCAGGATGATCTTTTTCTAAACATTGTTGATACCCTTTGTTTTCTAAAAGATTCCAAATAAAATCATTGCCTGCAATTTTGATATTTACATTGAGGTCTGCGGTGCTAGGAAGGTTTTTGGAAGCCCTTTTTTGTGCACTGGTTTCTGCATATCGGGCAACTTCGGCAATAAAATATATCAGGTAAACAAAAAGTTCCCTGCTTTTATCCATTTGTTTTTCTAGTGTTTGAACGGGATGCTGAAACGTATTAGTGGAATCCGCGGCTTCAATCATATAGAGCAACTGCATCACTTTTACGCGGATATTTCTTCTGCTAATCATTAAACAAGAACTTTTTTTGAGCAGCGCGAAGGTAGGGATTTATCATTTATTTTGATTTGATAATTGTTGATTCTGGTGAAATTTTGGCACTCTTGATATAAGTCATCACTTTCTTAACAAGATAATTCTGTCAACAACAGCGTTTTAGCTTCGTTTTTTAATCCATTAACTGAAAAATTGGCTGAAATGACGCTCTGGCATAATTATGGCTTACACTCTGTAAATTTTAAACAACTAACCAAAATCAATAACGTATGGCTAAGAAAATCAACGTTACTCCTCTGCACGACAGAGTTCTTGTAAAGCCTGCTGCTGCTGAAGAAAAAACAGCCGGTGGAATCATTATCCCTGATACTGCAAAAGAAAAGCCACAACGTGGTGTAATCGTTGCTGCTGGAAAAGGAAAAACAGATGAGCCAATGACCGTAAAAGTAGGTGACACTGTATTGTATGGCAAGTATGCTGGTACTGAAGTTCAAATTGAGGGACAAGACTTATTGATCATGAGAGAAAGTGATCTTTTAGCAATTCTTTAATTATTATCATTTCTAAAATTGTAAAACTACAAATATGGCTAAGCAAATTTTCTTTGATATTGAAGCTAGAAATAAAATGAAGAAAGGCGTTGACACCCTTGCCAACGCTGTTAAAGTAACCTTAGGACCAAAAGGTCGTAATGTGGTTATTGAGAAAAAATTTGGTGCACCTTCTGTTACTAAAGATGGTGTTTCTGTTGCAAAAGAAATTGAATTAGAAGATGCAATTGAAAATATGGGTGCACAGATGGTTAAAGAAGTTGCTTCTAAAACTGCAGATATTGCAGGTGATGGAACTACTACTGCAACTGTATTGGCACAAGCTATCATTAGCGAAGGATTGAAGAACGTAGCTGCTGGTGCTAATCCAATGGATTTAAAGCGTGGTATTGATAAAGCAGTTGCTAAAGTGGTAGATAGTTTAAGAGCGCAATCTCAAGCTGTAGGCAACGACTCTAAAAAAATTGAGCAAGTAGCTACCATTTCTGCAAACAGTGATAGCGAAATTGGTAAGTTAATTGCAACTGCAATGGCTAAAGTGGGTAAAGAAGGGGTAATTACTGTAGAAGAAGCGAAAGGAACCGATACAACAGTTGATGTAGTAGAAGGTATGCAATTCGATCGCGGTTATATCTCTCCTTACTTTGTTACCAATAGCGAAAAAATGGAAGCTGAAATGCAGAATCCATACATTTTGATCTACGATAAGAAGATCAGCGCTATGAAAGATATTCTGCATATCCTGGAGAAAGTGGCTCAAACCGGACGTCCTTTAGTAATTATTGCTGAAGATTTAGAAGGGGAAGCATTGGCTACTTTAGTAGTGAATAAATTACGTGGTACCATTAAAGTGGCAGCTGTTAAAGCACCAGGTTTTGGTGACCGTAGAAAAGAAATGTTAACTGATATTGCAATCCTAACTGCAGGTACGGTAATTAGCGAAGAGCAAGGCTTCAAATTAGAAAATGCAGACCTTACTTATTTAGGTCAAGCTGCTTCTATCACTATTGACAAGGATAATACCATTGTTGTTGGCGGTAAAGGTAAAAAAGCTGATATCACTGCAAGAGTAAATCAAATTAAAGCTCAGGTAGAAAATACCACTTCAGACTACGATCGCGAGAAATTACAAGAGCGTTTAGCTAAATTAAGCGGCGGTGTAGCAGTTCTTTATGTAGGTGCTGCAACAGAAGTTGAAATGAAGGAAAAGAAAGACCGTGTAGACGATGCTTTACACGCTACTAGAGCTGCTGTTGAAGAAGGCATTGTGCCAGGTGGTGGTGTTGCTTATATTCGTGCAGTAGAGAGCTTAGAGAAGTTGAAAGGTGCTAACGAAGACGAATTAACTGGTATTCAAATTGTGAAAAGAGCCATTGAAGAGCCATTGCGTCAAATTGTAATCAACAGCGGTATCGAAGGTTCTATTGTGGTTCAAAAAATTAAAGAAGGCAAGGGAGATTTTGGTTTCAATGCTCGTACTGAAGTTTACGAGAACTTGTTTAAAGCAGGTGTAATTGATCCTACCAAAGTAACTCGTGTTGCTTTAGAAAATGCTGCTTCAATTGCTGCAATGTTGTTAACAACAGAGTGTGTAATTGCTGATAAGCCAAAGCCTGAAGCTCCTCATGCGCACGGTGGTGCTCCTGATATGGGTGGAATGGGTTATTAATACTATTTCAATCAATAGTTATACGGCCTCACCTGAAATTCAGGTGAGGCTTTTTTATAACTTCAATTTGAGCCCACCATTTACCACAAATCCATCTACAGGAGCATAAATATCTCTAAAGTTGGGGTTATTCATTGACCCAGTAAAAATAGTGTCAAATCTGGTTTGTCTAGTATCTGTGAAATTTTCGAAGTTGATGAACAAGGAGAAGTTGTTCCAGATTTTTTCGGCCATTAGTCCAAAAATCCAATAAGATTTTCCCAATGCTCCATCGTTTAATTGTTGAGGGCTAAAAAAGTAGGCTTCAGCACCAATCTTGAATTTACCTTCTTTTTCATACATCAACACGTTGTTCACCCTGTGTTTAGACGTTAATGGGGACCAGTTTTTTACATTATTGAAATGGGTATTTACATCGGCATAAGTGTAACCTATAAATAATTTAAAGTCGTTGTAACTCAATCTCATATTGGTTTCCATTCCTTTGGTACTGATAAACCCATTGGCGTTTACAAAAGATGAACTAGTGCCACTGTTTACTAATACCAGGGGAGAATTTAACCTAGTATAAAAAAATAGATGATTCAGCGTAAGGCCAATCTCTCCAACTCTTGTACGAAAATTAATGTCAAAATTTCCTCCAATAGATCGTTCATTGGTGGCAATCAATTGGTCAATCGGGCGTATAAATCGAAAATGCAATTTCTCTGCTTCCTCATTAAAAACAGTAGGTGTTTTATAGCCCATGCCACCTCCTAATCTAAAAGTAAATTGCGAATTTGCTTTTAGCATCAATGCAATTCTGGGTAATAATTCAAATCCAAATTGCTTTACATAATCTCCTCTTAATCCTGTTTCTATACTTACCTTTTCGCTTGCCTGCCAAGTATTTTGAATAAAGATTCCCCAAGTATTAAATTGATAATCTTTAGGGTTAGCAACCATTTGACTCATTTCTTTAAAATGATCACTCATAAAATTGGCTCCAATGATCCAATCTTGTTTTGTTGCTTTATATTGGTAAGTAGCTTCAGAAAAGCTGGTTTGTTGAAGCCCTTTAAATTCATAAGAAGGAATTTGAATGGATCTGTTGAATCGGCTATAGCTGTTTTTAAATACGAAATTAGATTGCTCGTTTATTTGATGTGTCAATTGAAATTGAGAAGTCAATCTGTTGGTTTGATTATTTTCAAAATAGCCTAAACTGCCATTCTTAATATAATCCATACTCCCTCCTAGCCTTTTCTCAGTAATATAATTGACACCAAAATTTGCATTGGTTTTATTGCCATAAAAAAACAACCTTGGATGAATGGTATAACGCTCAAATTTTGGAATAGCAGATAACCCTAAAGCAGCTGGATCATATGCATTGGAGGTATTTCTTGATCCAAAAACAGTGAGACCTATTTTATTGATTTTTTTACTGTAAAAACTACTTAGGTCTAGTCCGCCAGCAGTTGTAGCATTTGCCAAGAAACTTAATTCCTTTTCATTTGTGGGAGTTTTAGAAACCAAATTGACTAATCCAGCAATCGCTCCTCCACCATACAAAGTAGAGGAAGATCCTTTAATTACTTCAATTTGTTTTAAATCTAAGGGGGCTACTTGCATAAGACTTAATCCACCTGAAAAGCCCGCGTACAAAGGGAATCCATCTCTGAGTATTTGGGTATACCTCCCATCTAAACCTTGAATACGAATGCTCGAATTATAGGAAGTTGCCGATGTTTGTTGTGTTTGAATTCCTGTACTTTCATTCAATAACATCCTAATATCTCCCGGTTTCATATTCCCTTTCTCTGTCAATTCTTCTCCAGAAATCGTTTCGACTCTTGTTACAATATCTGCAATAGATCTACTCATTCTAGTTGCCGTAACAATTACTTCTTCTTCCTCTTCGTGTTCTTCGTCATGACTTAATAAAACTTCATAAAAGCCTTCACTTTGAGGCAGCTCAATGATGATTTCTTGATCAGCGTATCCAATATAACTGATCTTAAATGTATATTTCCCAGCAGGTATTTGAGTAAACAATGCAGCTCCGTTGCTGTCTGCTACTAAGGTTTTTTTTAACGATGGGATCATCACTGAAGCGCCTGCCAAAGGCTTTTTTTCTTCGGCATCTCTAATGAATAATTTTATAGATAGGTTGTTGGCAGGTAATTTCTCTTGAGCTTGTAAGCAAAAGCTATATAAAATTGTAATAATGGATACAAAAAATTTCATTCGTAAAAATAGCAGATTATCAAAGTAAATGCTACTTGTTCATCAAGTAATTTTTGAATCCTTTTGCCAAAAGAAATTGGGCAAATCCATAGGTTAACATTACAATTACTCCTAAAAAAACATTTTTATAAGCAAAAATATTCAGTGATAATACAGAATCTGATAAAACAAATAATGCAGCACCAGGAACAAAATAATTTACACCATAGCGTTTGGTATTCGTATTCGACGAAATCATCATTGCGCTACTGAACATTGTTGCAATCACAATCATATAAACTACAACAGGTGCATATAAATCCCCCAATTTGGGTGCCAAATGGTTGATGATGATTGCTCCAATGATAAGCACTACAATCCCCCCTAAAATGGGTAAGAAAGCATTATTTATTTTGAGCGGTTGAATTTTGATAAATAGAATGATATAGCAAAAATGCGCTACAATAAAACAGAGCATGCCAGCAATAAAAAAAAGATTTCCGTCGTACAATAAAAAAATATCTCCACCCCAGGAGGCCAAAAATGCGAGTGCAATCAATTTTTTGGGTAGAACAGATTTTATTTTTGCTGGAGCCAGTACTTCCGATAAATACAAAAGCAATAAAGGCATTAATAAAATTTTTGTAATTCTGGCAGTTTCTGATTGTTCCACCCATAATAGAAAACAATGAACCAACAAGACCAATATATAAATGATTGGGGTAAACTTTTTTAAATGCATAATTATTTCGTTAAAACAAGCGGTTGGAGTAATCTACGATTTTTACCCCAAACTGACCTAAATTTGTGCCATGCAAATGGATGACGATGTTTTTTTTGCCTTTTGGCAAGAGAACAGTGAAAAAGAAAAAAGTAGCCGAAAAGCTTTTATGTTGGGCCTATCTTCAGGGTTTGCCATAGGCGGAACCGTGATTGCGTTTATCCTATCGGGTTGGTACCAGCGTGCCACTATGGTAGCCAATAGTAAAATGAGTGCTTTTGTTTTATTTATGGCCATTCTCGGCATTTCCATTTTTATTGCATTTATGTATCGGAGGTTCAAATGGGAAATGAATGACCAACGATATCAAGAAATTTTAGCTAAAAAACGAAAATTAAATACACCAGATGCAGCCATAAACAATAGTTCTGCGTCTTAAAAAGAAAACTGAGAATGAAAAAAGCACTGTTCGTATTGGGTTTATTTGCCATATTGGCAATTTCTTGTGGTAAAACAGGTAGTACGGGCTGTACACCTGCACCTGTAGCTTCTGAAAAAGCAGCGATGGTTAAATTTTGTACCGATAATAATATCACTTATACCGAACATCCGAGTGGTTTATTGTATCAAATTATGAACCAAGGAGCCGGTGCTCCTTTGAATGCTACTTCCCAAGTAAATGCGGTTTATACAGGGAAATTATTGAATGGAGTCGTGTTTGACGCTGCTGCAACACCTGTCTCTTTCTCTTTAAGTGGTGTGATTGAAGGTTGGACGATTGGAATCCCATTGGTGAGAAGAGGGGGCCGAATCCAGTTAGTCATACCCTCTGCTTTAGCCTATTCATGTGTGGGTAATCGCAATATTCCACCTAATACACCGCTTTACTTTGATGTAACTGTGAATTAATCGCTCATTCCCCTATCTTTGCCGTCCTGAAAAAATCAGGAATAAAACTTCGTAAACCGTTACTAATATGCAACTGAAAGGTTTAGTGCGTTTTTTTGCCATAGCACTTACATTGATTTGTCTTTACCAATTATCATTCACTTGGTTCGTAAACAGCCATGAATCTGCAATGGAAAAGAAAGCCACAGAGTGGTTAAAACGTTTTCCAACAGCAGAACAACAGTATCCTGGCAATAAGGAATTACAAGCTGCTTACACCGATTCTTTAGAAGACCTAAAGAAGACTAGATTACTTCGTTTATTAGACAGCACCAAAGACACTAAGTTGGCTTTTGGTTTAACTACTTACCGTAGTGCTAAAGAAAAGGAATTAATGTTGGGTCTAGACTTACAAGGTGGTATGAGTGTTACCATGGAAGTAGGCTTAGATGGTTTAATCAAGTCTTTAAGTAACTATACTAAAGACGCTAACTTCAATAAGGCATTAGAGGCTGCAGTAGCAAGAAAGGCCAACAGTGGTGCAGACCTAATTACTCTTTTCTTAGAGGAATTTAAGAAAGTTAGCCCTGAAGGAAAATTAGCTCCATTTTTTGCAACTAAAAGTGCTTCAGCAGTAAAGATTGAAGATTCAAATGCAAAAGTTGAAAACTACTTACGCAAGCAAGCAGAAGCTGCTTTCAATAATACTTTTAGAATCTTAAGAACTAGAATTGATCGTTTTGGTGTATCATCAAATAATATCAATCCAGATCCTGCTAAAGGAAGAATTAATATTGAATTAGCTGGTGTAAACGACAAAGATCGTGTAAGAAATTATTTACAATCAACTGCAAACCTTCAATTCTTTGAAGTATATACTTGGGAGAATAAAGACGTACAAGCGGGCATTGTTGCCGCAGATAAAGCAGTTCAAGATTATTTAACTGGTGCTGATAAAGTTGCTAGTGTTGTAGACACCACTAAAGCGGCTGTTGCTGATCAACCTAAAGGAGATACAAGCAAAACAGCTACTATTTCTGCCTTAGCATCTAAATCACCTGTTGCTAAAACTGATTCTGCTGCTATCAAAGCAACAGAGAATCCTATACTTCGTTTAATGCAGTTAACTCAGCCTTACCAAGCTGAAAATGGTCGTCCTGTTTATCCTGCTGCTTTGGGTTATATTCAGTCAAAAGACACTGGTACCTTGAATGACTATTTAGCAATGGAATCTGTAAAAAGCAAATTCCCTTCTAACTTGGTATTCATGTATGGTAAAGCTGAATTAGATGATCCTAAAGCAAAAGACATTCTTACATTATATGCAATCAAAACTTTAGACAATGGTCAAGCCGAATTAGAAGGTGACCGTATTGCGGGTGCTTCTCAAGATTATGATGAGCGCGGTAGAATTGCTATTAAAATGAATATGGATAAAGTGGGTTCTAATATCTGGGCTAAGATGACCACTAGAAATGTGGGTAAGCCAATTGCCATCGTATTAGACAATTTTGTTTATTCTGCTCCTAATGTAAATGATCCAATCACTACAGGTAATTCTCAAATCAGTGGAAACTATACTATTAAAGAAGCACAAGATTTATCTGAAATTTTAGAGAGTGGTAAATTACCTGCTCCTGCTAAAATTGTTCAGAGCCAAACGGTAGGGCCAACTTTGGGTAGTGAATCTATCAAAGGTGGTGCAATGTCTTTTGGTATTTCTTTCTTGGTGATTTTTGCTTTAATGTTATTGTACTTTAATACTGGAGGATGGGTTGCCAACATTGCATTGATCCTAAACTTATTATTCACCATTGGTGTATTAAGTGCCCTAGGTTTTACCTTAACAGCTCCTGGTATTGCCGGTTTAGTATTGACGATTGGTATGGCGGTAGATACCAACGTAATCATCTTTGAGCGTATCAAAGAAGAATTAACCAAGGGTAAGAACTATTCAGCAGCGGTGAATGAGGGTTATAAGCGTTCTCTTGCTCCCGTATTAGACGGTCATATCACTACCCTATTAACGGCTATTATCCTTGCATACTTCGGTTTAGGCCCAGTATTAGGATTTGCAACTACACAAATCATTGGTATCTTATTATCATTGTTCTGTGGAATCTTAGTATCTCGTTTAATTTCTGACTGGTATACCAACAAGAACAGACACTTTGAATATTTCACTGGCATTTCTAAAAAGATTTTCAACCACGCCAATTTCAAGTTCATTGAATACAGAAAGTATGCATACATGCTATCCGCTGTAATCTTTGTAATGGGTATTGCTTCTTTCTTCCATGGATTTGATGAAGGGGTTGAATTTGCGGGTGGTAGAAGCTACACCATCAAGTTTGACAAAGCGGTTGATCCAGAAATGATCCGTAATGACTTAAAAACAGTGTTTGGTGAAGCACCGATTATTAAAACGGTTGATGTTAAGAATCAAGTAAACATTACCACTTCTTATAAAATTAAAGAAACAGGTAATAATATAGATGCTGAAGTAGAGCGTAAATTATACGAAGGATTAACTAAATACTTACCTGCCGGAACTAGTTTTGATACTTTTGAAAATACCTACAAGCAAGGTTCACAAACCGTATTGCCTACCATTTCTGATGATTTAAAAGCAGGTGCAACCAAAGCTACTTTGTTTGCCGTATTGGTAATTTGCTTGTACATCTTTATTCGTTTCCGCGATTGGAGATATTCATTGGGATCAATCGTTGCATTAATGCACGACGTATTTGTAACATTGATTGTATTCAGTTTCTTAAAGGATTTCGTTCCATTCCCATTAGAAATTGATCAACACTTTATTGCTGCAATTCTTACCGTTATTGGTTTCTCAATGAACGATACCGTTATTGTTTATGACCGTATTAGAGAAGACAATGCATTGATGAAAGGTACACCAACGGCTACCATCATTAACAGAGCTATCAACGAAACATTGAGCAGAACCATTATGACTTCTGTTACGGTATTCTTAACCATCTTAATCTTATTCATTTTTGGTGGTGAAGTAACTAGAGGATTTGCCTTTGCAATGTTGATTGGTGTGGCTACTGGTACTTATTCTTCAATATTTGTTGCTGCTCCTTTCTTAGTAGATTTCGGAAAAGGAAGAGCATTAGGGTCAAAAGCTAAATAAGCAAATAGCATTATAACAAAAATGCCTCGATGTAAATCGGGGCATTTTTATTATAATTCAATGTTGGATAGATTATAACCGTTGAATCATTTGAAGCGGTTGATCTTGACTTATACAGCAAACGAAGTGCCGCAACCGCAGGTTTTGCTAGCATTGGGATTACTAAATGTAAATCCCCTACTATTGAGCCCCCCTTGCCAATCTACTTCCATGCCATATAAGTACAATCCATGGCTTTTGTTCATGATACATGGTATGCCTTCAATTTCAAAAAGCTCATCTTCTTTTTCTGTTTGATCAAAACCTAAAACATAAGTCATCCCGCTGCATCCACCCCCTTTTACACCCACTCTTAAACGTTGCGTAGTATCAAAGTTGGGCTCAGCCATTAATCGCTTAATTTCTACAATAGCTCCTTTTGTTAGGGTTACTGGAATTTGAGTTGTAATTGCTGTTTCCATAAATATTATTTAGACTACAAAGTTACCAATTTGCCTGAACCCATCACTGTTTGTGTTTACGATAGAAGGAATTCCTTATTGATCCCCTACCTTTGTACAAAGCATTTTTAGAATGGATAATTCGGTTTTAATTACGGTAATTGTGGCTGTTTTTATTGCTTCCATGGCTGGTTATTTGATTTATCTGCAGCGGCGGTTGGTCATATATGAGAAACAACAGAGCAAAGTAGCGAGTTCGCTCCCCCTGCAAGCCTATGAACGCCTCCTTTTATTGACCGATAGAATAGCATTACCCAACTTAATCAATAGAAATGCTGCGAGTGCCATTTCGGCTGCTGAATTACAATTGATGTACACTAAAATTATTCGAGAGGAATTTGATTTTAATGTTACGCAACAAATGTATATCAGTCCAGCCTCTTGGAAGGCCGTTAAAAATTTGAAAGAAAAAAATTTACAAATCATCATCCAAATTGGACAACAGTTACCTCCTGAAGCTTCAGGATTAGATTTGCAGAAAGCCATCATACATTATTTAGTTGCAAATCCAGCATCAGCTTTACATGAGTTAGTATCTGAAGCCTTGAGTTACGAAGCCAAGCAATTGTTATAAATTAAAACGAACAGCATGCCAGTAAATAAAATGACCGATAGTGAAATTGAAATTAAAGCTTGTTATACGGCTGAAGACCTTGTTGCATTAGACTTGAATCATGATAGGCCAGGACAATTTCCTTATACTAGGGGTGTACAACCAGATATGTATAGGGGGAAGTTATGGACGATGCGTCAGTACGCTGGTTTTTCTACTGCAGAAGAAAGTAATAAACGGTACCATTATTTGTTGAGTCAGGGCGTAATGGGGCTAAGCGTAGCTTTTGATTTGCCTACTCAAATTGGGTATGATAGTGATCATGCATTGTCAGAAGGAGAAGTAGGTAAAGTTGGGGTTGCTATTGATAGTTTAGAAGACATGGAATTGTTGTTTAAGGATATTGAGCTTGAAAAAGTGAGTACTTCAATGACTATTAATGCAACTGGTTTTATTTTATTGGCGATGTATGTTGCTTTGGCAAAAAGACAAGGAGCCGATTTAAAAAAGATTACAGGAACTATACAAAATGATATTTTAAAAGAGTACGCAGCAAGAGGGACTTATATATATCCACCTAAACCTTCTATGCGAATTATAACGGATATTTTTGAATGGTGTAGTACTTCATTACCTAAATGGAATACGATTTCTATTTCTGGTTATCATATTCGCGAAGCAGGAAGTACTGCAGTGCAGGAGATTGCTTTTACATTAAGCAACGGTAAAGCTTATGTAGAAGCTGCTCTGGCAAAGGGTTTAGACATCAATGTGTTCGGAAAACGATTGTCTTTCTTTTTTAATGCGCACAATAATTTATTTGAAGAAGTAGCAAAGTTTCGTGCTGCCCGAAAAATGTGGGCACGCATTATGAAAGACCTAGGTGCAACAGATGAAAAAGCAATGATGTTGCGTTTTCATACTCAAACCGGTGGAGCCACATTAACTGCTCAGCAACCATTAAATAATATTAGTAGGGTTACTATTCAAACACTTGCTGCAGTGTTAGGTGGCACACAAAGTTTGCATACCAATGGATATGATGAAGCATTGAGTTTGCCAACAGAAGAAGCCGCTCGAATTGCTTTAAGGACCCAACAAATAGTAGCTTTTGAAAGTGGAGCACCTGATACAGTTGATCCTTTAGCAGGAAGTTATTTTGTTGAATCGCTTACTGCCGAAGTAGAAAACAAAGCTTGGGAATTGCTGAATAAAATTACTGCAATGGGTGGAAGTGTAAATGCTATTGAAGAAGGCTTTATGCAAGAAGAAATTGCCCGCAGTGCATATGAATATCAGCGTAATATAGAAAGTGGTGAAAAGATTATTGTTGGGGTTAACAAATTTACTATTGATAAAGAAAATCCGGTACCTGGATTTAAAATAGACGATAGTATTCGTCAGCTGCAAACTGCTAAATTAGCTAAGTTAAAAAGTAAGAGAGATCAAATAAAAGTTGATCAATGCTTAAGCGCAATTAAAGCAGCGGCTGCTGGTTCAAGCAACTTGATGCCATTGGTAGTAGAAGCTGTTGAAACCTATTGTACACTTGGCGAAATTGCAGATACACTTCGCCAAGTATATGGTGAGCATCGATAGTTTATAATACCGTAATCAAAGCAAATATTACGCCCGGTATCCAAAATAATAAAGTAAGCAACACACTTATCCAAAATGTGCTATTGGTTATGCCCTCGTGCAAATAAACAGCCAACGGAGGCAACAAAATTGCTAGAATAGCTAATAGTACAGTGTCAGTTGAACCAGTTGCATAGGTTTTATTGGCTTTGTATGCTTTCATCAATGATTTAACTTCTTTTAATTTTGCTTTTCTATCAACTCTTGACAAGCTTTTAAATTGGCTCATGGCGTCCATTACCACTGCATCATCCATTGTTACCGTTGTTGAAGATGATTGAGTTGTTTCACTAGTTTTAACAGTAGTTTCAATAGCAGAACCGCTAGCAGTGGTTAAGTTCAATACAATTGCAATTGCTGCTAAATAAGTTATTTTTTTCATAAGTGAATGGGTTTAGAGTAAGTTACCCATTCTTCAGCAGAACCTAAAATTTAAATTAGTAGTTCACTTTGTATTAATAGGTTCTATTCAGTATCTTAGAATTCAATAACAATCTGCAAATATGAAAATTTTTTTTGCCCTCTTTTTATTAGTATCAGGTTTTGCTGCTGCACAGCCTACTGCTGCAACACTCGAACAATTGTTTAAAGAGGAAAACACCAAAATAATTAATTGGCGTAGGTATTTTCACGAATTTCCTGAACTAGGAAATAGAGAATTTAATACTTGTAAAAAAGTTGATGAAGCTTTAAAGAGTTTTGGAATTAGCACTCGTATTGTAGCTAAAACAGGTGTGGTAGGAATTTTAAAAGGAGGTAAACCAGGACCAGTTGTTGCATTGCGGGCAGATATGGATGGATTACCTGTAGAAGAAAGAAACAGCTTACCCTTTGCTTCTAAAGCAAAGGGAGAATATAATGGAGCAACTGTTCCTGTAATGCATGCTTGTGGACATGATTCACATGTAGCTATGCTATTAGGTGCTGCAGAAGTACTAAGTAAAATAAAGAATGATATTAGTGGAACTGTTGTATTCTTATTTCAGCCTGCAGAGGAAGGCCCCCCTGCAAATGAGGAAGGTGGTGCTCCATTAATGATAAAAGAAGGGGCAATGGATAATCCTAAAGTGGATGCTGTATTTGGTATTCATATCAATTCAAAATACGATTTAGGTAAAATTTATTATAAGCCTGGATCTACTATGGCATCATCAGATTGGTTTACCATTAAAGTAAAGGGTAAACAAAGTCATGGAGCATATCCTTGGAACTCCATTGATCCAATTGTTGTGAGTGCAGAAATAATACAAGCATTGCAGACTATTGTAAGTAGAAATATAGACATTACTAAATCGCCTGTTGTTGTTTCTGTTGGTAAAATTCAGTCTGGTGTAAGAGCCAATATTATTCCTGAAGAAGCTATCATGGAAGGAACCATCAGAACCTTAGATGATCAAGTTCAAAAAGAGGTACATGAAAAAATAAAATTGATTGCAAAAAACATTGCTGAAGCAAATGGGACAACAGCAGAAGTGATAATAGATACTAAAACATTGGTTACTTATAGTGACCCTGAATTAGTAGCAAGAACCCTACCCTCTTTGCAAACTGCAGCTGGTGGTGCAGCTAATGTAAAGCTAACAAATTGGGTAACGGGTGCAGAAGATTTCTCCTTCTTTGGTACTAAAGCCCCCGCATTTTATTTTTTCTTAGGGGCTAGAGATCCTCAGTTTGCCAACTTTGAATCAGCGCCGGATCACCACACGCCAGGTTTTATGATTAATGATTCAAAACTAGATGTAGGAATGAAGGCATTTGTTCACCTAGTATTAGATTATGCTAAAACAAGTAAAAAATAATTGATGAAAAAATTACTCTTCATTGCTGTTATAGGTTGTATGCACTATGCATTTGCACAAGAAAATTTGACTCCAGAAAAACTATGGCAAATACAACGGGTTTCTGCATTAGGTATCAGTAAAGACAAGCAGCATATTATTTATTCTGTTTCTACTCCCGATGTTGCAGCCAATAAAAATAACCGTAAGAAATATAAAGTATCAATTTCAGGTGGGCCAGCAATTGAACTAACAAACAATGAAGATTTGGTTATTAATGATAGAATATCTGCAGATGGTAAGTTTATATTGTATTCAGATGAAGTGAAAATTAATAAAGTAGCAGGAAAGGAATTGTATCCAGATTTGCCCAAATCAGATGCTTATGTTTACACTTCTTTAAATTATCGACATTGGGATACTTGGGAAGATGGCGCATATAATCATGTATTCGTAGCACCTTATGCAAATGGTAAATCTTTACAAGGTAAAGATATCATGCCCAATGAACCTTATGATGCACCTACTAAGCCTTTTGGAGGAGATGAAGATTATATTTGGCATCCAGATAGCAAGCATCTTGTTTATGTAGCAAAGAAAAAATATGGTACTGATTACGCTGTTAGCACCAATACAGACCTATATCAATACAATATTGAAACTGGTCTTACAGTTAATTTAACAGAAGCTAACAAAGGGTATGATTTAGCACCACAGTACAATCAAAATGGAGTACTTGCTTGGATGCAAATGAAAAGAGATGGATTTGAAGCAGATAAACAAGATCTTATTGTATTGGTGAATGACAAGTTCCCCGTTAACCTTACTGCACATAGAGATGATATTCATGTAGAAGGATTTAAATGGAGTGAAGACGGTCGTTCTTTGTTTTTTTGGGCTCCTATCAATGGTACGCTTCAATTATTCCAAGTGAATAATCCAGGACTAACTAAAATGTTACCTGTAATCAAGCAACTGACTTCAGGAGATTTTGATATCACTGGAATAGTGGCACAGAATGGGAATAGCTTAGTGCTTTCTAGAACAGATATGAATACCGCTGCAGAATTATACACTTTGAATTTGCAGAATAATCAAATGGTGCAACTCACCCATGTGAATGATGCATTTTATAGCACTATTGCAAAATGTAAAACTGAAAGAAGATGGGTTCCAACAACAGACGGAAAAAAAATGTTGGTCTGGGTAATTTATCCTCCAGGTTTTGATGCAACTAAGCAATATCCAACATTATTGTATTGCCAAGGCGGGCCACAGAGCCCACTCACCCAGTTCTATTCTTTTAGATGGAATTTTCAGTTAATGGCATCACAAGGTTATATAGTAGTAGCCCCAAATCGTAGAGGGATGCCCGGTCATGGGACTCAATGGAATGAATCAATTAGTAAGGATCATGGAGGTCAGGTTATGAATGATTATTTATCGGCAATTGATGCTATAAGTAAGGAGCCATTTGTAGATAAGAATAGATTGGGTTGTGTAGGTGCGAGTTATGGAGGTTATTCTGTATTTATGTTAGCTGGAATTCATAACAGTCGTTTCAAAACATTTATCTCTCATGATGGCATATTCGATACCAAGAGTATGTATGGAACCACCGAAGAATTGTGGTTTGTAAATTTTGATTATGGTGGTGCATATTGGGATAAAAACCCTGCAGCACAAAAAACGTATGGAGTTCAAAATCCAATTAATCATGTTGCTAAATGGAATACACCCATCATGATTGTACAAGGCGGAATTGACTTCAGGGTGCCAATAGAGCAAGGATTACAAGCATTTCAAGCGGCACAGTTGCGTGGAATAAAAAGCAAGCTTCTGTATTTACCCGGCGAAAATCATTGGGTCTCCACTGCACAAAATGGGTTAGTTTGGCAGCGTGAATTTTTTAATTGGTTAAAAGAAACTTTATAGAAGTAGTAAAAAGCGAATCAGTTGGTTCGCTTTTTTATTGAGCATAATTTCTTGCCCCAAATAATAAACTACCTATCCTTACCATCGTACTTCCCTCTTCTATCGCCATTGGATAATCTCCGCTCATGCCCATTGATAAGATGGGGTCTTTACTTGAATGTTTGATGAACCAAGATTTATGTTTAATGAATAAATTATTTAAATACTTGAATTCATTGCGAACTTTATGTTGATCCTCACTAAAAGAGGCCATTCCCATTAATCCGCAGATGCGAATATTATTTAAGCCATTAATTTGATCCTTAATTTGGTTGAGTTCCGTTTCATCTAACCCAAACTTGCTTTCTTCCTCAGCAATATGAATTTGTAAAAAGCAATCTATTACCCGATTGTTTTTGATTGCTTGTTTATTTATTTCTTGTAATAATTTCAAACTATCTACTCCATGTATTAAATAAACAAATGGTGCAATATATTTTACTTTATTGCTTTGTAGATGTCCAATAAAATGCCAGCGAATATCTTTAGGTAAACTTGCTGCTTTATCTACCAACTCTTGCACATAGTTTTCTCCAAAATCCCTCTGACCTAATTCGTATAATTCCATTAAATCTTCATTAGGCTTTGTCTTACTTACTGCCACCAAACATGTATTTGTAAGAGCTAATTCTTTAATAATATTAAAATAAGCGATTGTATTTATAGGCATAGAACTGATTGATTAATTGACCAATTTTTGATGTAAAATAATATTCTCTAATACGAGTACATTATTATAGGCAGGACAATAGTACTTGAATTTACCAAGATTAGTTGCTGTTAAAGTTTTTTTCAATCGAGTGGGTAACATAGAAGCCATATTTGCAATAAAAAAAGAGAATGATTCATCTTCAATTAATTCAGTTAAATCTTTGTTGTTATGAATGATTAGTGAACGATGACTTATACCCCAATTGAACAATGCAGAAGACAAAAGTACTTGATTTAAAAATAGTTGAGATTTTTGTTGAAGTGCAATTGTTTGTTCAATAAGCTTAAGCCTAAAATTTTCAAGATCTTGAATGGGCTTTAAAGACATTAATCTTGATAAATGATATAATATGATTTCTGGACTTCCATAATGAGGCGAAATAAAACTTGCAACTGTTATATGCTTATTTTCTTTCAATATATTAACAATCACCTGAATACTTGCAGAATCTGCTTTTGTGAATGGTAACTCATTGTGTTGAACGAAATACAATACATTGCTAAGTACAGATACATCAAAATCTACGGGCATTTTTTGGCCAAACCAAACTGAATAAGCAGGTAAATTGCTATTAGTAGGGATGGTATTGTTGATTTTCCCCTTTCCCCCATTTACATATTCCTGCATCAATAAATGAACATTTGAAGCTGTTTGCTTATCTGCATTTAAAGCCATTAAAATCATGACGGTGTCATCCATATCATCTGGCAGTGATTGACTCTTATTGAAGATATTCATCCATCCAGCGTTTGGAAAAATCACTGGGGTATCGGTTGGCCAAAAATTATAAGTATTTCTACCTTTCTGATTTTTAAATTTTGCAAATGAAGGATTTGCATTTAAAGAAATCTGTTCAACAAGTTTTTGTTGGTAAGGGGTAAGTTTGTCTTTAATCCTATTTAAGGTAAAAACAATTAGACCTGTAAAAAAAGGGTTAATATCTGCTTTTTGACGGTCTTTATTCAATGCATAAGTGCGATATGAAGGAAATACGCCTTTTGGAAAAACCCCGTCTTCTTTTACTTGAAGCTGCTCAATACGATGTAGCAATTGAGTTACGATTGTAGTATCAAAAGCATTGCTCTTATTCATGTATAAAAACAACAAGAATAAGAGCAAGCATTTGAGTTTCATCTACCTTATTTTAATATACTTCTACTTATTACAATACGTTGAACTTCACTGGTACCCTCATAAATCTGGGTAATCTTTGCATCACGCATTAAACGCTCCACATGATACTCTTTCACAAATCCATACCCACCATGAATTTGAACAGCTTCTGTAGATATCCACATAGCAGCTTCGCTTGCAAAAACTTTTGCCATTGAAGAGCTTAAGGTATAATCTAATCCATTGTCTTTTTCCCATGCAGCTTTTAAACAAAGTAAGCGAGCAGCTTCAATTTTGGTAGCCATATCAGCCAACTTAAATTGAATAGCTTGGTGGTGCATGATTTCTTTTCCAAATGCCTTTCTTTGCTTACTATAAGCCAATGCTAGCTCATAAGAACCACTGGCAATTCCTAAAGCTTGAGAGGCAATACCTATTCTTCCACCGGCCAAAGTTTTCATTGCAAATTTAAAACCGAATCCGTCTTCTCCAATTCTATTTTCCTTTGGAACTTTTACGTCATTAAATAAAATGGTGTGGGTATCACTTCCTCTGATACCTAATTTATTTTCTTTTGCAGCAACAGTAACGCCTGCCCAGTTTTTTTCAACGATAAATGCGTTGATCCCTTTACTTCCTTTTGCAGGATCAGTTTGTGCAATTACTAAATATACAGAAGCAGAAGAACCATTGGTAATCCAATTCTTGGTTCCGTTTAGTAAATAATAATCTCCTTTATCTTCTGCAGTTGTTTGTTGACTGGTAGCGTCACTACCTGCTTCTGGTTCACTCAATAAAAATGCACCAATATATAATTCATTGTCTTTTCTACCTTGTGCTAATGGAGTCAAGTATTTTTTCTTTTGATTTTCATTGCCAAAAGTTTCTAATCCCCAACAAACTAGGCTATTATTTACGCTCATACTTACACTCGTACTCGCATCTACCTTGCTAATTTCTTCCATTGCTAATACATAACTGAGTGTATCCATTCCTGCACCGCCGTATTCTGGACTTACCATCATACCCATAAAACCTAATTCGGCCAATTTCATCACCTGATCATATGGATATTTTTGGTGCTCATCTCTTTCAATTACACCTGGTTTACACTCATTTTGGGCAAAATCTCTTGCCGCTTTCTGTATCATCAAATGTTCTTCACTCAACTGGAAATGCATGATTATAAATTTTTATGATGCAAAAATAAGCTAACAAGTGTTAGGATGTGCGATGTTGTGCAAAAAAACGTTACTTCTTTGTTTTTGTAAACAAATTATTAGAACAGGTAAAAAGGCCCTCTTTTGTTTTTGTATCAAGATTAACGTATTTCCCCCCTAATATACTTTGGCCAATATAGCCAGGATTATCTCCCTTACCTAAAGGCCACTTACCTACCGTATTGTCAATCTTGATATTGCCAATTTCACCAATTTTTAAAGCAAAATCTGAGCAATTATAGTTGCTTAAATGATATTCATTCGAAATATTGTGATCAATGTATTCTAGTATGGTTTCAAATTGTTTTTTGGAAACAAACTTGCCCAACAATTGATCCCAATTATGATAAGCATCATCTTTAATTACAGAGAGCGCGGTTGGTAAGATTGGATTTACAGGAATCAATTGCCCTTCTTCAGGATAAAATCCAAAAGACTTGCATATGGCCGATTGGTCTTTATTGTATTTAATTAATGAAAGAAAGGAATGTCCTACTTCGCCCAATCCTGTATTCGTATTTTTTTGCCCTGGAATTGGTTGTTTAATTAAAATTGCTAATGCATAATGGGTTGCTTCTTTATGATCTAAAAAAGCTTCTACAATTGTTTCTGGTTGAATTCTTTCCGATTCAATTTCTTCTGTTCTCTCAAGATCCTTTTGATTAATTTGGTCTTCTACCATCAACTCTAATATCTCGTCGTTAACGATATCTTCTTTGATTTTGTTTTCATAATTGGTATTGGTGCTAAAGAAGGATAGGTATCGCTTACCTCTTTTGGTAGCACTAAACTTATTTTCAATGGATCCTGCTTTATAAAAGCATGCCATCGCCGCAGTAAAATTGTTATAGCGCGCAAGTACGATGGCTAAATTATTGTATAAGTGCGATAGAATGCTTTGATCTACTAGGAATTCTTTAGTTTGTAATACTTGATGAAGTTTTACCAATGCATCATGTGATTTGCCTTTCTCAATATGGCGGTCACTCTCTTTTAAAGCATTGATTATTTCAATATTGGGTAATAACTGCGCTCTTGCCTCAGTATATGCTAAATGCGAAATCAACAGTGCAAATAGCAGATATCTCCTTATCATATTCATTGGTTTACTCCATTAGAAATATTTCTTTTGAAGGTTGAACAAAATCTCTTTACCATAAGGAGTCATCCCTTTGGTTGTGTCTTGTAAAAAATGTCTTTTAAATGCTACAATTGCAGCTGTGGTGTCTTTTATATCGTACCCTATAATTCTTAAGCCCGTTATATGGTTAAATTGCATGGGAACAGTATCTCGTACTTCATCATACCATAATCCAAATCCTTTTTCTGCTAATTGTTTCCAAGGAAATCTCCAGTTGGGATCATTTTTTCTTGTGGGAGCAATATCACCATGTCCAATAAAATTGGAGGTAGGAATATTGTACGCTTTTTTTAGTCTACCCAATACTACCAATAAACTATTGATTTGAGCTTGTTCAAAATATTCAAATCCATTATTGTCGAGTTCAATGCCAATGGATGCAGAATTCATGTCTAATTGATTTCCCCATCTGCTTACACCAGCATGTTGGCCTCTGAAATAATCGTTCAACATTTGAAATACTTTGCCATCACTTCCAATCACATAATGTGCACTCACTGCTGTTCTTGGTAGCGTGAAAGTTTTTAAGGTTTGATCAGTAGAGTGTTGAGCTGTATGATGAATAATTACATAGCTGGGCTTCCGAATTCCAAAATTAGTAGTGCCCACCCAATAAGGTGATGGAGGTATAGTATCGTTTAAGATTGACTGCTCTGGGATTGATCCTATGGTGGCTAAATAATTCTTTACTTGTTTTTTATAAACTTTATTAGTGGCCTTATAAGGGTTATTATTACAAGCTAATCCTATTGTAATTAAACTTAGCGCAATGAGGATGTTTTTTTTCATATACAAATAATAAAGAGCTAAGTTATTGAATCCCTTTAATCGTACTTGGTTTTCTTTTCTGGGTTATAATCCATTTGTTCTTTCATTGCGGCTTCTGTAGGATTATTGGTAATCGAAACTGCAATTTGAAATAATACAAATGCTGCAACTATAGATCCTATTAGTTCTTCCCAATGTAACCAATAGCCCCAAAATCGGTATACACTTGCTTTTGAAGGGTGCTCTGTTTCAAAAATGACTGTTACTTTTTCATTTGATTGGTATGTCAATAATGGATATGCCACTTCAATAGCATATTGATTTATACCAATCGAATAAAATGCTTTGGGTATTATTTTTTGGCTTGCACTGTCTTTAACCAATTGAATCGTAGCAGGATATTTTTCTCCATCAAAGTAGTCGGGTTGCCTAGTCCATAGAATATAGGAACCAAAAATGATTAAGTATAATATGATGAGTGACCTTGTCAGAACAAATGAATTATGGCTTCAAAAAATAAAAGTCCTGCTGGTTTTATCCAGCAGGACTTGATATGAATTTAGTGTTTCAAATATTGCATTAATTATCCAGCAACTTGCTTGCGAATAATATTCAATGCGCCACCAGCTTTAAACCATTCGATTTGCTGAGCATTGTAAGTATGATTCACTACAATTTTGTCTTCAGAACCATCTTTATGCTGTAAAACAATGGTTAAAGGTGTTTCAGGAGCAAATGAAGTTAAGCCTTCAATATTGATTACATCATCTTCTTGAATTTTATCGTAGTCCGATTTGTCATTAAAAGTTAATGCCAACATTCCTTGCTTCTTCAAGTTGGTTTCGTGAATACGTGCAAAAGACTTCACCAAAATAGCACGAACACCTAAATGACGAGGTTCCATTGCAGCGTGCTCTCTAGAACTACCTTCGCCATAGTTTTCATCACCCACTACAATTGATCCAATACCCGCCGCTTTATAAGCGCGTTGTGTTGCAGGAACAGCACCATATTCACCTGTTAATTGATTTTTTACATTGTCGGTTTTTTCATTAAAAAAGTTAACCGCACCAATCAACATATTGTTAGAAATATTATCTAAGTGACCACGGAATTTCAACCAAGGACCTGCCATAGAAATATGGTCTGTGGTACACTTGCCCTTTGCTTTAATCAACAGTTTTAATCCCTTTAGGTCAGTGCCTTCCCAAGCCGCAAATGGATCTAGTAATTGTAAACGTTTGCTAGTAGGTTCTACTTGTACGTTTACTTTACTACCGTCTTCTGCTGGTGCTTGATATCCTGCATCTTCAACTGCAAAACCTCTTGGAGGTAATTCCATACCAGTTGGCTCGTCTAATTTTACCTGCTCACCATTTTCGTTAGTAAGGGTATCCGTTAATGGATTGAAAGTAAGATCACCTGCAATAGCCAGCGCAGTAACTAGCTCAGGGCTTGCCACAAATGCCAAGGTATTAGGATTGCCATCAGCACGTTTAGCAAAGTTTCTATTGAAGCTATGTACAATGGTGTTGCGCTCTTGTTTTTCAGCTCCTACTCTATCCCACATACCAATACAAGGCCCACATGCATTTGCAAATACAGTAGCGCCTATTTTATCAAAAACTTCTAAGAATCCATCACGTTCAATGGTAAAACGAACTTGTTCACTACCTGGGGTAATGGTATATTCTGCTTTTGGCTTTAATCCTTTCTCAGCAGCTTGACGTGCTAAACTTACCGCTCTGCTGATATCTTCATAAGAGCTATTGGTACAACTACCAATTAAACCTACTTCTACTTTTGTTGGCCAACCATTTGCAGCAGCAGCTTCTTTCATTTTTGAAATAGGCGTAGCTAAATCTGGCGTAAATGGCCCGTTTAAATGTGGTTCTAATTCGCTTAAGTTTATTTCAATTACTTGATCAAAGTATTTTTCAGGAGACTCATAAACTTCTTCGTCTGCGTTTAAATATGCTTTGATACCATCCGCAAGAGAAGCAACTTCTTCTCTGCCAGTAGCTTTCAAATAACGGCTCATGCTATCGTCGTATCCAAATGTTGAAGTGGTTGCACCAATTTCAGCACCCATATTACAGATAGTACCTTTACCTGTACAGCTCATTGCTACTGCACCTTCTCCAAAATATTCAACAATAGCACCTGTGCCACCTTTAACCGTTAAGATTCCAGCTACTTTTAAAATCACGTCTTTTGGAGCAGTCCAACCGCTTAATTTACCGGTTAACTTAACGCCAATTAATTTAGGCCATTTTAGTTCCCAAGGTAATCCTGCCATAACATCACAAGCATCTGCACCACCAACACCTACAGCAATCATGCCTAATCCACCAGCATTCACGGTATGAGAATCAGTTCCAATCATCATACCACCTGGGAAAGCATAATTTTCAAGCACAACTTGGTGAATGATACCTGCACCAGGTTTCCAGAATCCAATTCCATATTTGTTTGAAACAGAAGCTAAGAAATCGTATACTTCTTTACTTTCTGCATTCGCTACTTCTAAGTCTTTTTTAGCTTCATTTTTAGCAGTAATCAAGTGGTCGCAATGAACAGTTGATGGCACTGCAGCTTTAGGACGTCCTGCTTGCATAAACTGAAGCAATGCCATTTGAGCAGTTGCGTCTTGCATGGCAACACGGTCTGGAGCAAAATCTACATAGCTATTGCCTCTTTCAAAATTGGCAAGCGCTTGGTCAGCATGTAAATGTGCAAAAAGGATTTTTTCAGATAAAGTAAGTGGTCTACCCAATGTTTTTCTAGCATTATCTACTTTGGCAGGCATTTCTGCATACACTTTCTTTATCATGTCAATGTCAAAAGCCATAAAGAAGTAATTTTTATATTAAATGAATCTTTTGCGTAAGCTGGGCAAATTTACTAAAAAACGGGCTTAGGTTAAAATGGAATTAAAGATTAATATGCACATTATTGATAATTTAGTGCTTAACTTTAACTATTACATAGAAACAGCAGCCATGCAAAAAATTAGAGAATTTTTAGAATTACAAGCTTTTGGGGTATGTTCCTCCATAGGTGTTAGGCTAGGAATTGCGTCTACCAGAATTCGCATGTGGTTTATCTATATTTCCTTTTTAACCATGGGGTCGCCCATTATCATTTACATGATTTTAGCTTTCTGGAAAAACATCAAGAATTATGTTTTTGCCGCAAGAAGAAATCCTCTGAAGTACTATTAACCCTTCTTTGTTTCTTTAGCCCAAGAATCTTTTAAAGTAACTGTTCTATTAAATACTAATTTACTAGAAGTGCTATCTTGGTCTTGAACAAAATATCCCTTTCTTAAAAATTGAAATGCTTCATTCGGTGCATCATTTGCTAAAGTTGGCTCTGCGTATGCATTGGATAAGATTGTTAAGGAATCTGAATTAATATGATCCTTAAAATCACCTTCAGCATTAGCAACATCTTCCACCTTAAACAAACGATCATACAATCTTACTTCCGCATGAATTGCATGTGCAGCGCTAACCCAATGCAAAGTTCCTTTTACATGAATACCTGAAGTGTCATTGCCGCTTCTGCTTTCAGGTATGTAAGTGCAATGCACAGCAGTTATATTTCCCTCATCATCTTTAACAACATCTTCGCATTTAATGATATAGGCGCTTTTTAAACGAACCATTTGCCCTGGTGCTAATCGAAAATATTTCTTAGATGGGATTTCCATGAAATCATCTTTCTCTATCCAAATTTCTTTGCTAAAAGGAACCGTTCTAACACCTCCATTAGGGTCTTCAGGATTATTCTCACTAGTTAAATCTTCGATCTCTTTATCGTAATTGGTAATGATTACTTTAAGTGGATCAAACACGACCATTCTTCTGAGCGCTGATTTATTCAATTCCTCTCTAACACAAAACTCTAATAATCCTACATCAATTAAATTGTCTCTTTTTGCTACCCCAATTCTATCACAGAATTCTCTAATAGCTGCTGCTGGATATCCCCTTCTTCTCATACCACTAATGGTACTCATTCTTGGGTCGTCCCAACCATTGACCATATTTTCGTTGACTAACTGCAATAATTTGCGTTTACTCATCACCGTGTAAGTCATGTTTAAACGGGCAAACTCATATTGTTGAGAAGGAAAAGTTTCTAATTTTTCGATACACCAATTGTATAATGGTCTATGCGGAACAAATTCTAAAGTACAAATAGAATGCGTAATTTTTTCAATTGAATCGCTTTGTCCATGTGCAAAGTCATACATTGGATAAACGCACCATTTGTCTCCTGTTCTATGATGGTGTGCATGTTTGATTCTATAAATAATTGGATCTCTCAACAACATATTGGGAGACTCCATATCTATTTTCGCTCTAACAACTTTTGATCCATCGGGATATTTGCCAGCCTTCATTTCTTCAAATAAAGTTCTGTTTTCAGCAGGGCTCCTATCTGCGTATTGGTTTCGTTTTCCAGGAGTGGTAGGTGTTCCTTTTTGAGCAGCAATCTCTTCACTGGTGCTATCGTCTACATAAGCCAATCCCAAGTCAATCAGTTTTAATGCCATCGCATAAAGCTGGTCAAAATAATCAGAAGCATATAATTCATTAGCCCATTCAAAGCCTAGCCACTTTACATCATTTTTGATGCTTTCTACATACTCAGTGTCTTCTGTTACTGGATTGGTATCATCAAACCGAAGATTGGTTGAGCCACCATATTTTTTTGCTAAGCCAAAATTTAGGACAATACTCTTGGCATGCCCAATATGTAAGTAACCATTGGGCTCTGGAGGAAATCGAGTAGTAATACTTTGGTGTTTCCCACTAGCCAAATCTGCTTCAATAATCTCTTCTATGAAATTCAAACTTTTGTCTTCGCTGCTCATTCCCTATTTTATTTGTTGAATTATTTACCAATTTCTACACTGTCAAAAAAAGCCTGTCCATCTGCAGCTTTTGCTGATGGATTGGTTGAATAAAATAGTACTTGATGCAAAACTGGACCTATAAAAAAGATATAACCAAATGCTTTTTTACCTTTCAAATTCTCATCTGATGAGTTAGCCCCATCAATTTCTACGTATAAGCTATTTTTTTCTTTAAACTTAGTAATTAAGTCTTTGCTAATACTTGCACCCGCCATTTGACTGCTCATACCCGCTTTTAATTGATCCCAAAAAGAATCGCCCATCATTTCAATGGGGTCACCCGGAAGTCCCATAGCACTTAAATCGAATACCAATGCACCAAAACCTTTGCTGGTATCTTTATCTGTTGAATAAAAAATAGTAGCTCCATTCAATGATTTTTCTGAAGGTTTAGTGGGGAACTGCACCGTTACTTTGTCAGATAGTTTCTGAGCAATATTTTGTGCATGAACTGCTACTGTAACTATTAATAATAAAAAGGATAAGGTTAATTTTTTCATTGTTCAGTTGGACTGTTTAATGTATAATCCGCGATAAAATTAATTGAATTTATCATGTCAGTATGTAAAATTCTGTCTGCATCATTAAAAGGCACTTGTTTTCTAAACTGCGTCATTAATGTTTCTAACACCAAAGAAGTTTTTGCAGGCCTTCTAAAGTCGAACGCTTGTGCAGCAGTTAAGAGCTCTATACCTAAAACTTTTTCAACATTTTGCATTAATCTGTAACATTTTGTGGCTGCATTGGCCCCCATACTAACATGGTCTTCTTGATTGTTGCTACTCGAAATGCTGTCTACAGAGGCTGGGGTACATAATTGTTTATTTTCACTTACTATGCCCGCGGCCGTGTATTGTGGTATCATAAAACCAGAATTTAATCCTGCATTTTTAACCAAGAACATGGGTAATCCTCTTTGGCCTGAAATTAATTGGTAAGTTCTTCTTTCTGAAATACTAGCGATCTCGCTCATGGCTATGCAGAGATAATCTAAGTTGATGGCCAATGGTTGGCCATGAAAATTCCCTCCACTAACAATTAAATCCTCATCCGGAAAAATGTTGGGGTTGTCAGTTACCGAATTCACTTCTTGCATAAAAATGTTGAGCACATGTTTAAAAGCATCTTTGCTGGCACCATGCACTTGTGGTATACACCTAAACGAGTAAGGGTCTTGCACTTGTTTTTTGGTTTGCTGAGCTATTTCACTGCCAGCTAAAAAACAACGAAGTGCTGCAGCTGTATCTATTTGCCCTTGATGCCCTCTAATTTGATGAATAGCAGGGTGATAGGGTTCTAATAAACAATCGAATGCCTCAATGGATAAAGCTGCAATTAAATCGGCCATCTTTAATAATTGTTCTGCTTTTTTCAAGCAATACAATCCATAGGCATTCATAAATTGGGTTCCATTAATTAAAGCAAGCCCTTCTTTACTTTGCAAATGAATAGGTTCCCAATTCATTATTTTTAATACCTCATTTGCTGGCCATTTTTTACCCTGATAATACACTTCACCTAATCCTAGCAGTGGCAAACTCAAATGACTGAGCGGGGCTAAATCACCCGAAGCACCTAAAGAACCTTGGGTATAGATAACAGGTAAGATATCTTGGTTATACATATCCATCAAACGAATGACTGTATTAATTTGAACGCCACTATGACCATAACTCAACTGCTTAATTTTGAGCATCATCATGAGTTTAATGATATCTTTTGGCACTTCTTCACCCAATCCACATGCATGTGATACAATTAGGTTGTATTGTAGTTGCTCTATTTGATCAAGGCTGATTTGTATGTTTTGGAGAAATCCGAATCCAGTGTTTACACCATAATACATTTTGCCTGTTTCTTTCATTTTTTGGTCTAAAAATGCTCTACAGTCCATGATTTTTTCATGGGCATCAAAAGTGATAGAAACCAACTGGTTATAATCTAATAAATGCTTAATTTGTTGAAACTGCAATGGCTTGCGATCTAGTGGCAAATAATTATAGCTCATGAAGACAATCGTTTAATGCAAAGTAAACTGATTTAATATTTATCTAACCATTTTACCTGCTTGTTTGATTTAGTAAAAAAAAATCCTTTATTTTGCACCTCCAATAAAGGTTCGGTAGCTCAGCTGGATAGAGCAACTGCCTTCTAAGCAGTAGGTCATTGGTTCGAATCCAATCCGAATCACATTCTTCCAAATTATTAAAAAACCCTACAATTTTATCAATTGTGGGGTTTTTTAGTGTCTTTTATGCTGAAATAAGTTAAGCTGACGCTACTTGTTTAGATGTGCTTCTGTATAAATAATTACTAAAAATATGTCTTCTTGCAAATCTTCCAGGAGTATCTGCATTTACTAACTTCACATAAATCCCTTTAGGAACACCGTAATATTCGTATTCGCTGCCGTCTTCAAAACGAATTGTGAGAACCTCAGATTTGTATTCAAAGTCTTCAATCACCGAATTGGTAATTGTTTCGGTATATTCTGGTAGTGTTTGAGTAATTGTTTCTGATGAAATACTTACCAAAAAATGGTACGCTTCAATTATTTTTTTGCTTTTTTCTTCGGCTTCAATTTTTAATGCATGGTCATCATTGAATTTGTCGGGATGCCATTCTTTCATTAGGTTTCTATAAACTGATTTCAATGTCTTTAATTCAGCGGTTTCATCCACTCCTAATAATTTTCTGTAACTAGCGATTCTTCTCATAAATATTAACTGTAAAGAGGGATTAGCCTTAAATTTTGAGCAAAGCTATTGTATTTAAATTATAAAACTCTTTTGGTGCCAGCATACAATTCGTACTCTAAAAGCCTACAATCAATCGTTGCATTATAGAATTCAATTCTTCTACTTGGCTTTAACCTTATCTTTTTGGCCAAATCTAAATTCCCTGTAAATATATAACCAGTGTAGCCTTTGCATTTATTTTTTAGAAAATCGCCCATTCGAGCATAGGTATTACTCAATTCCGCTTCAACACCTAACCGCTCTCCGTATTCTGGATTAAACATGATAATCCCTTCTTGATCTATTGGTATGGAAGTTTTTTCAAAATCACCTACTTCAAATTGTATCAAATCAAGTACCCCAGCAGCTGTAGCATTCAATTTTGCAGTAGCGATAGCAGAACTGCTGATATCTGAAGCAATTATTTTAATATTACTGGGGTCTTTTACTTGCTCTTCTAACTCTTTGCGAACATTGTCGTACATCATTTTTTCGTACCCTAATACATGCATAAATCCATAATTACTCCTTAATAAGCCAGGGGCTCTATTGGTAGCAATCAATGCTGCTTCAATCGCTAGAGTTCCTGATCCACACATTGGATTTATAAAGGGGGCCGAAAAGTTCCATTTAGTGGACAAAATGGTAGCAGCTGCTAATGCTTCTAGCATGGGCGCTTTTCCAGGTAACTTTCTATATCCATGTTTTGCCAAAGTTTCCCCAGATGTATCAATAAATACTTCTGCTTCTTCATGCTTCCAAAATAAATAAACTACTGCTCCAGTTAGATCAGATCCGGTAGATGGTCTCTTCCCCGTTTCTTTCCGAAGCCGATCAACAATAGCATCTTTCACCCTTAAATTAGCATATAAACTGGTTTGTATAGTTGGATGAAATACATTGCTTGTAACAGAAAAATAACCATCTGCTTTTATTAAACTTTCCCACTGAATACTAACCAATTGATTATATAGTTCGTCAGGGTCGTTACAAGTGAATTGTTTTAAGGAATACATAACCTGGCTTGCACAACGAAGTTGGAGGTTTAATCGAATGCAATCTTGCATAGTGCCTCTTAATTCAATTCCTGTTTGAAAAACACGTATGATTGGATAGCCCAAAAGGATTACTTCTTTCTGTAATGCAGAAGAAAGCCATTTATGACAGGTAATGATAATTTTTTCTTGCGTTTTAAATACTTGCATAGCCACAAATTTAAGCGGTAATTATTGTAATTTGCAGTATGAACGTTCAAATGGAAGAAGGCTGGAAACAATTGTTGGCAAAGGAATTCGAGAAGCCTTTTTTCCTACAAGTTGTTGCACATTTAAGAACGGAGAAAGCTACTAAGGCAATTATTTATCCTCCGGGCCCGCTTATTTTTAACGCATTTAATACCACTCCACTCAATAAATTAAAAGTGGTTATACTTGGTCAGGATCCATATCATGGACCAGGACAGGCGCATGGTTTAAGTTTTTCTGTTCCAGATTTGGTAAAGCCGCCGCCCTCTTTGGTTAATATTTATAAGGAACTGCATAAAGATATTGGAATGCCAATCCCTAGTACTGGAAACTTATTACCTTGGGCTCAACAAGGTGTATTACTGCTGAATGCAGTATTAACGGTTAGGGCTAATGAACCAGCAAGTCATGCTAAAATTGGATGGATGGATTTTACCGATTCAGTAATTAGGAAAATTTCACAAGAAAAAACAGGTGTAGTTTTTTTGTTATGGGGTAAGTTTGCACACGAAAAGCAAGCTCTGATAGATGAAACAAAACATTATGTACTGAAGGCAGCACATCCTTCACCATTTAGTGCAGACAAAGGTTTTTTTGGATGTAAGCATTTTAGTAAAACCAATGAACTACTTACCCGGCAAGGATTAGATCCTATCGACTGGCTTTTATAAAAGGTAGAAAGTGTTGATTTGTTAATAAAAAAGAATGAAATTTTTTAAAGATATTTTAGCTAGAATTTGGGCTTTTTGGGGGTTGATTAGTTTTATGGGTACTTTTTTGATTATACTCATTCCATCCTTGTTAACAGCTTTAATACCCGACCCCAAGGGAATGGATTATTTTATAAAACTAGCTCGAATTTGGATGACCACCTGGTTATTTATGATAGGATGCCCAGTAACAGTTAGAGGTAAATATCATTTTAAAAAAGGACAAACTTATATTGTTACTTGTAACCATAATTCGTTGTTAGATATACCGCTCTCCTCCCCTTTTATACCTGGTGCAAACCAAACTATTGCCAAAAAGGAATTTACTAAAATACCTTTATTTGGTTGGTATTACGAGAGAGGTTCAGTTATAGTGGATCGAAAAAGTGATGTAAGTAGAAGAAAAAGCTATGAACTCATGAAAGCCTCATTAGCCAAAGGTTTTCACATGTGTATTTATCCTGAAGGTACCAGAAATAGAACAACTGCTCCTTTAAAAAAGTTCTATGATGGCGCATTTAAATTAGCAGCAGATTCGGGTTATGCAATTATACCAGCTGTCATTTTAAACACAAAGAAAGCTTTTCCTGCAAACCGATTTTTTTATTTAATTCCTCATGCTTTATCAATTCATTTTTTAGAACCTATACAAGTAAATGAGCAATCAGCAGCTGAGTTAAAGGAAATTGTATATAACAAAATGGCCGATCATTATTTAAAGCATACCAAATCTCAGGGGGGCTAAAAATTAGAGAAAGTTCTACTTCTATTAATACGTAAGTCTCTTAATATGCCAGATTTTGGATTTATCGTAATGTTGAAAGACCTAAATAATCCTATTGGGGTAACGTTAATAGACAATTGCCAACAATGCATTTCTCGTGTAATAAAAGTACTAAGTTGTTGTAAGTTACCTCTGGAAATATCATAGAATCCAGTAGCACCTACTTTCCATTTGTCGGTTAAACTGAAATCTCCATTAAAATTAAAAGTCGAGAATGTTTGTGTGATAAATCCACTGTAATCAGGGGCTAGAACCCTTGTAAAGTTGAAGGAGTATGCAATAGATAAATTCCAAGGAATATTAAAATCGGTAAATTCTGCGGGATTGGCTCGGGCAAATTGTAATTGTCTTTGCTGTTCATCCGGTGTCATAAATGGATCAACTGGAATGTCTTTGGCTTCTTTACCATCCTTAGACTTACTTCTGAACGAAGTTGAAATGGCTACGTTTCCGCTAGTGATGCGCCCAAATTTAAATTTAGCGGGATCAAAAAGTATTTGTTTTAACCTAAAACCTCTACTATCAATAGCATAAGGATCTAAATTAGCACTCGCGGTAATATTGACTTTTTCAAAAAGGGTACTTCTAGCATAGAAATTAAAATTACCCAATTGAAAACTATCGGCTAAAAAATTGTAATTGGAATTAAATCCAAATCCGTCTATTAATTTAATTTTCTTCCCTGCTTTGTCTGCTGTGTCTTGTTTGTTTTTGGTTTTCATTTCCAATAAATTGTCAACTCCAAAACCTATCCCCCCAAAAGCTCCTTCCCCATATGCCCCAATGATTCCTCCATCAAATTGAGATACCCTAATCGTTCTATTACTGGTATCAACTTTTAAATTATAGTAATACCTCGCATTCATATCAGGTTGATAATTAAAAGATATCGTAGGCCTTATTTCGTGTCGAATTGCAATGACATTACTGGTGGGTTTAAATTTATAAGTACCAAAAATTCGAGTATTTGCAGCCAAACCAAAACTCATTTGTCTTGCCGTGTAAAATCCACGTTGTATAACAGTATCCACTTTATTGGTTGTATTGTTCCAAGACCTAAAGTTTCGCTGCCCATACCATCTTTCAGAATAAGAAACACTTGGCGCAATAGTAATTGGACCCAATGAAGGCAATGACAATGTTATGGGAATATTATGTTGTGCACCATATTGAATAGTATCTAGAATTCTTCTTACACTAAATGCAGTATCATAAAAAGAAACCTGATTTTGGAAGTTTCCACTGTAACCTATGCCAATTTTTTCATACCATTTACCCCCCCCCACTTGTTCTTTTGGCTGGAAAGGATAAAAAGTAACAACGTTAAAATTTACCGTTGGTAAATTCATGTTCACCAATCTTAGGTTGTTATTTTGATTATGGTTTAAGTTAACAGATAAATTATATTTTCCTTTCCAATCTTTACTGTAACTCACAGAAGAACTTAGTTGGTTTTGAAAGTTCATAAATGGGTTATTCAAAAGCGTTTGATTAAATCTACTGCTACCAAAATTTACATTTGCAGAAAAATTAGTTCCAGGCCTTGCTCTAGAATCTCTGCTATGAGACCAGTTAATCATAAATGATCTGCTCGAATTGAATTCATCTTTAGATAAAGTACTTCTGTTTAAGCTCTTGGTATTCTGAAAAGTAATATTTAGGTTTCCTGTATATGCGTAACGCTTAATGTACTTAGAGTTGATATTTAAATTCCATCCCCCAAATGAGTATAAATTTGAACGTAGGGTAACATCCATATTTTCGCTCAAAACAAAATAATAACCCAATCCCTCTAACCCTAGGCCAAAATCGGGACTGCCTGTAAATGCTGGCGGTAATAATCCCCCATGCCTACCTTTGTTTAAAGGAAATATTCCAAATGGGATGCCTATTGGCATTGGAACCCCTTCGAATTCAGGAAAAGATGGGCCAGCAATCCCCATTTTATTATTGATGATTTTCATTTTGCTGGTTCGAAAGTTGTAATGAGGAACATCTAAATTACAAGTTGTAAATCGAGCTCTTTTGGCATATACTTCTGTGGAACTGAACTTTTTTAGGTCTATTGCATTTACATAAATTTCCCCTTCTTGAAAGAATGTATTTTTTGTTAATCCTTTACCAGATTTCATATTATAGAAAATGGTATCACTAATCGATTTCATTTCGCCCTGAATAAACTGCGGCTTACTAGAAGGATTACCAGTTGAATCTTTTGATCCATAAGCTTGCACCATCTGCGAGCGTTGGTCGTATTTTATAGTTGCTGCATCTAATTTGAGGTCAGTATAATCTACTTTGGCTTTTCCATACAAAAAAAACTCTCTAGTTGAGATGATTAATACCCCTGAGTCTTCCGCGTTGTATTTAATAGGGGCATCTATTGAATCTTTAGAAATCTTTAACGTATCAGTTTTAATTTGAATACTGTCTTTAACATTTGGCTTAAATGCAGTGTCCTTAAGTGTTTGAACTGGTTTAGCTGGCTGGTTTTGAGCATTTGCTTTTGGTAACCATAATGTTAATATCCCCAAATAAAGGAACAGAACAATAGCCAGCTTTGTTTTTACGTTAATTTTACTAATTCTGTTCATGGTGCTAAAGACAAAATTAAGGTCTAAAACCGTGTAAATAGAATTTTAGGTTTGATTCCTTAATGAAATGATATGATTAT
Source organism: Sediminibacterium sp. (assembly GCA_040403845.1). Taxonomy (GTDB): domain Bacteria; phylum Bacteroidota; class Bacteroidia; order Chitinophagales; family Chitinophagaceae; genus Sediminibacterium. Next base: position 64,339 of record JBBAJU010000006.1, read on the forward strand.
AAGACATATTGCTGCTTTCCTACTGTTAAGTTTAACATTCTTACTGTCTAATTCTTTTACAGAAACTAATCCTTTACAACAACCTAGACAGCCTTTAAAGAGAATAATTATAGACGCAGGTCATGGAGGCACCGATATTGGGGCTAAGGGACGATATTCAACTGAGAAAGACCTTTGCTTGGCAATTTCTTTAAAATTAGAGAAGATGATGCAGCAGGAAATCCCTGATGTTGAGTTGGTGATGACAAGAAGAACGGATGTGTATGATGATGTGGTAAGAAAGGCTGAAATTGCCAATCAGGCTAAGGGGGATTTATTTCTTTGTATACACGTAAATAGCGCTAGACCCATACCTCAATCTGAATTTATTGGTTATAAAACCGTTACTAGCTATAAAGGGAAGGGTAAAAAAAGAAAGAAATACACCAGAAAAGTGAAGGATTACCGAACCTGGTATATACCTAACCCTGCAAAAGGAACAGAGACCTTTATTTACAATGTAAACAAAACAAGCGGTAGAATGAAAGCGCTCAGCCAAGATGATGATTTGAGCATGGATAGTGCTACCCAGCAAGAAATGAAGTTATTTGAACAAAATGATCCTGCGAAAATGATGTTGTTGAGCATGAAAACCCAAACTTATTTTCAAAGAAGCGCAGATCTTGCACTTACAATAGAGGACGAGTTTAAAAAAGTAGGGAGAATAAGTAGAGAAGCGAAGCAAAGAAATGAAGGCATTTTTGTACTACATGCGGTAAATATGCCCGCAGTTTTGGTTGAAACAGGTTTTATTTCTAACCCAGAAGAAGAGGATTATTTAAATAGTGAAGAAGGCCAGAAGGAAATTTGCGAAGTAATTATCAAGGCGGTAAAGCGTTATAAATACGCTTTAGAAAAGCAATTAACCAATTCAGTTACAGTCAATCAGAAATAAACGGTAGAAGTACCTTAAATTTGTTCCTGACTCAAATTAATGTCTATATAATGACAGTATCGAATGAAACAAAAGTAGGTGCGCTTACTGCAATCGCCATCACCTTGCTAATATTGAGCTTTAATTTTTTAAAAGGTAAAACCCTATTAAAAACGGGTAATTATTTATACGCAAAATATACTGACACTAAGGGTATAAAGATCTCAAATCCGGTTTATGTAAAAGGTTTCCAGGTTGGTGCGGTTGCTGATATCGAAAATGCAGATCCAAACCTGGAGTCTATTATTGTATCAATCAAATTAACAGATACCTATAATATTCCTGCTAATTCTGTTGCAGTGATTAATGAAAATCCACTAGGAACTCCCAGTATTGAAATTAAATTAGGAGACAATAAAGCATTCTTACAACAGGGAGACACATTACAAACTGCTGAAAGTAAGGGTATTTTAAGTGGGGTAATGGATAAATTAGAGCCTGTAACAAAGCAACTTGAAAAAACAATAGCCACATTAGATACTGTTTTGAAAAATTTGAATACTGTTTTTGACCCTCAAACCAAAAATAACTTGCAGTCGGTTATTGCCAATGTAAATAAAACTACTGAAAGCCTAGTTGTATCCTCTGCTTCTTTACAACAAATGTTGAATCAACAAACAGGTTCAATTGCTCAAAGCATGAATAACGTAAATAAGTTTACCAAGAATTTGAGTGAAAATAATGAGCGTATAAATCAATCTATCAATAACGTAACCAAGGCCACCGAAAATTTTTCAAAAGCAGATTTAGTAGGTTCAGTAAATCAATTAAAAACTGCCATTGGGAACCTGAATGCTTTAGTAGCAAAAATAAATTCTGATGAAGGAAGCTTAGGGAAATTAATTAACGATAAGGCGCTTTACAATAATTTAAACAATACCATACGAAGTGCTAATATTTTAGTGGATGATTTAAGAGTTCATCCAAAGCGATATGTAAACATTTCTGTATTTGGGAAAAAAGACAAATCTGGACCATTGATGGCTCCATTAGCTGATTCAATAAAATAAAATCAATAAATGTCTGGGAAATATTTTTTATTGATTTTACTGCTTTTTTTTACTCATATTTCCATTGCCCAAAGGTTACCCAATGATACTGGTTCAATTGAGGGAAAACGAATTGATATTCTTTTTGCAGATCGGTACAATTACCAAAAAATTGACTCCTTAAATGAATTTGTATCTCTTGCGGGTAAAGTAAAAGTTCAACAAGATAAAATCATCTTTTACGCAGATAGCGCAGTTTTAAATAGACAGCTGAATATTTTAGAAGCATTTGGAAATGTTCATATCAATGATGCTGATAGCATTCATACTTACGCTCAATACCTTCGTTATTTAGGCAAAGAAAAAAAAGCATTTCTACAAAAGAAAGTTAGACTAACTGATGGCAATGGAGTGCTCACTACAGATGAATTAGAATATGACGCAACCATTAAAATTGGCACTTATTTAAAGGGGGGCAAATTAGTTAATAAAAAGTCTACATTAACAAGTACAGAAGGCTATTATTATGGAGATACTAAAGACGTTATTTTTAAACGTAAAGTATTAATGATAGATCCTGATAATAAAATCACGGGAGATACTTTGCAATATAATACAAGCACTGAAATTGCAACATTTACCTCCCCCACTATCGTTTATAATATTAAAGACAAGCGTACCATAAAGACTAGAGACGGTTTTTATGATATGAAGAATAAAAGAGCAGAGTTGTACAAACGTTCTGTTATAGAAGATAGCTCTGCTATTTTTACCGCAGATGATATGGCTTTTGATGATTCAACCGGATTAGGTGAATTCAGGGGTAATGCAGTATATAAGAGTAAAGATACTGCTCAGGGTTTTGATATGATTGCTAATAATATCAGAACCAATAAAAAAAATAATTCAATGGTAGCCACTCAAAAGCCATTGCTTTTAATTAAACAGGGGGTTGATACGATATATATTACAGCAGACACTTTGTACTCTGCTAAATTATCAGATTTAAAAAAGTCGCGTCTTGTTCCTACTATAAGAGAATCATCCCCCGTTGACTCCATTAAAAGAAATATAATTACTTCTAATAAAGAGGCAGAAGATAGTTCTGATAAATTTTTTGAGGCATATTATAATGTGAAAGTATTTTCAGATTCTTTACAAGCGATAGGTGATAGTTTGTTTTATTCGCTCAAGGATTCAGTATTTAGACTATTTAAAAAGCCAATTGTTTGGGCCCAAGAAAATCAAATTTCTGGAGATACGATATACTTGTATATTCAAAATAAAAAACCGGAAAGATTATATGTTTTTGAAAATAGTATGGCCATTAACAAAGTAGATAGTTCTGTTTATTTTAATCAATTAAAAGGCACTACCATTAATGCTTTGTTTATTGATGGAAAAATTAATTCGATGCGTGCAAAAGGGAATGCCGAAAATGTTTATTATGCTACGGATGAGGATAAAAATTTTATTGGAGTGAATAAATCCACAGCGGATATTATTGATGTTTTTTTTGATGATAGTAAGCCTCAAAAAGTAGTTTTCTTAAGAAATCTAGATGGAACCACTTACCCCATGCGGAAGACCAATCATGAAGAATTAAAGATTAGAGGATTTAAATGGCAGAATATATTAAGGCCTAAATCTAAATATGAACTTTTAATGTTTAAATAGAATTTTATGGCAGCTAGAAAAATGGTGAGAAGAGTATTTGTTGATCCTTTGCAAACCTTTATACATGACAGTAGATCAATCGGTATTGTTTTGTTATTTGCCACTGCGCTTTCAATCCTATTAGCAAACATTTCATCTGTATCAGATACTTATATTTCACTATTTCAATGGAGTATAAATGGAACCACCGAGCATGCAATTGAATGGGGATTTTTACATCTGCCTAATTCAATAATGGTTATGATTAATGATTTACTCATGGCTGTGTTTTTTTTTATTGCAGGTATGGAAATCAAAAGGGAGTTGGTCTCGGGTGAGTTGTCTTCTATAAAACAATCAATACTCCCTGTTGTAGCAGCTTTAGGTGGGATGTTGGTTCCAGCATTAATATATAGTCAATTTAATAGAGGTACCGAATACATGCACGGTTGGGCTGTACCAATGGCTACTGATATTGCTTTTACATTAGGTATTGCTTCATTGTTAGGTAATCGAGTTCCTGTTGCGTTAAAAATATTTATTACCGCCTTAGCCATTATAGACGACTTAGGTGCCATTATTGTAATTGCATTGTTTTATGGAGGGCAATTAAATATTATGTATTTATTACTTAGTCTATTCATCTTGCTTACACTTTTAGCACTCAAAAGAAATAGATCAAAGCTTGGATGGTATACTTGGATACTTGGTATTGCTTTATGGTATGCAATGTTTAATTCTGGTATTCACGCAACTGTGGCTGGTGTTTTGTTTGCGTTTACTATACCTGTTACAAAACTGGCAGACTTAGAATTAAAATTTCATACCCCTGTTTATTTTATCATTATGCCCATTTTTGCTTTGGCTAATACAGCAATTGTTTTACCTGAAGCTGGGTTGGGGGCTTTAAATAATTCTTTTTCTTGGGGGATTATGGCTGGTTTATTTTTAGGAAAACCCCTAGGGATTTCTTTAGCGTGTTATTGGATGATAAAGCAGAAATGGGCTACACTGCCATCTAGGACTAATTGGCATCAGTTAATTGGAGCAGGGATATTAGCAGGCATAGGATTTACCATGAGTATTTTTATTTCAATGCTTGCCTTTAAGGATACCGCTACACAAGACATAGCCAAAATAGCTGTTCTGATTAGTTCAATACTTTCTATGATTGTAGGTTACCTATGGTTGGCTTCAAATAGATAAATTTGTAATGGATGTATCATTTTTAGTAATCCAATAATTTAATCAGTTATTTCGCATTCGCGATATATTGTACTGTAGGTCTTGAATATCTGTAATATATTTTTTTAGCTTAATTAAATGCTTGGTTTTATCAACTTGGGTATTAAGTGTTTCGATAGAAAAAATCCAACTAATAAAACTATATTGATTGAAATAGCTAATCCTGAACACAGCTTAAAGGGGATATTTTTATTCATTACCTATATATATGAATTATAACAGCATATTGTTCCTAAGTTATTACAATCAATAAATGAGTACTGAATATTGTTTACTTATTTGTAATTTGTAGAATTAACACTACAAGCCTCCTATGCATAATGCTACAAATTTGATGTGGGATAGATAGAAAGTGAATTGTTGATTATTTTAAGTAATATGTATGTAATGAAAAGGTGCTATAAAATAAATGTCTTTTGCTGCCATTTGTTTTTTATTTCAATAATTGGATTGCCCAGCTTTTGTTTTTCTCAGAAGCAAAAAAATGATACTAGCACTGTTTCTAAAACTGCAAATAAATTACTTAAATCAATCGTTAAGTCCATATCTGTATCCAACCCTATAACGGGTATACCAAATAATTCAGCCGAAAAAAATGCAATTGAATTTGAACCTTATGAGGATAAGTTTATTCGAAATATTACTATTTCTAAAATTTCGTTTAATAAATTAATGAATGATACTTCTGTGAATAATCCTAATTTTTTTAATCAAATTGGAAATAAATTACACTCTAAAACAAATCATTCTGTAATACTTAAAAATCTCTTTTTTAAACCAGGGGAAAGAGTAGAGCCAAATTTATTTTCTGATAATGAAAAGTTTTTACGAGACCTCACTTTTTTACAAGATGCTAGAATCCTTATTCAACCAGTTGCCAATAATGAGGATGAAGTTGATGTAGTAATTTTGGTAAAAGACGTTTTTCCTATTGGAGGTAGCGTTTCTGAGGTAAACACTAATTTATTGGATCTTGAAGTAAATAATGATAACGTTTTTGGTTCGGGAAATCGTTTACGGATAAGACAACTACTTGATACAAAAAGGAATCCCAACTATGCTTACGGAATAGAGTTTTTATCACGAAACATAGCAGGTAGTTTTTTAAATATTGCTGCTGGAATTAATTTTGAGCGTCCTACATTCAATACTGCTAGAAGAGAAGAAAATGCTTATTTTATTAGAGGTGATTTACCGCTTGTAAGCCCATATCATGCTTATACTGGTGGGTTTGAATTGTCTATTAATAATACACAAAATGCTTATTCATCGGATTCTGTATATAATCAACAAATACGCTATGGTTACTATAATGCAGATCTTTGGATGGGCTACAGCTTGGGCGCAAAGGAAAGAATGATAGATAATTTAGGTACAAGAAAAAGAGAAATTATTTCTGCAAGATTGGTTAACAAATATTTTACAACAAAACCTGATACCTTAAAAACAATTTACGATAGCAGGTATAATGATATTACAGGGATATTATTTTCTTACACTGTGTTTGAAAGAGACTTTTACCATACCAATTTTATTTATGGATTTGGTAGAAATGAAGATTTACCAGAGGGGTTCAGTTTGTCAATTACAGGCGGATGGGCTGATCGACAAGATGTTTCCAGGTTTTATTTTGGTGCAGAGTACCAGAGAAGTTATTTTAATAATAAAAAAGCATTTTTAAATTATACTTTCAAAGCTGGTGGATACCTAAATAAAACTAAACCAGAAGATATTTCTGGTTTAGCTAGTGTAGAGTTAATTACTCCTTTAAAAAGACTAAAAAGAAAAAATTGGTTTATCAGACATTTTTTGAGTGGAAGTGTTACTTTGCAAAAATCGATTCGTTTGAATGATCCGTTGCAGGTTTCAAGCATATTTGGTATACCTAAAATTAGAAATACTCGAGTTGATGGAACTGCAAGAATGACAATTAATGCAGAATCCGTATTGTATAATACTTTCAAATTGGTAGGGTTTAATTTTGCACCTTTTGTTTTTAGCAATATTTCTTATTTAAAACTTTCAGCTGCAGATCCAGCAGAAGGAGCAGTATATAGTGCTTTAGGCGCTGGTTTAAGAACAAGAAATGAGAATCTTGTATTTGGGACCATAGAACTAAAAGCATACTATTTTCCTAAAGTGGTTGCAAATATGAATCGTTTTAATATTAGTGTTTCCTCCAATTTAAGATTTAGGTTTCAGACCGATTTAATCCGAAAACCTGATTTTGTTGTTGTAAATTAGATTGAACAATTTTATCCATTAAACGTTTAACAATACTATTATGAAAAATTTATCCACTGCACTTTTTATTGCAACAAGTCTACTTTTCAGTAGCATTTCATTTGCGCAAGATGCGCCAAAACCAAAGCCAAGTCCTTTAACTGAAACAAATTCAGTTTTATCAAATGGCACTACAGTAAGTATTAAGTACAGCCAACCCTCTTTAAAAGGAAGAACTCCTGGAAAAGAGATTGAACCAATGATGGGTAAAATATGGAGAGCCGGTGCTAATGATGCAACCGTATTTGAAATTAGCAAAGATGTAAAAATTAACGGCCAACCTTTAGCTGCTGGTAAATATGCTTTTTTTACACTACATAATGAAAAAGGTACTACCCTTATTTTTAACAAAACATGGAAACAATGGGGCGCTTTTCAATATAAAGAAGCAGAGGATGCTTTAAGAATTTCCGCTAAACAAACAGTTGCAGCTGAACCTTCTGAGAAGTTAATTTACACCATCTCAAACAAAGGTTTGGTTAATCTAAAATGGGGAACAATCAATATTGAATTTACTGTAGAATAAAGTTGAATGGTACAAGCGTATAATTTTTTAGCTAGTTGGCAATTGTTTCCCGAGAAATGTATATTTGAAAATGGTCTAGCACCAAAAAGTGGAAATTACAAAATTGAAAGCATTGAAAATGGCCAAGCATTGAGTATTAGTATCAATTGGGTCAGTTTAGAAAACGAAGCTTTTTATACGCAGTATCGAATTATTCCAAATGACGAATTGATTAGTTTGGAGAATAATGAATTAGCCAATCAAGTACAAGCAAGTATTACAAATGCTTCAACTTTGGCAGCTGTTTTTTACAAGGATCATTTACAAGTGCTAAGAGTTATTCATGAAATCATGCCCAATGGTTACATGAAAATAACACAACAGGGTTACGATAATCATGGTAAGGAGTTTAAGAATATGGAAGTATACCATAAACAACTCAGTGTACTTCCATATTCTGCTTCTGTTGCAGGGGTGGCAATAAGGCCAACTAAAGAAGGGGTTATCAAACATAAAGCCCTTAGTGCAATGGAAGACCAAACCAATATGCAGTTAGACCAAATAAGGCAACAAATAGAGTTGTTGGCTAGGCAAGCACAAGAAATTAGAAAACGTAAAGAGCTTAGTATGATTATTTACGAAGCTAAGTTGAATTTTAAGCCTCAAATAGGCCAAGTATATCACTTATACGAGAAAAGAGATAATACACATTTACTTTCTTTAGTTGCTCCGCAGGAATGGGGAACACACGGACCATTCAAACAGTTTGTATCATCAGTTAAATTATTAGCTGATCATACTTGGGTTGAAGTATCTTAACTTCTATTGAAACATATAATTGCATAAAAAATCCCGGTCATTTTAATTTTCCGGGATTTTTTATTTTAAAAAGATATTATTTATTGGGCAAGACGCGTACTCAATTCACTATCAATCGCATCTAAAAATTCCTCTGTGTATAAATAATGTTCTCCATGGTTTACTTTGTTGCCATAGATACAAACTGCTAAATCTTTAGTCATTTTGCCTGACTCTACAACATCAACACATACTTTCTCTAAAGTTTGGCAGAAGTTAATCAAGTCTTGATTCTGGTCTAATTTTCCACGGAATTCTAATCCTCTTGTCCAAGCAAAAATGGATGCAATTGGGTTAGTTGAAGTTGGATTACCTTTTTGGTGTTCTCTAAAGTGACGTGTAACAGTGCCGTGTGCCGCTTCAGCTTCCATTACGGTACCATCAGGGGTTACCAATGTAGACGTCATCAATCCCAAAGACCCAAAACCTTGTGCAACAGTATCGCTTTGTACATCGCCATCGTAATTTTTACAAGCCCAAACAAAATTACCATTCCATTTTAAAGCAGAAGCAACCATATCATCAATTAAGCGGTGCTCATAAGTAATGCCCGCATCGGTAAATAATTGCTTGAATTCTGCTTGGTAAATATCTTCAAAAATATCTTTGAATCTACCGTCGTATTTCTTTAAAATAGTGTTTTTTGTAGAAAGATATAAAGGCCATTTCTTTGACAAGGCTTGGTTAAAACAAGCTCTTGCAAAACCTTGAATACTTTCATCGGTATTGTACATTGCTAGTGCAACTCCGTCACCTTTAAAATTGTATACTTCAAATTCTTGAACTGTTCCATCTTCACCTTCAAACTTAACTGTAAGCTTTCCTTTTCCTTTGGTAACAAAATCAGTTGCACGATATTGGTCACCAAAAGCATGTCTACCAATACAAATTGGAGCAGTCCAGTTTGGAACCAATCTTGGTACATTCGAACAAACAATTGGCTCTCTAAATACAGTGCCATCTAAAATATTGCGGATAGTACCATTCGGGCTCTTCCACATTTGTTTTAATTTGAATTCTTTTACTCTTTGTTCATCTGGGGTAATGGTTGCACATTTAATACCTACACCATATTGTTTGATTGCATGAGCAGCATCAATCGTTACTTGGTCATCAGTTTGATCACGGTACTCCATCCCCAAATCATAATACTTTATATCTAATTCTAGGTAAGGTAAGATTAACTTGTCTTTAATGAATTTCCAGATAATTCTAGTCATTTCATCACCATCCAGTTCAACTACAGGATTGGAAACTTTAATTTTTTGGGCCATAATTTGATTTTAATTTGTTGATTTCAAAGGGCAAATATATTACATTATTGGGGAATGACCTTTTCCGAAACATTCACAATTAAAACTGGAATGGTTAATTGATGTCTTACATCTTCAATGGTTTCGCCAAAAACATAGTCTTTTAAGCCACTGTGCCGATGGGCACCCATAATTAACATTTCAGCTTTTGATTCGGTAACTAATCGAACGATTTCTTTTACTCTATGCGTATACCCTAGCATTGCCTTGGCATGATACCCTTTTAGGGTTAATTGATTCACATAATTGTCTAGTCGTTCTTTGTCCTTTCTTGTTTCGGCGTCATCACTAGAATAATTAGAATAACGTGCTGAAACGCTCTCAACAATATGAATTAATACATACTCAACAGTGGTATTGCCTTGTGCCAAAGCATGCGCAATTAGTTTTTCATCTGCTTTAGTGAAATCTAACGCTACTGCAATTGTTTGTACTTTATTGATTGATAAATTTTCTAATAAAACAGCTTCTCCGTATAATGTGTCTATGGATTGTTTCTTCTTTTGATGAATTAAGGGGTAAAAAGTCATCGTTAAAAACAACCAAATAAACAGCAGAATCACAATAATAATTGCAGCCTTAGCAATCCAATGAATATCGGTATTGAAAATGGATAGTGTTTCGTCTGCTACTAGGTTTACATTTAAAAAAACTAGGATAATGGCAACTAACCAGGAAACAATTTTTGTTTTGGTACCAATAGCAAAATCGCCCATTGTGGCTTTATTACTAACAAAATGAATCAATGGAATAACTGCAAATCCTAATTGTAGACTTAAAATAACTTGACTAAAAATCAATAAATCATCCACTTTTTCTTCGCCATAAATTAAGATTACCAATACTGCAGGAACAATTGCAATTAAACGAGTTAGCAATCTTCTTAACCATGGATTGATTCTTAAATGTAAATAGCCTTCCATCACTATTTGACCAGCCATCGTACCAGTAATGGTTGAACTTTGTCCTGCAGCTATTAACGCAACTGCAAATAAAATCGGTGCAAGTGAAGAGCCTAATAATGGTTCTAATAAACGATGCGCATCTTCAATTTTGGCTACTTCGGTGTTACCTGTTTTGTAAAAAACTGTAGCAGCCAACACTAATATGGCTGTATTTACTAAGAAAGCTGCATTGAGTGCAATAGTACTATCGATGAGATTATACTTAATTGCCGACTTGATCCCCTTTTTATCAGGATTAATTTTTCGTGTTTGTACTAATGCAGAATGTAAATACAAGTTATGGGGCATTACAGTAGCACCAATAATACCAACTGCAATATATAATGCACCATTGTTTAACATTCCAGGAACTAACCCTCCTACTACATCTCCCATTGCAGGCTGAGCAATTAAAATTTGAATTAAAAAAGACATTCCAATGATGGCAACAAGTGCAATTATAAACGCTTCTAATTTTCTAATTCCCCAGCGTTGTAAAAAAAGAAATAAAAATGTGTCTAATACAGTAATAGCTGTACCCCATATAATGGGTAATCCTGTTAATAAATGAATTCCAATGGCCATCCCCAATACTTCAGCTAAATCACAAGCAGCAATGGCCAACTCTGCTAAAATGTATAAACAAAAATTAACTAGCGGTGGATAGGTTTCTCGATTGGCTTGCGCTAAATCTCTTCTTCTTACAATACCTAAACGGGCACTTAAACTCTGTAAAAGCAGTGCCATTAAGTTACTCATTAATAGCACCCAAATTAATTGATAGCCAAATTTTGCTCCACCTTGTAAATCGGTAGCCCAATTGCCAGGGTCCATATAGCCTACGCTTACTAAATAAGCAGGGCCTACAAAGGCGAGTATTCTCCTCCATCCCTTCCTGGGGGTTGTAGTATCAACGGTTTCATGAACCTCACTTAAAGACTGTTCAGCATTGCTTACTCTCATAATTAGTTTGTTTAACAAATAAATGCTGTGCCAGTTTAGCACTAATATTTACTAAAATTTTATTGTTAATTTTCACTTCAATAGAATCATCGAAAGGGAATATTTGTTCTACTAAAATGCTGGATCCCAATTCAATATTTTTATGTCTTAAAAGCGCAAGCATATCTGCAGATTGACTTCCCACAGCAGAAATTTCACCCAAAGTATGAATCGGGAATTTGGTTAGATTAATTTGTTCTTGAACGGGCATTTTACCGTTAGTGTCAGGAATTGGATCTCCATGAGGATCAAATTTGGGATTACCTAAAAAGTCATCAAGGTGGTTGATCAGTTGATTGCTTTGAATATGTTCTAGTTGCTCTGCCACTTCGTGTACTTCATCCCATTTAAATTGTAGAATGTTTACTAAAAAAGTTTCCCATAAACGATGTTTACGAATAATACTCAAGGCGGTTTTTTTTCCTTCCTGATTCAATTTGAATCCTTTGTATTTTTCGTAAACCAATAGTTTTTTCAATTTTAATTTCTTCAACATATCTGTTACAGATGCTGCAGAAGTATTCAATGTAACTGCCACCGAATTGGTATTGACCATTTTATCATAGGCCTGTAATTGGTAAATGGTTTTGATATAATTTTCTTCCGTAGCAGTAAAAGACATCTTTAAAATAAATTTTAGACAAATCTAAAAAATAAGCAGGGTATTATCAAACAAATATGAACCTAATAGCCAAAAGGCTTATTTTTATAAAAATATATATGAAATGAAACTTGCTAATTATGTAGTAATCACCTGCTTTTTGGCAATTGGATTTTTTAGCTGTAATTCCTCAACCATAGATTTATCTGGTAAAACCACTGTTAAAGAGAAGGATTTTCTAGCTGTATTCAAACCTATACCCCTGCCTTTTTCAGTTGCAGATACGAATATTGATTCTAAAGCGGATACTTTAATAATTGGCAAAGAAGTATTCAAACAATTCTATCCTGATAGTGCATTCAGCAGTATAATGGGTAAAACAAAAGTATATACGATACACCCAATCGGATTAATTGATAAAGAGAAAGAAAAATATTTGTTACTATTTATAAAAGAGAATAAACGTAAGAAAAGATTGGTAGTATTAGTGACCAACGAAAAAAATCAATTTCTCGCTAGCAAAGAATTATTAAACAATTTTGAAGGAACAGAATACCATCGCTTTTTGTCAATTAATAAAGAGCCCACTTTTTTAATCAGCCGAGAAAAAATGGGAAAAGCGAATGATATGCTATTCACACGTGCAGGCTGGGTATATAATGATGCAGGTTTTTTTATGGTAGTCATCAATGATTCTAATGAGGACCCTTCCAAAACGGCAGTAATTAATCCTTTAGATACTTTACCTAAATTAAATAAATACAGTGGAGATTTTATTAAGGACAAAAATAATTATGTTTCAATACGCGATGGGAAAGATCAGAATACCTATCAATTTTTTATTTTGTTTGATAAATCAAATGGCGCTTGTAAGGGCGAATTGAAAGGAGAATTCAGATTAATTAAACCAGCAGAAGGCTTGTATTCTAAAAATGGGGATCCTTGTTTAATTGATTTTATTTTTAACGGGAATCAATTAAAAATTAAAGAACAAGGAAGCTGTGGAAATCACAGAGGAATTAAATGTTTCTTTGACGATAGTTATACCAAGAAACGAGAACCAAGGAAAAAGAAAGTGAATAAACGTTAGTTAGTGTAAAATTTACATTATCATATTTTAGGCTTATATTGCCATGCCAATTTATTAACCAAACACGTAGAAATGAATTTTAGAAGCTACCAAGTTCCCTATCAAATTAATGAGCAATACGCTAAAAAAGCTGCGTATTTCTCTATGGAATTCGCCATACATCAACCTTTAAAAATATACAGCGGTGGTCTTGGATACCTTGCTGGATCTCACTTACGTAGTGCTTATGAACTCCGTCAAAATATGATTGGAGTGGGTATCTTATGGAAATATGGTTACTATGATCAAGCTAGAAATCAAGATCAAACATTGCAAGTAACTTTCATGGAAAAAATTTATTCTTTCCTAGAAGATACTGGCATTAAATTTCAAATATTAATTCACGAGCATCCAGTTTGGGTTAAAGCATTTTATTTAAATCCTGAAACATTTAATAGTGCTCCCCTATTTTTATTAAGTACGGATTTACCTGAGAACGATTACGTTTCTCAAACCATAACCCATCGTTTGTATGATGCCAACGTGGCAACTAAAGTGGCACAATTTATTTTGTTAGGTGTGGGTGGAGCAAAGCTAATAGATGAATTAGGCTTTAACCCAGATGTGTATCACCTCAACGAAGCACATGGTATTTCTTCAGCATTTTATTTGTTGAATAAATTCAAAAGTGCACAGAAAGTAAAAGAACATTTAGTATTTACTACGCATACTCCAGAAGAAGCAGGTAACGAAAAGCACGATATTTATTTGTGTCATAAAATGAGTTATTTCTGCGGATTAAGTATTGATGAAGTAAGAAAGTTAACAGGTATAACAGACGACCAATTTAATCACTCTTTGGCAGCATTGAGATTTGCAAGAAAAGCAAATGGGGTTTCTGCTTTACATGGAGAAGTGAGTAGAGAAATGTGGAAGAATTACGAAGGAATCTGCCCCATTACTTCTATTACCAATGCACAGAATTGGCGTTATTGGGCAGATAAGCAAATGTATCGTGCTATGGAAGACGGCAATGACGAAGTATACGACGATCGTAAAAAGTTCTTAAAAAAGAGAGCGTTTGAAATTATTGCAGACCAAACTGGTAAAGTATTTGATCCTAATGTGTTAACCATCGTATGGGCAAGACGTTTTGCTGGCTATAAGCGTGCAGACATGCTTACCTATGATATGGAGCGTTTTGAAAAAATGTTAAGCAACACCAAACATCCAGTTCAAGTTATTTGGGCAGGTAAACCTTATCCAGTAGACTATCCAGCCATTTCACAATTCAATAATTTAGTTCATTTAAGTAAAAATTACAAAAATGTTGCTGTAGTAATTGGGTATGAATTGGCTTTGAGTAAGCGTTTAAAACAAGCTTCTGATATTTGGTTAAATAATCCAAGAGTACCAAGAGAAGCATCTGGAACAAGCGGTATGACAGCAGCAATGAACGGCGCTGTTAACTTTTCAACAGATGATGGTTGGATACCAGAATTTGTAAATCATGGTAATAATGGATTTGTGGTTCCTAAAGCAGACTATGCAAATATGACTACGCATGATCAAGATGAATATGACTTGAACAAGGCATATGAAATTTTAGAGCAACAAATTATTCCATTGTATTATGAAGACCATGATACTTGGAGACAAATCATGAAAAACGGGATGCGCGATGTTCGTTTCCAATTTGATAGCAATAGAATGGCGCATGAATACTATGAAATCATGTATAAATAAGCTTTTCCGGAAATATTTAAATACCCTCCCCATTACGGAGGGTATTTTTTTAACCTTTCCCACTTAGTTTTGTTATAGTAAAATGAAGCATAAAATAGTTATAGCAATTACCGGTGCAAGCGGATCCATCTATGCCAAAGGAATATTGGATAAATTAGTCCAATGCATAGACCAAGTTGAAGCTGTTGGAATTGTTATGAGCAAAAACGCCAAAGATGTTTGGGAAACAGAATTGGGAAATCAGTCGTATAAAAACTATCCATTTTCTTTTTACGAAAAACAAGACTTCTTTGCTCCATTTGCATCAGGATCAGCACAGTACAAAACCATGATTGTAGTACCATGTAGTATGGGTACCATGGGTAGGATTGCTGCTGGTATTAGCGATGACTTATTAACTAGAGCAGCAGATGTAATTTTGAAAGAAAGAAGAAAACTCATTTTAGTTGCAAGAGAAACCCCCTATAATTTAATTCATATAAGAAATATGGAGACCATCACATTAGCCGGTGGAATCATTTGTCCGGCCACTCCCTCTTTCTATAGCAAACCCACTACTATAGAAGAAGTTGCAGCTACAGTGGTAGATCGTGTATTAGATTTGGCGGGGGTAGACGTAAAAAGTTATCGTTGGGGGAAATAGAATTTGTTTAGCTATCTTTATTTTAAAAGCCCGATAAAATATTTTATCGGGCTTTTAATTTTACTCAGCTAAGATCAAATTAAGATTCTGCTTTTGCTTCTTCTTCTTCAATTCTAGATTTAAAATTGAATTGAATCAAGCTGGTTTCTTTATTTAAATCGGCTATCAATATATCACCTTGTTTGATAGACATTTTCATAATTTCCTCAGCCAATGGATCTTCTAAATATTTTTGAATAGCTCTATGCAATGGTCTTGCGCCAAATTGAACATCATAGCCTTTTTCTGCAATAAAATCTTTTGCCTCAGGGGTAAGCTCTAGTTCAAAACCTAAGTTTTGCAAACGCTTTGAAACACCTTTCATTAAGATATCAATGATATTGAAGATATTCTCTTTGGTGAGAGAGTTAAAGACTACTACATCATCAATTCTATTCAAGAATTCAGGAGAAAATGTTTTCTTCAATGCTTTCTCAATAACAGCTTTGTTATTTTCCTCCGCATTTTGTATTCTAGTAGCAGTAGCAAATCCTACACCATCCCCAAACTCTTTCAATTGTCTTACGCCAATATTAGAAGTCATGATGATCATGGTATTCTTAAAATCAACTTTACGCCCTAATCCATCCGTTAATTGCCCATCATCTAATACTTGCAATAAAATATTATAAATATCAGGATGTGCTTTTTCAATTTCATCTAATAAGATAACAGAGTATGGCTTTCTTCTTACTTTTTCTGTAAGTTGACCACCTTCTTCATACCCTACATATCCTGGAGGCGCTCCAATCAACCTACTTACCGTAAATTTTTCCATGTATTCGCTCATATCAATTCTGATTAAAGAATCTTCTGAATCGAACATATAACGCGCCAAAGAACGGGCTAATTCAGTTTTACCAACACCAGTGGGGCCAAGGAAAATAAATGTGCCAATGGGCTTCTTAGGGTCTTTTAATCCCACCCTATTTCTTTGAATGGCCCTAACTACTTTTTGAATGGCTTCATCCTGACCAATCACCATACCCTTCATGTCTTCGCTCATTCTACGCAGTTTCTCCGTTTCTGCTTGAACCATGCGCTTCACAGGAATACCGGTCATCATGCTAATGACTTCCGCAATATTTTCCTCCGTGATTGGATAACGTTTATTCTTACTTTCTTCTTCCCATTGTACTTTAGCCCTTTCTAATTCTTCTCCCAATCTTTTCTCTGTATCTCTTAAAGAAGCCGCTTCTTCAAATCGTTGACTTTTAACAACTTTATTCTTTTCTACTTTAACTTCTTCAATTTGTTTTTCTAATTCAACAATGGTATCAGGAACATTGATGTTTTTCAAATGCACACGAGCACCCACTTCGTCCATTACATCAATTGCCTTGTCTGGCAACAATCGATCGGTCATGTATCTATCACTTAACTTAACGCATGCATCAATGGCATCGTCTCCATAATGTACATTATGAAAGTCTTCGTATTTAGATTTGATATTGTTTAAGATTAAGATCGTTTCATCTACACTAGGTGGTTCAATTAATACTTTTTGAAAACGACGGTCTAAAGCCCCATCTTTCTCAATATACATGCGATACTCATCTAAGGTAGATGCGCCAATGCATTGTAATTCTCCCCTAGCTAAAGCAGGCTTAAATATATTTGAAGCATCTAACGATCCACTTGCACCACCTGCACCAACAATGGTATGTATTTCATCAATAAATAAAATTACATCCCTGTTTTTCTCTAGCTCGGTCATGATGGCTTTCATCCTTTCTTCGAACTGGCCTCTATATTTAGTACCTGCAACCAAAGCAGCTAAGTCTAGCGAAATCACTCGTTTATCGAATAATACCCTGCTTACTTTTCTTTGTACAATTCTTAATGCTAAGCCTTCTACAATAGCAGTTTTACCCACACCTGGCTCTCCAATTAAAATAGGATTATTTTTCTTTCTTCTGCTTAGTATTTGACTGACTCTTTCAATTTCAGCCTCTCTGCCAACAATGGGATCTAAATTACCCGCTTCAGCAATCTTAGTAATATCTCTACCAAAATTATCTAATACAGGGGTTTTGCTTTTGGCTGCACCAGTTGCTTGCTTACCCGTTCTTGACTGTTGAAAACCTGAGCCTTTTTTCTCCTCATCAAAATCGTCGTCATTGTCTTCCGGAAATTCACTACGTGGAGGAGGATTAGAAGTTCCTACCATACCCAATTCATTACGGAATAAATCGTAATCAATATTGAACTGATTCAGAATTTGTGTTGCAATATTTTCCTTGTTTTTTAGAATACTCAACATTAAGTGCTCTGTTTCCACCAATGGGCTTTTTAGTGCTTTGGCTTCTAAAACAGTAACCCTAATTACTTTCTCTGCCTGTTTTGTTAAAGGCAAACTGTTGATATTCGCAATGTTTTTGCCTGTTTTATCCTTAACAGCCAATTCTACTTCTTTTCTTAGTTCGTAAAGGTCAATTTCTAGCTGTTTTAATACCTTAATTGCAGTATTGTCCCCGTCCCTAATGAGACCTAGCAATAAATGCTCTGTACCAATAAAGTCGTTTCCTAACCTAAGCGCTTCTTCCCTACTAAAGGAAATGATCTCTTTTACCTGAGCTGAAAAATTATTATCCATATCTTATTTGGATTTATACAATTATAACGAATATTTTTGAGTGAAGTTGTGCAGTTATTGTACACAGTATGTTAATATATATTCTATATGCTAAATGTCAAAATTGATACCAAGGAAAAATTCGCTGTTCTAACACTAGAAACGGCTGATATTACTGCAAATATGTCAGCAAGTTTGATGGATCATTGTAAAACGGTCTTGAATTCTCCACAAAAAAACCTGATTTTAAATCTGGAGAATGTTGAAACGATGGATCCAATAATTATAAACGCTTTAACAGAGTCTCAACAATATTTTTATGAAAACAGTGCTTCATTTGTGGTTTTTGGAATTAATGAAAAACTAGAGAATTCTCTTGACGAAATGGAAGTTTTGGAAATGTGGAATATCACCCCAACTGAATCTGAAGCATGGGACATTGTGCAAATGGAAGAAATTGAAAGAGAATTATTGGATGGAGATGATATTAATTTTGAAAATCATCCAGAAGAGCCTGTTTAAAGCAATCAATAATGGTGGAACAAAATTGGTATGCGGTTTTAGGAATTACTTCTTCTGCAACTGCTTCTGAAATAAAAACTGCATTTAGAAAACTAGCGCATATTTATCATCCAGATAAAAACAACAACCCTGTTTCTTTTGAGCAATTTAAACAGATCAAGAAAGCATATGAAATATTAGGGAACGTAGATTCAAAGCGCTTATACGATAAAAGTATTCAACTTGAAGAGAAATCAACCTCTTCACTACCAACTATTCTAACGTTACATGATTTGGCGAAATATTTTCATTTGTTTGAAAGAGAGATGCAGCAAACCGATATTCGATTTGTTAATTATGATCGAATTAAATGGAAACTCAACTACCCGCTATTTTTACCGATGATTCAAGAAATAATACAATCAGGAAGTTTACAAGAACAACAAAAAATATTGAAGCAGATAGGATATATTCTACATTTTTTACCCTATCATGAAATACAACCCTATCAAGAAAAATTGCTGCTTTGTTTTGTTGAAGCGCCTCATCTTTACTATATCAACCAACTGCTAAAAGAGAAAAAAATTGAATCAAAATGGAACCAATTTACCATTCCTTTAGTAGCCATTGTTAGTGCTTTGCTTTGTTTGGGAATCTATTGGTTGTCAAAATAAAATATCGCAAAACTATACTGCTCTTAATTTACAAGTTCTTCGAAAAAAATAAATCTACCTTTTTGATCAATACCCTGTGCTGTTATCTTGAATTGCTGAGTAATATCACTATTAAAAAAACGAATGTTTAATTGACCTTGATCATTAAATTTTGCTTTTGGATTCCAATAGAGTGTTGTTCTTTTGTCAGTCACCATTTTATTGTAATCAGGCATCTTTTTGTAGTCAACATGATAAAATTCTCTAATCATTGTAAACCCTTTTTTCTCGAAACTATTGAACATTCTTTGATTCGCAGAAATGGTTCTTCCCTTCTTTGTATAAATACCAATCGCACCTGCATTGGAACCAAACGGGAAAGCAGTAGCACCTTTGTAAATTTTAACGAGTGCAACTTCGTCTGGATTTAATGCATCAATAATGTCAGTAGATACTGGTAACTCATTTAAGAAAAATTGAACACCATCATCTGCCCCCCCTGACATACTGCCATCCTCAT
Source organism: Sediminibacterium sp. (assembly GCA_040403845.1). GTDB lineage: Bacteria > Bacteroidota > Bacteroidia > Chitinophagales > Chitinophagaceae > Sediminibacterium. The sequence goes on from JBBAJU010000006.1 coordinate 84,454, forward strand.
TCATGGTTCCCAAAACCATACCTGAAAATCGATTAAACGTGACTGATCGAACTCCACCTGGTTCAAATGGGTTTACATTTATGCCCACTACTTCTCTCTGTAAAAATTGCCAAATATTCATAAATCCTCTGTCTTGAGGCACTTCCAATGTTTGGTCACTTATTTCAAAAAAAGCAGTAACATAAGACCTTTGCAATGAATCAATCCGATTCATTTTTTTTGCAGTAACAGTAACATTTCCCAAGTACCTTGCATCTCCAGTAAAGGCATTAGATGTGGAGAGTTGTCCGTATAAAAGCTCTGCCAATTTTGATTTTCTATTGGCTAAAACCAACGTATCTAAGTTTAATTTCCAATTCAGTGTGGCTTTTTCTAGTGTATCAAATAATGTTGGATAGAATTTAACATCAACAACCAGATTTTCTTTTTTATTGTTGGTAGCGAGATATGAAATAGTGGCTTTGTCTCTAATGTTAAGAGAATCAACTATAAACTCTCCTTTGTCTGTTAAATATGCATCAATAATATAGGTTACAGAGTCCTCTCCCTTGATTACAAATGATACCTTGCCATCTTTTACAACTTCTTTCCGATCTGACTTTGTAACAATTCCTTTAATTTGAAGATTGGACTCAATTGGATACCGTAAAACAGGTGCTTCGTTTTGCAAAATCTGCTTCCAAGTAAATTTTCTCCATCCATGTACCATCATTAAAAGGTCTAGTTTTTCCAGTATTTCTGGAGACTTGTTTTGAAAATAAAATCCCGGTTCATGAACATATCCCTTAATGTCAGAAGTTAATAAAAGATGGCTAGCAATTGAATTTTCTAACCCAATTTTCCCATCAACTGCTGAGTTGTTCACCAAAACACTTAAAGATGCTTGAAACAAACTATCCGCTTTCAATTGCCAAATATTTTCACTTCTTTTATCTGTTTGTTTTTTTTCAAAACTTAATTTTGGACGATGTATTGTATAATTTTCTATAAATGCCAATCGTTCTGCCAATGGAGTTCCTAAAGTATCCATTACGGTGATTTGTATTATACCTGGGGGAAGATTTTTTTTAGGTATAGGTGCAGTGGTTAACCCCTCTTCAAAATCAAGGTAAGTTGAATAAACAAGTTGCCCACTCATATGAGCCATTATCAGCAGTTTCGAGTACTTCTCAATGGACTTTTCACCTCTCTGAACTGAAACAAACATTCGATTCGAAGTTGTATTTTGTACAATGAGTTGAACGCCTTCTTGCTGAACAGGTGGAAGTGAAAACGTAAATACAGCACCGTTTGCTGTTTGAATTTCTGCAGTATAAGCTTCTTGTTTAGGAGTTAATTTAAACATACCCATGCCTTGATGTAAAACACTAGCTGAGGTTACAGTATTGCGATTTCCATCTTTAATGGTGATAGAGGTATTTACTGGTAACCCCATTTCATCTTGCACAACAAAAGCCATTTTATTTTCAACACCTGCAATCCAATGACCACCTTCCGGGAAAAACTGCACATGTAGTTTTTTAGGAATACGCGTGTTAAATCTATTTATTTCATCTTCCCCATACACAAAAAATGGCTGCTGAAATATATACTCGGGTTGATTTAGCATCCATGCAGTATATGCACGTAAAGTGTAGTTACCCGATTTCCATTTTCTTGAAATGTCTATATGTCCATTCCATGATCCTAAACTATCAAGTCTGTAAATATTTTTTTCTACGACAATGCCAGAATCATTGATTATATCGGTGTACACTATCCTACTTAAATAACTTGGTTTTTGTAAAAAGGTACACCATCCTTTAAACCAAATTTGTTCCCCAGCAGCCAGTTGTTGCCTATTGATTTGTACAAAAACCTTTTCTTGTGGATAGGTTTTATACCATTGTTGTAAATGTAGAACTAGTTTATCCTGAATGGGGTCTAAATAAGAACCAATCCAGATTGTTGCTGCCACTGAAAGAATTGCAAATGGAGAAAAAAGGAAAGATTTCATAAAGGATTGATATAAAAAAAGCTGGCAAATGATTTGCCAGCCTTTTATTACTATTTTTTAGATTAATTACCTGGCAAAAGAACACCTGAAATAGAATGTACAACACCGTTAAGACCAAGTGCATCTCTTAAAGAGCCGCCAAATTCTATAGGGCTAGTATTATTTGGACCAGCTAAACGAGCTCCATTGCTACTGACACGAATGGTTCTACCGGGGCCTTGCATCGTAGAAGGACTTAACCCATCTTGAAAATCATTATTGAACAATCTAGCTCCGTTGAACATATGAAAACGGGCAATCCTAGTTGCTTCTGCCACAGGAAGCCCATTAATCCCAGCTACAGTATTGTATGGAGCTCCTGCAGCAGTCATTGCAGCGTCAGTTGGAGCTAATACAGTAAAAGTACCAGCAGTTAATTGAGCCCACTGACCAGCCCTAGTTAATAATGCAACAAACAAGCTGTGTTGTCCTGTGCTTTGTAAGATGCTTTGAATAGTCCCTCTCAATTGTGGAGGAGTATTTACCCTGTTAATAACATGTAGAATGCCATTACTTAAAAAATTGTCTCCACTAGTGATTCTAGAACCGTTTACAAAAAAGTCATTTCCTTTTTGGCCCATGAATGCTAAAGTGCCACTAAGTTGCGTACCTCGCGAAACAGAAAAGCGAGCAATCATTTCACCAGTTTGAACCCTTGTAGAAGGATTGTCATTTGACCTTAGAATATGATACATTATCAAATAATTGGCTGCACCAGCTGACATTCTATTTAAAGAATCAGGAGTAATTCCAGCAGCTGTAAAAGCATCATTAGTTGGAGCAAGCCAACTAAAAGGTCCCGGACCTTTTTTATAATCATCTAGTTGTGCTTTTTGAATAGCAGCAGTAAATGTACTTAAGTTAGGTTGAGAACTTAGATATGAATCAAGATCTGGTAATGTTTTTACTTCCTCTTTTTTACATGAAGTTAGTAATAATGCCGCGATACTACTAAATATTATATTATTAATCAATTTCATAAGATTCAGGTTTATTGGTTAACAATTTGAAGACTGATTCCTGGAGTAAATGTAGTTCCCCAAATTCCACCTGAGATAACTGTAGTTGCTCTCCTGTTTGAAGCATTGCCAACTAGCGGGATAAATGGAGTACCTACTAGGGCTCCTGTAGCTGTTTGAACGAGTCTATAACGTAAGAAAGCATTTTCAGGGTTTGTAGGAATGGTAATATAACTTGTTGATTGAGAAAAAGAAACATTTCTAAACAAAGTATCTCTTCTTACATTGGTTGATGTAGATGAATCAATGCGTATTAAAGTTAAGCCAGGTGATTTACCAGTTGCATTAATGAATCTCAAACGAGTAAAAGCACTATCAGACAATTTTCCAAAATCATCTAAGACTGAAATAAGCGAACGACTTGCTCCTGAATCAGCTAAAATGGTAGTATAAAAACGGCCTGACTCTGTAGACATTTTACCAGTAAACAACACTATTGAATCATTTGAGGTACCTGTGTTTGCTAAAGATAAACTGAGGCTACCACTACTTGGAATAGCTGCATACTCGGCAATTCCAGCATTTAAAGGGAACAATCCCCCATTCCCTAAAGTATTATTCCCATTTATTTTATTATCGTTCACTTTAATCATTACTGATGGAAGACCAGGCGATAGAAATACGAAACGAACAAAAGATTGTGTGGTAGGTAAATCGTATTCTGTAGCCCTGAGTTCAGATTTTTCACAAGAACTTAAGCCATATAATACAAAACCTACTGTTATAAAATTCAATAAATATTTTTTCATACAATACATCATTTAGCTGTTAAGGTTGACTAAACCACATTTCTAATGTGTGGTAGTTTTGGTTTAATGCGCCAATTTTACGAAGTGCGTCTCTATTCCAGTCGAACTCTGAAAAATTCGTTGGCCAAACACGATATGCCATATTAGGCCCACCATTAAAGGCAGAAAATGTGGTAATCACTTGTAGACCATTGAAAACAGGTAATGATGTTTCAGGGTCAATATCATAATAATGATATCTTCTTAAATCACACCACTGTTCCAAGAAATTCCAGCCCCAGTTCCCAATAAATTTTTGTTGCATCACATCAGTTAAAGTGAGTGAACTAGCAGTTTGCTTAACAGATGGAGAAGCTAGATAAGCTGTACGTTCAGCTGTAATGATTGGTCTGTAATTATTGGTACCAACATTCATAGAATTTACAAAGTCAAAATGTGCGCTTATACCATTGGTATAAGCCGTAAATGCTAAGGCTTTGTCACGTTTCAATAATGCAGCTTCTGCTTTTATAAATTGCAATTCGTGATAGGTCATGATTGGAAGACCAGCATTGTTTCTAAACAAATATTTACCAATGGTTCTGTCGGAAAAATTTGCAATAGCAGGATTTGCGATTGCGCTATCACCCCATACTGTAGCAGGTGCAGCTCTAAAAGTAGCAGATCCAACAGCACCTAAAGTATATCCAACTGCTGGTAATAAGAAACGATATCCACCATTCAATTGGGTCATGGTAGGAGAAATGAATGAAGTATCAGGACTAACTGATAACATGCCTCTAATTCTTGGATCTCGATTAGCAGGCAGTGCACTTCCTCTTAAAATGGTTCCGTCAAGTAACTGAACAATAAATCTTGACTGACGACGAACTGAGAAGTTATCACGAGCAGGCCCCATAGGATTTGTATCATCGTTTCTTGTTGCAGTATGTGGTACAAAAGCATTATCAGTGTTATTGGCCAAGCTTAAATCTACATAGCGAATAACCGAATCTGCTTTATAATCTGCTTTATTAGTTAGTCTGTGATAATTACGTGCCATTAACCCGTAAACAAATTTAAGCCAGCGAGTTCGATCACCTTGGTACATAATATCTCCACGGGCTAACTGTGATTGATTTACTTTTCCATCGTTTCTTGATAAGTAATCGATGGCCTGGCGGCATATAGAATCTATCCCTTTATAAATTGTTTCTTGATTGTCATAATCAAAGAATACACGATTAGGCTCCCAAGCCTGACGGAATACAACATCGCTATGCATATCAGTTAAATACTGAAATCCCCAGGCACGCAACGCAAAAGCAACACCTACGTAATCCCATTGTTGATTTTCAATTCCTTGTTGAATAATCAAATTAATGGAAGGTCCTTGTAGTTGATAAATATCTCTCCAACCTTGGTTACCAAAACCGCTACCACCCTGATTAGCATTATGTATATCAAAGGTTTCTTGTACAGCAGTATTTGACCAAAACTGATTATACGCACCTAATGCTCGGGCATCAAAAATCAAAGTTCTTGACATGGTTGCTTGAGCAGGCGACAATAAGGCAGGTAATGATGGTACGCTTGGAGAAGCAGGATCAGAGTTGATATCAAGGTATTTGCGACATCCAACCATGCTTGATACCAGCATTACAAAACAAAATATATAAATTACTTTTTTCATATTCTTAAATTTTATCATTAGAATTGTGCACGAATTCCAAAATTTAGCCCCATTGGAGTTGCGAGATTACCAAAATCCATACCCACGCCGCCAATACCACCTCTTGATGCAGCATTGTTTGCATTAGCTGCAGGATCTGCACCACGATAGTTGGTTATGATAAATAAGTCTGTGCCTGTAAAGAAAATAGAAGCGCTCTTAATAATATTCTGGCGTTTGATGAGTTTAGATGGTAACTTATAAGTTACTGTAATATCTCTCATTCTAATCCAATTGATATCTCTTTCAATAAAATCTTCTTCCGCTACGCCTAAAGTATAAAATTCACTTCTTGCAAATGGAGTTAATACAATAGTATTACGAGTGGGGTTAGCTGTATTTTCTAAGCCATCTTGCAATACACCGCGAATGACGCGTGGCGTTTCTCTATCAAGCGTGCGAACACTAGCTCCTCTTGAATATAAGAAAAATTCTGTACCATTGAATATATCCCCACCTTTTCTTATATCTAGGTTGAATGAAATGTTCCAATTATTAAGGAAAGTAAAGCTGTTCAGAAAACCCATATTCCAATCAGGTTGACGATCAGCCACTTTGATGTAGTCAGAAATACGCACTGGTAAACCACTTGCTGGGTTAATTAAGACGTCTCCTGCTGTATTGCGTTGAAAACGAGTTGCTGCTAAATCAAACACTGATCCCCCTTTGGTTGCAATATTACGGATACCTGCAATCCAAGTATCAGAGTTATAGAAGAAAGGTAAATCAGAAGGCATACGCAAAATTTCATTTCTATTACGTGCCCAGTTTACAGTAACATCCCAAGTAAACTTTTTGGTTTTTATTGGTGACCCTGTAATTTGAAGTTCAATACCGCGATTTACAACATCCCCACCATTAATCCATTTCAAGATTGCTCCAGAAGCATAACTTAAACGAGGATTCAATAATTGATCTACAGTTTTATTGTTGTAATACGTTAAATCAATACCAATTCTACCTTTAAACAATTTGGCCTCAATACCAGTTTCAAATTGCTGACTAAATTCAGCTCGTAAATTAGGATTCCCTTGTGTTACAAATGGAGAGAAACCTCCTCCAGTAAAAGTTGATTGAGCAAATCGATTAGATGTTACATAAGGTGTTCTTGGGTCACGACCAGTAGTAGCGTAGTTGATTCGATACTTTAAATATGAAATTTGTTTTGGTAAAGTAAAGATGTCGCTTAAAATGAAACTAGAACCCGCTGACCAATAGAAATAATATGGTTTAGCAGGATCCCAATTGGTTGGATCTACTAGTCTACTTGATCCATCCATTCGACCAGCCAAAGAAAAGTTGACTAAGTTTTTGTAACTACCATTGTAATTGATGAAAGCTCCCATTCTATTATTGTCTTCAGCTGTAGTAATACTGGCAACTGTAGTTGGATCAGCATTATTTAAACTGACAAAGTTTTGATCGAAAAGGCGTTCTCCACGTGTTCCATTGACCTCATATTTTCTAGAATCAAAAGTAAAAGCAGCAGTAATAACATTATTGAAGTTTCCAATTTTTTTACGAACAGTGGCACGATATGCACCATTCACTAAGGTTTGTTGTGCGCGAAATTGTAAAATACTTCCACCGACTGTTCTTGCTAAGTTACTTTGTGGGTGAGTGAACCAGGTGCCTAAATCAGCATAAAAATCTACCCCCATTAATGCTGTTAAATTTAACCATTTGTAAGGGTCGTAACTCAGTTGAAAATTACCCATTAAACGATTATTATTATCAAAGTTTTTATTTTGATTGACATCCCAGAAAGGATTGTCGTCTTCAGCTAACTGTAGGAAGTTCCCGTTTATTGATCTGCGATTTCCGTTTGCATCCAAATAATTACGTGCATCATCATCAACTGGCCATGTTAATAAGCTTAGTAAAAATCCACCAGAGCCTTTAGAAGCCTTATTTGTTTGAGATGAAATATATGAGAATGAATTGGTGATATTAAATTTAGGGCTTAGCTTAAAAGTTGTATTTAAACGGAAATTGTAACGCTCAAAACCTGTATTGGGAACAACACCATTTTGATTTACAACACTTGCTGTAAAACGATAAGTACTAACATCACTTCCACCTTCTACCGCTAGATTGTGTTGGGCAGTGTTTCCAGTGCGAAAGAAGCTTCCCAAATTATCAAAAACCGGTGCTCCTGCTGGCAAACGATTACCAAAAAAGGTACGCTGTGTATTATTTGTAATTCCTCCGAATCCTTGATCAAATTCTGTTTGAATTTCAGGTAAGCGATAGACTTTTTCATAACGAAATGAATTGTTATAACTAACAGACGCTTTTCCTTTTTTCCCTTTTTTTGTAGTGATGATGATGGCGCCATTTGCTCCATCAGAACCATACAAAGCAGTTGCTTCTGGCCCTTTTAAAACCGTAACAACATCAATATCTTCAGGGTTAATATCCATTGCGCGGTTACCAAAATCATTGCTTCGATTGGCTAAATTTAATCCTCCTGATGCTGGAAGTCGGTCTTGCATTTCAAAGGAACTGTTGTCGATAATCAATCCATCTACTACAAACAAAGGTTGGTTACTTCCATCAATGGAAGTAGGCCCTCTTAATACAATTGTAGAAGAAGCTCCCGGCATACCGGTGGTTGCGGTAATAGTTGCACCAGGAATACGACCTGCTAATGAATTAATAAAGTTCTCACGACGAGTAGAAGCAATGTCATCACCATTCACAGTTAGTGCTTGGTAAGTTAATTCTCGTTTACTTTTTTTAATGTCATAAGCAGTTACAACTACATCTGTGAGGTTTTTGTCCGAATCTACCAAACGAACGCTCACTTTGTCGTCATCACCAACATTGACTTCTTTTGCCGAAAAACCTACATAAGAAAATACAAGCACCTGCCCTTTCTGTGCGGCGATTGAGTAATAACCAACAGCATTCGTGGTTGTTTTTTTACCCGTGCTTTTGTTTGTTACGGTTACACCTAGTAAAGGGGTTCCATCATCGTCAGATACGATGGTACCCGAAACCGTTTTATCCTGTGCCAATAGGGATTGGGAAAAAAATGAAAACATGATAAGTACCATGATTTTTCCCAGGCAAGCAACTTTTCTCATAGTTGTTGTTTTGGTTCGTTTATAAAGTAAAATAAGCAAGTTTAGTTTCAATTGCCCGTTAATAAGTTGCATGAATGAGGAGAAAAACGCAAAAACAAGAATTGCTAGATTTTAACATCTTTCCTTATAACTACGATAGAAACTAAAGTGTAATATAATATATTTTTTAATTTCTTTAACAAATAAATTTAACAATAGTAAAATTATTGCGTTTTTCTGCTGTTTTATTATGCCATCAAATTTAACTGTTAAAGTATTGTTATACCCCGCTTTGCGTAAGGCATTAACTTTTCATCTGAAGGGGCTAATTCAGTGATTAAAACATCTACCTGATCAAGCGTACAAACCTGTAAACGCTGGGTAGAATTGAGTTTTTCGGAAATGGCCAAGGAAACTGTTTTCTGGGCACAGGCAATCATCGCTTTTTTCACTTCAATGATTTCCCATTCTAAATCTGAAATACCAAAGTTTAAATCGATGCTATTTGTACCCAAAAGGCATAAATCTGCTTTAATTTGTCCCAATCTTTGAACTACTTCTGCCCCAACGGCCATTTGAGCACTTTTAAGCAGTTTATTTCCTAAGAAAATTACTTCCGCATTGGGGTGTTCTAATAATTCTAATGCAATGGGTACATTGGTGGTTACAAAAGTAGCCGTTAGGTCTGGGGGGAGCATATTCACTAGCTCACGCATAGTTGTGCCACCAGAAATCACTACCAGCATACCATCTTTGATGAGGTCGATGGCTTTGTGTGCAATGATTTTCTTTTCAGGTAAAGAGTAAACCTGTTTACTTTCGATGGTAAAATGAAAGGACTTAGCTAAAGCGCCACCATGCACTTTCATCAGCTTTCCTTCTTCGGCTAATTCTTGCAGGTCTCTGCG
>JBBAJU010000007.1:0-68906 GCA_040403845.1 Sediminibacterium sp.
AGCATGGTAGAGCTAACCATAAAAGTTCCTTACCTTCATCCCTTAACAAATTTGCTTGCATATGCCATTGAGTAAAATTGCCGGAATCGGCATGTATGTACCTGCTAATGTAGTTACGAATAATGATCTCACTAAATACATGGAAACCAACGACGAATGGATCCAAGAAAGAACAGGAATAAAAGAACGCAGATACGCTCATAGAACCGAAGAAACCACTACAACCATGGGAGTGGAAGCGGCTAAAATAGCCATTGAAAGAGCGGGCATCACCGCACAAGATATTGACTTCATCATTTTTGCTACACTTTCACCAGACTATTATTTTCCTGGTTGCGGTGTATTGGTTCAAAGAGCTATGCAAATGAAAGAAGTGGGTGCATTAGACGTAAGAAATCAATGCAGTGGTTTTGTTTACGCATTAAGTGTAGCCGATCAATTTATTAAAACCGGGATGTATAAGAATATATTGGTGATTGGTAGCGAAAAGCATTCCTTTGGTTTAGATTTTTCAACTCGTGGAAGAAATGTGTCGGTGATTTTTGGAGATGGTGCGGGTGCAGTAGTATTACAACCAACCGAAAAAGAGGGACAAGGAATTTTAAGTACGCATTTACATAGTGATGGAGAGTCTGCTGAAATTTTAGCCATGTATAATCCTGGTTCGCACGCCAATCATTGGGGCACCAAAGACTACGCCAGCTTTGACGACGCGGAGATTTCTCAAATGTTTATGAGTCATCAAATGATAGACAACGCGCAGAATTATCCATATATGGACGGACCAGCTGTATTTAAAAAAGCAGTAGTAAAGTTTCCAGAAGTGATTATGGAATCATTACATAAAAATGGTTACGAATCAACAGATATAAATATGTTGATACCACATCAGGCCAATTTGCGCATCAGTCAATTTGTACAACAGAAATTAAAATTACAAGACCACCAGGTTTATAATAATATTATGAACTATGGTAACACAACAGCTGCATCTATTCCGATAGCGCTTTGTGAAGCTTGGGAAAAAGGAATGATCAAAGAAGGAGACTTGGTATGCTTGGCTGCATTTGGTAGCGGGTTTACCTGGGCTAGTGCATTAATGAAATGGTAGCAATACCGAGGAGCGAATTCCATGACAAGAAAAATTATTTATTTAATCAATCCGATTTCTGGTACATCCAAAAAAGATAAAATCAGAGAACTAGTTGAAAAAGTAACTACTGCAAAAGGCATTGAGTACCGTGTATTTCCTACCAATGCAACGGGTAATTATGAATTTCTAAGAGACCATATTGTAAAAGAAAAATATACTGACGTAGTTATTTTAGGGGGAGATGGTACCGTAAACCAAGTTACAGGTGCATTAAGAGATACAGGCGTTCAGTTTGGGATTATACCGGTAGGATCAGGTAATGGCCTTGCACGTGCGGCTAGCATCCCTACTAGTATGAAAGCGGCTATAGAATTAATTTTTAATGGGTCTGCCGAAGAAGTTGATGCTTTTTCGGTAAATGGTGAATACGCTTGTATGTTAAGCGGTATGGGCTTTGACGCACAAGTGGCGCACGACTTTGCACAAAAAACAACCCGTGGTTTATTTACCTACACACAGCAAAGTATTATCCAATTTTTTAAAGCCAACCCTTACCAGTTTGAAATTGTATTAGATCATTTTTCGTTTTTCACCGATGCCTTTTTCATCAGTATTGCCAATAGTAATCAATTTGGCAACAATGCAATTATAGCACCACAAGCCAGTTTATCGGATGGACTATTAGATATTGTGATTGTGCAAAAAATGAATAAGGCAAAACTACCCTTTGCCATATTAAGACAGATGCGCGGAAACAATAAGGTGCAACAGTTGGTAGAAGATATGAGCTCAAAGAATATTCTCTATTTTCAAACCCCTGCACTAAAAATTAAAAATCCTAAACTAGCTCCCTTACATATAGATGGTGAGCCTAGGGATGCTGCAGAAGAATTGCAAGTAGAAATTATTCCAAAAGCATTTTTACTCATAAAGCCTAAGGGAAAATAAGATCAAGTCATTTTTTATTGAATGAGTTTTTTTAATCGCTCAAACTCTTGTTGATTCAAAGGATTATTCACTGCTTTTGCTATATCACGTTTTTCTGCGGCAGTTAAATGAAAACTCAAACTTGCTGGTGCTTCTTTTTTGGAAGGAATGTATTGAAAAGAGAAACGATAAAAATTACTGCCATATGCTTTGTGCATATAATCCAATTGATCATGCTGGTAATAGTCTTGAATCTTGAACCAATTATTTTGAAGGATTAAAAAAGGTTTAGTTAAAAAACCAATCAAGGAATTACTTTCCAATGGCTTGTCCCAATCGCTTAAGCTTCTGTCTCTTATTTGTATCAATACAACTTTAGCTGTATTTTCTTGAAGCCAATCTTTAAACACTGAAATAAATCTTAGTGCAGATTCTTGGCCATAATTATCCCTAAGTCCTGCATCCATTACATCAATAACTGGGCGGGTTGGTAACCATACATTGGGCAATACATAGGGGAATGTAGCATTCATTCTAAGCGCCGATAATAAATTAATATCTGCACTTTTTTGGTGGTGTAAAAAACTATTGAAATCAATGGCATCAGGATCAAAAGATAGGATATTGGTCGTATCCGACACTGGTCGCATTAAAAATCGAACAGGCCTTGAAGCAATAATCATTTTCCGACCATCACGGGTAATCACTGAGTTAAAAAAAACAGAGGGAATAGTGGCAGCAGCTTCTGCCTGCTCATAATCACTGATTTTCTTTTGCATGATACCACCTGTATTCTCTCTTAATTTTTCTTCAAAAGCATAACCACGATCTTTTACATATTCAAACCCATTGGTCGTGAATTTTTGTGCAGGTCCTAACATATCTCTTGTTAGAAAAGAAGAAAACAGTGGGCTCAATAAATCTTTAGAAATATTATTTACATACTGCTTATCCTGTAAATTAATGGGATTCCCTTTTATTTTTTCATGATACAATTCTCTGAAGTAAACAGCCCCCAGCATTCCTCCGGATGCGCCATTGATTAAGAGTGTTTTTTTCATGAGTTGACCTTGCATCAAACTATCTAAATACTGAAGAGTATTCATCGTAAATGTGGCGCTTCTTGTTCCGCCGCCACTGGTGTTAATAATGTATAGGATGGGTTTTTCTTGACCCTGTTGTGCCTTCCAATTATTGAGTATTTCTAAAAAAGCTGCCTTGTCTTTTTCTACTGAATCAATTGCCGCCAATTGCTGAATGGCTTCCTTGGTATATTCTGGCCTACCAGACCCTTTGGCATAATCTAATCCGTATGCTTTGTTTCTTGGATCAATGATATCATATTGGTATAAAACATTGGCTAAAAAATAGGCGGCTATAACAGCAACAAATGTATAAGAACGCAAAAACAACGAGAGTGCACCTGATACTGCAATTAAAATTGCAAGTAATAGTGTAATGCTTGATGCTGCTGGTAGTTGAAACAATTTAGTATCAGAACTAAACCCAACTAAAATCAAAAAAACAAACGCAATCATGATGGCAATAATGGCTGCAAAATGATGACGGTTAAAAACAGCTTCTAAAAATTCAGGATTGTAATGCTTTATATTTCTTGGTTTTCGCAGTTTGAAAGCTGCACTAAAAAACCAATCGACTCTTAAATCTTGTTTTAAATCGGGTGCTTTCTGTTTATCAGGAATTAAATCATATTGTTTATTGGCGTCTGTGATTGTTGCAGATATGGTGCTATAAATGGTTTTATCGGCACCAAAAAAATACAGAAAGGCAAATGCAATCGATAGGATAAAGCCACCTGTATATCCCAATGCAAGCCCTATAAAATCGGTAAGTACAAATAACTCTTGATTAATGGTATACTGATACGCTTCAACCAAATAAAATAACAAAAATGCAAAGGGTAAAATGGCATTGTTGATGCAGTACTTTAAAAATGGTTGTGCAGTGGTAGCCAAAAATTGAATTCGTCCACTGTGTAAAATAAAAGTAGTGATGTTCCAGCTCATGATAAATACCCCAGAGGTAACACCAACAATGGCTGTACTTAAGGGGCTTATATTGCCAAAATATTCAGGTGCTAGAAATAGAGAATAGGCTCCAAAAGTTTTCATGAAGCTTCCTCCTACTGTTGCAAATAAGATGTACCAGAAAAATAAAAAAATCTGGTACCTACGAAAATGCAGCAACAACAGTTGTACTGGAAAAGAAAACCAAATGCCTATCAGATATCGCTTCATTCACTTGTATAACTACATTGTCATTTTTTATGTAGCTTTTTAAATTTAGCAAATTTTAGGCCGAACCAAAAATAAAATGGTTACTAAAGAAAGTAATAATAACATTCCTGTGAGCTGATGCAATTGCGCCATCCATTCAAAGCTTCCCCAAATACCAGGTACAATTGTACTACTTGTTAAAACTGAAGCAATGCCTAATACTACTTGCAGCAATGTGAAAATTAAAGGAAACTTAGCAGCACGTTGCAAAGTTGGTGTATTGGCTGCTTTAAATAATTTAATTGACCATAAAATCATTAACAATAAAATCAAATAAGCTAAACCTCTGTGTATAAAATGTATCAGTGTAGTATTGTCAATAAAATTTAATAAAAATGGTTGATGGCTAAACAAATTTTCAGGAACCCACGCACCATTAATGGTAGGCCATGTTGCAGCAACATTGGCTGCTTTGTGTCCTGCCATTAATGCGCCATATAATAATTGGAGTATCAATAATCCAATCAACAATATATTTTGCTGTCTGATGGGTTTACTCTCCATAATTTGATTTGTTGGCACCAATAGTTTTAGCGCAAACCAATACGTATAACTTAATAAGCCCAATGCTAAAATAAAATGCAGCGCTAATCGAGTGGGCTTTACATAAACCGCATCACCTGTTAATCCACTCGCAACCATGATCCAACCGACTAATCCCTGTAATGCCCCTAAAAAAAACAGTACCAATAAAGAGCCGACCATTTCTTTTTTAAAAGATTTTTTCACCATAAACCATATAAATCCAAAAGCAAAAACCAACCCTATTAAACGGGCCCATAAACGATGAAACCACTCCCAGAAAAAGATGAATTTGAAGTCATCTAATTGAAATTCAAAATTCAATAATTGAAACTGTGGAGTCTGTTTATATTTGGCAAATTCTGCTAACCAAGCTGCTTCATTTAATGGAGGCAATGTGCCAGTAATCACTTCCCATTGCGTGATAGATAATCCACTTCCGGTTAATCGAGTGATTCCTCCGAGTGCTATTTGAATAATGGTCATTCCCACACCTATCAGTAACCAAGTGGCTACTTGCTTATTTGAACGGTCTCCTACTATCATATCTCTTTCTTTTCAGCGTTTATACAAAGGTATAACACACAAACTTCGGAATTGATTGATGTTTAAGTAGTTTTACCAAATGTTACCCGCTTTTTATCAAGAAAATCAAATTGAAGCTGGCTGCGATGAAGCTGGTAGAGGATGTTATGCTGGTCCTGTGTTTGCCGCAGCGGTTATTTTACCCATTAACTTTAAACACCCTTTGTTAAATGATAGCAAACAAGTGGGTGCAAAGCAGCGAAAAGTGTTGAGAGAAGTAATTGAATCCAATGCTATTGCTTGGTCTGTGGCCAGTGTAGATGCAGAAGAAATTGATCGTATCAATATTTTAAAAGCCAGTTTTAAAGCCATGCATATGGCGATTGACCAACTAAAAGTAAAACCTGAATTTTTATTGATTGATGGAAATCGTTTCCCAGCATACAGAAAAATCCCCCATTTGTGCATTGTAAAAGGAGATGGTAAATATGCTTCTATTGCGGCAGCTAGTATTCTAGCAAAAACCTACAGAGATGCATATATGGAAAAAATTCATGCTCAGTTTCCGCAATACGGTTGGAATAGTAATAAAGGATATGGCACCCTAGAACATCGGTTGGCTATTGAAGCCAATGGGCTTTGCCAACACCATAGAAGAAGTTTTAATATCAGCCCTACTCAAATGGAAATGCCTTTTTAACCAACTTCTTCCCAGGGGCCTGCGCCCAATCTTACCAACTCATAAGGATCTTTGGTGCAATCAATGATGGTAGAGGGTATCATCCCCCCATTACCCCCATGTATTACAATGTCTACGAGTTTTTCAAAATTTTCGAACATAATATCAGGATCGGTATACTCTTCTACCATTTCACCAGGGAGTGATGCAGACAATAATGGATGTCCTAGTTCTGACACAATGGTTCTAGCTATATTATTATCAGGTATCCTAAGACCGATGGTACTTTTTTTATTCTGTAGAATTTTAGGTACTTCTTTACTTGCAGGTAAAATGAATGTGTAAGGTCCTGGCAAATGACTTTTCAATAATCGATAAAGCGGTGTGTCGGTAGTTTTACAATACTTACTCAAATCGCTTAAATCATTACAAATAAAGCTGAGTTGAGCTTTTGCAGGATCTACCTGTTTAATTCTTGCAATTCTTTCTACTGCTTTTGGTTGAAATATATCACAACCCAATCCATAAATAGTATCGGTTGGATAGATGATAACCCCCCCGGAAAGTAAACAATCTACGACTGTTTTAATATGACGTGGATTGGGATTATCGGGATGTATATGTAATAACATACCTAAAGTTACTTAAAAAACGAAGGCGGTTTAAGCCGCCCTCTGTTTGTTTGTAACCCCTGGTTAAAAAATACCATTCTTATCAAATAGTCACTTTCAATAAAGATGGGCGGTAAAAATAAAATTTGGAGCCGGGGAATCTATACGAAAAACTATCAAAAAAAAACCGTGATTTAACGGTATAAAAAAACGCATTGACAATAAATTATATTCAATTTTTTTTAGTTACTTCACTTCACTGTTTAGTAATACCCCCAGCTTACTAAAACAACATATGAAAAAAATTGCTTTGGTAGACGACCATGTCTTATTAAGAAATGGCCTGTCTATTATTATTGGAGAATTTGATGGATTTGAGGTATTATTTGAAGCCAGTAATGGGAATGAATTTATCGCTAAACTAGATCCTAATAATTTACCCGATTTGGTATTATTGGATATTTCAATGCCCATCATGAATGGCTATGAAACAGCCGAATGGATATACAATCATCATCCTTCCATGAAGATCATGGTATTGAGCATGTTGAATGATGAACGAACCATCATTAAAATGCTTAAATATGGAGCAATGGGATATATGACAAAAGACACTGATCCGAAAGAGTTGAATAGAGGCTTAAATGAACTGTACTACAAAGGAATTTATTTTAATCAATTACTTCGCTTTAACCTGGTTCAATCCATAAAAAATAAATTAGAGGAACCCAATGACGAGTATCAAGTTATGTTGAATTTGCCCGAAAGAGAAAAAGAGTTCCTGAAATTGTTAGCAACCGATTTAACCTTAAAAGAAATTGCTGCTAAAATGAATCTTAGCCCTAGAACCATTGATGGGTATAGAGACAATTTGTTTGAGAAAGTGAAAACAACCAACCGAGTAGGGCTGGTATTATTTGCACTTCGCAATGAACTGATTCATTTATGATCTACTCTTTAATTTCCCAAACTTCTTTGCCGCGTAATAATTGATCCAAATTTCCTCTGCCTTTAGAAGCGATGGTTTCTTCAATTTGCATCGCCATCATATCTTCATAACATGGGCGTTCTGTTTCGTAAAACACACCGAATGGTCTAGGGAATTGAAAATTAGATTGATGCGGATCATCAAACATTCTGATCAGTGTTTGTGCTTTATAAAAATCTTTTTCATCGTGAATCCAACAATCGTCTGCACTAAAATTTTCCCCTAACTCAACCACTTCTGGTTGCAAGCCATTTAAACGAATGCCTTTATTTTGATTGGCACCAAATACCAATGGCTTTCCTTGTTCTAAAAATAAATCATGATCTGCCTTCGAAGACTTTTCGGTGAAAATTTCAAAAGCACCATCATTAAAAATATTACAGTTCTGATAAATTTCTAAAAACGAAGCACCCTTGTGTTGATGTGAGCGCGTTAATAAAGTTTGTAAATGCTTAGGATCTCGATCCATTGAACGAGCAATAAATGTAGCATCCGCACCCATCGCCAATGCCAATGGATTAAATGGGTGATCAATACTACCAAATGGCGTACTCTTGGTAATTTTATTGGTTTCTGAAGTAGGTGAATATTGTCCTTTTGTTAAACCATAAATCTGGTTATTAAACAACATAATGTTGACATCAAAATTTCTTCTGAGTAAATGAATGGTATGATTGCCTCCAATACTTAAACCATCGCCATCCCCTGTAACAATCCATACACTTAATTCTGGACGAGTAGCTTTCAATCCACTGGCAATAGCAGTGGCTCTTCCATGAATACTGTGCATCCCAAATGTATTCATATAATAAGGGAAACGGCTGCTACAACCAATTCCACTGATGATTACAATATTTTCTTTAGGCACTCCAATGTTCGGCATAATCTTTTGAACCTGTGCTAAAATAGAATAGTCTCCACAACCTGGGCACCAACGCACTTCCTGATCAGTTGCAAAATCTTTTGCGGTTAAAGTAGGTGCTGCTATTGTTTCAGTAGCCATAATTTATTGTTTAATTAATTCTTCCCAATATTCTGCTGCTCTTCTGGTATGAGGAATTACAATGGTTCCACCCACAATGTTGGCTACTGCAAAAATTTCATACATTTCTTCTGTAGTTACGCCCAATTCGAAGCTTTTACCCAAATGGTATTTAATACAATCATCACAACGCAACACCATACTAGCTACCAAGCCCAACATTTCTTTGGTTTTTTTATCCAATGCACCTTCATCGTAGGTATTGGTATCTAAATTCCAAAGGCGCTTCATCACTAAATTATTCTTACTCAGAATCACTTCATTCATTCGCTCTCTATAGCTATTGAATTCATTCACCATTTCGCTCATATATCGGTAATTGTGCTGCAAAAATACAATAGCAATGCTTAGCCAAACCAAATTCTTTGTATTTTAAGGCTCAAATACTGTCGAATGAAGAAATTTTTACTGTTCATTTTCCTAATGCCTTTAATGGTTTTAGCACAGCAAACTGCTGATTTGGTTAAAATAACCGATATGTACAAAATGAAACAAATGAGTGCCCTTAGTTTAAGCCCTGATGGTAAACAAGCGGTGTTTGTGTTAAACAGTATTGAACCCGAAGGCAATAGTAAGTGGGAATATAAATACACCAATCAATTGTATTTAGTAGCCGCAGATGGTTCTTCGGCTCCTAGAGCATTAACATTTAAGGAAAATGCCAGCCAACCCGTATGGAGCCCCGATGGTAAAAAAATTGCTTTTGTAAGAGCAGTAGAGGGCAGGCCACAAATCTTTTTTTTATCACTAGAGGGAGGTGAGCCGGTTCAAATCACCAAGTTCCGCTATGGAGCCAGCAGTCCTCAGTTTAGCCCAGATGGAAGCCAGCTATTGTTTAGTGCTTCTGTTTCTTTAGCAGATGTATTAAAAGACAAAGAACTCAACCCAACTGCAGCGGTTCCAAAATGGCCAGCAGAGAAACCTGGGTTTGAACAGAATCAATTCCTCCAACCCAATAAAGCCTTACCCAATCCAGATGGTACAACAGAAGAAATAAGGGCATATTTAGATTTGAATGTGGCGGAGAGAAAAGCCAAAGTAATCAACAAATTAAATTTTCAGGAAGAAGCTTCCACATCGGGCGACCAATCTTTTTCGCATTTATTTATGGTGGCTGCTGAAGCAGGATCAACACCTAAAGCCCTTACTCAAGGATTTCATCGTTTTGGGGGCGCTAGTTTTACACCAGATGGTAAACAAATTGTATTTACCGGTAATAACGATAATACACAACATCCTGATCGTGCTTTAGAAAGCCAAGTATTCATCGTAAATGCAGATGGATCTGGTATGAAACAATTACTAGGTGCTGTAGGTAAATCGTATTCAAGCCCATCCGTTTCTCCATCCGGAAAATGGTTGGCAGTTCAAGTAGGCACCGTGTCTTTTGTGAATGTGCCTGAATTAGCGGTAATGCCTTTGAACGGAACAGCAGCTGATTTAGTAATGCTCCCTTTTGATAGAAATAAGGGTGGACTTACTTGGAGCAAAGATGAACAAACTATCTATTTTACTGCACAGAGCAATGGTGGCGCACCTATTTATCGCATCAATGTAAAAACAAAAAAATCAGAGCAGTTAACTTCTTTAGATGAAGGCATTTCTAGTTTTTCTATGAAAGCAGATAAGCTGGTTTATGTAAAGACAGCTGTAGCCAATCCATTTGAATTATACACGACTGATGTGAATGGTAAAAACGAAAAACGCATCAGCAATTTCAACTACGATTGGGTGAGTAAAAAACAATTGAGTTTTCCAGAGAAAAGAACCTTCAAAAACGAGAAAGGATTAACGGTTGAATATTGGATCATGAAACCTGCTAATTATGTAGCTGGCAAAAAATATCCAACTATTTTAAATATTCATGGAGGTCCTTCTGCTATGTGGGGACCTGGTGAAAGCTCTATGTGGCATGAGTTTCAGTATTATGCTGCCAAAGGTTATGCGGTAGTATATGGTAACCCTAGAGGTTCAGGCGGATATGGTGAAGAGTTCCTAAGAGCCAATGTAAATGATTGGGGTACAGGACCTACTTCAGATGTATTAACTTCTGTAGACTTAGCTGCAAAAGAAGGATTCATTGACACAGCTAGATTAGCAGTAACTGGTGGTTCTTATGCAGGTTATTTAGTGGCATGGATCATCAGCCACGACCAACGTTTTAAAGCAGCATGTGCGCAAAGAGGCGTATACGATTTAGGCACTTTCTTTGGAGAAGGCAATGCATGGCGCTTAGTGCCTAATTATTTTGGGGGCTATCCATGGGAAGAAAAAATCAGACCCACGTTATTCCGTGAATCACCCATTAATTATGTAGATAAAATACATACACCCTTTATCATTTTCCATGGAGAAAATGATTTAAGAACTGGTGTAATTCAAAGTGAAATGCTCTACAAAAGTTTAAAGGTCTTGGGCCGAACCGTAGAGTACGTAAGGCATCCAGGCGGTACACATGAATTAACCAGAACAGGAAACAATCGTCAAAGAGTTGATCAAATGTTAAGGACAATTGAGTTTTTTGATCGGTTTATTAAACATTAAATTTAAAAGCCGACCCATTAAGTTGAGTCGGCTTTTAATTAAATCTTTGCTGCACCAAAATAAGACTGCAATGCTGTAGGTATATTGATTCCTTCTGGTGTTTGGTTGTTCTCTAACAAACAAGCAACTATACGAGGCAATGCCAATGAACTGCCGTTCAGGGTATGCACCAATTGGGTTTTACCATCTGCCCCTTTGAATCTGCATTTCATTCTGTTGGCTTGGTAGCTTTCAAAATTGCTGACACTGCTCACTTCTAACCAGCGTTCTTGTGCTGCACTGTATACTTCAAAATCATAGGTGATGGCACTGGTAAAGCCCATATCACCGCCACATAAACGCAATATGCGATAAGGCAGTTCCAATGATTGTAATAATTTTTCTACATGCAACACCATATCATCCAAGGTTTCATAACTCTTATCTGGGTGTACAATTTGAATGATTTCTACTTTTTCAAACTGGTGCAAACGGTTTAATCCACGCACGTCTTTTCCATAACTGCCCGCTTCTCTTCTAAAGCAAGGAGAATAAGCAGTCATTTTTACTGGAAAATCGCTTTCTTTTAATATGGTATCTCTGTACACATTGGTCACAGGCACTTCTGCTGTTGGAATCAAATAAAAATCGTCTTGGGTTGCATGGTACATCTGCCCTTCTTTGTCGGGCAATTGTCCTGTAGCATAAGCAGAGTCTGCATTGACCATAAATGGCGGCAAGTATTCGGTATAGCCAGCCGCTGTGTTGAAATCTAAAAAATATTGAATCAATGAACGTTGCAATTTGGCGCCCTTACCTATATATACCGGGAATCCACTACCGGTAATTTTATTGCCCAATTCAAAATTGATCAAATTGTATTTAGTAGTGAGGTCCCAATGGGGAACGGAGCCCTCGGCTAGTGTTGGCATTGATCCCCCCGTTCTAACGACTTCATTTTCTTCTGGTGTTTTACCTTCGGGAACCATATCTGCTGGTAGGTTGGGCAGCTGAACCAATTGGTCGGCCAGTTCTTTTTCTAACTGTGCCATTTTCTCTTTTAGCGGTTCAAGTGTTTGCTTCCAATTGGCCACATTTTGTTTAATGGCTTCTGCGCCTTCTTTATCTCCTTTAGCCATTAATTGCCCAATTTCTTTGGATGCCGCATTCACTTTGGCTTGTGTATCGTCAAAAGCAGCTTGTACTTTCTTGCGCTCATCATCTATTTGGATAATAGCATCCACTAGTTCTGGTTGTTTAAAATGTTTTTTTGCCAGCTGTTGTTTTACCTTTTCTGGGGCTGCTTTTAATACACTTACGGGTAACATAATCTCGAATTTGCTGCAAATATACCTTATCAAGGTTGATGATGGCATGCCTTGATGGTTTACATTTGCAGTATGTTTATTACAGATGATTTGATGCAACGTTGGTGGGCTTTGGAAGCCAAATTATTGGAGCGTTTTGGCAAAAAGCCCGATTTAGAAGCAGTTTTGTTCTTGATTGGTTTGCAAGAAACTGGTTTTATGGCCGAAAAAATATCGAAGGAACAAAAGCAAGATTTGATGCATGTAGCTGTGTGTACCGTATTGGCTCAAAGTGGCTATTATTTAGTTGAGGGAAAAGATGAAGAAGGTTGGCCCCATTTTGCCCAGTTAAAGCAATTGCCCGAAATGAGCCTTCCCGAACAAGAGAATTTTATTAAGGACCATGTACTCTTGTATTTTGAGCAATCAGGCTTTTAAATACCTTTACAGCAGATAATTAATTTTATCCCTCCAAATTTTATTCAATATTTGCACTATAAAAATACCGCTATATGAATTTTCCAGCAGAACTACGTTACACCAAAGACCACGAATGGATTAGTATTGAAGGCAATGTTGCTACGATTGGCATTACCGATTTTGCTCAACACGAATTGGGTGATATCGTTTATGTAGATATTAATACCGTAGGTAAAGAATTAGCTGCAGAAGAAGTTTTTGGTACGGTGGAAGCGGTTAAAACCGTTAGTGATTTGTTTTTACCATTAGCTGGTACAGTAACAGAAGTAAATGCTTTACTAGAAAAACAACCTGAATTGGTGAATACCGATCCTTATGGGGATGGTTGGATGATTAAAATGACGGTTGCTGATCCTTCAAGCTTTGAGGGTTTGATGACCAAAGATGCTTATGAAGCGTTAGTTGGTTAATCATACCTTATTCCCTATTTTTTCTATTTAGAACAAAAACTACATGTCTGTGAGTCTGAACTTGTATTGCCGCTTAGTCGGCAAAGCGAGGCTGTATCCATTTACTTGTATGACAATTAATCGGGTGATACCGAAAGACTTTCACTTCCAGAAATGTATGTTGCTGGTAAAGTTGGTTTGATTAGTAAGAGAGTATCGAAATACGGTTATCTTTATTCCGTATAATTAATATGACCTTGAATCAAATAAAAAAAAATTTAGGCTTAAGAAAAGCGGTCATTTCTCTGGAAAATAAAATCTTTAATCTGGTTTCATTTCTCGTTTTTATTGCAATGCTAATAAGCTTAGCTAGCAATATAATTTTAGAGAGAAATAATTTGTTATTAGGCCTTATTCTATGCCTAGCAATTATTTCCTTTTACGTATTCTACATTTCTCGTTACAAGGAAAAGTTTGTTCCCGTAGGTGTGATCTATATTATATTTAGTTTGGTGTTTTTTATTCCAATTTGGTTTTCTAACGGTGGAATAGAAGGTACTACTAAAACGGCCTATATCACGAGTGTTGTTGCTGCCATAATGATACTGCCAAAAAGATTTCATGTATTGTTTATTGCTTTCGCAATTTTAATCATTGTGGGCTTGTATTTGCTAGAATTATCACATCCAGAATGGTTAGCTCCATATCCTAGTAAGGATATTATGAAAATTGATGTTTTAATCAGCACTACACTATACTTACTTATTATCGCCATTAGTGTTAGCTTATACAAGTACGCTTATGATATGGAACGAGATAATCTGATAAAGAAATCCATTGACTTAGAGGAATCTAGGCAATACTTATCTGAAACAAAGCAACAAGCAGAAGAAGCAACAAAAGCAAAATCGAGGTTTCTAGCCAATATGAGCCATGAAATTAGAACTCCATTAAATGGGTTCATTGGAACAATAGATTTATTACAACATACTACTTTAAATACCGAACAAGAAGAACTGATGCATTCTTTAAGATCTAGTAATACTCATTTACTAGAAATTGTGAATGATGTGCTAGATATTTCTAAAATTGAAGCAGATAAACTAGAATTATTTGAGGGGTCTTGTAATTTACAAAGCATTATTCAACAGGTAACCGCCATTAGCTCACCCAGATTAATTGCACTCAAAAAGAATATCAAACTGAGTACAAAGATTCATCCAGGTGTCGAAAACGAAATCATAGCCGATGAAAGTAGAATTAAACAGGTACTGATTAATCTATTAGGAAATGCTATTAAATTTACTGAATCAAGTAGTATCAAATTAGAAGTAAGTGCCAACCTGATTGATGATTCTTTGCAAGAACTCAGTTTTACTGTATCAGATACTGGTATGGGAATTAGCGAAGAAGAACTTATCAACTTGTTTATTCCTTTTACCCAAATTGATTCTTCTGCTACTCGTAAACACAGTGGCACTGGTTTAGGTTTATCCATTTGTAGAAAAATCATTGAAGAAATGGGTGGAAGAATTTGGGTAGATAGTAAGCTAGGAGAAGGATCAAGTTTTAAATTTATTTTACCAGTTCAGGTTAACCTTGCAAGAAAAAATCAGCAACAACTCAATCGTAATTCAGGTGACATTGCTAGTAGCCCAGAAATTAAGCCCTTAAAAATATTAGTAGCAGAAGCTAATAATATGTATCAATTATTGGCTACCAAAATGTTTAAAAAAATCGGGCACATCATTCATATAGCGAACAATGGAAAAGAGGCTGTAGAAATGGCTTTACAAAATTATTACGACTTAGTTTTCATGGATATCCATATACCTGAAATGGACGGCATTGAAGCAACAGAAAAAATATTGCATTCCAAAATAAATAAAGTTCCTTTCATCATAGCAATGTCAGCTAATGCAATTAAAGAGGCAGAAGCAGAATACCGTGAACTTGGTATGAAAGACATTGTTACTAAACCATTCAACATTGAGCAGCTTAGAAAGGTCTTGGAAAAATGGGCTATTTAAACCTATTTTATTCTGCCTGTTTTTTATTACGAGTTTAATCTTATTCACTTTGCCTGCCAATAAAGTGCCTCGTGTTTATTGGCTTGAAATACCCAATTTTGATAAAATCATTCATGCGGGAATATTTGCCGCTTTATGTATTTCTGCCTACTTATGGTTAAGTCATTTTTATCCGAAGTCAGAAAAAAAAATTGCAATTATTATTGTTTTGGTAATGGCAGCTTATGGAATTGCGATAGAATTTATTCAAGTAAGATTTATTGAGGGAAGATCATTTGAAGTATTAGACATTGCCGCTGATTTTACAGGCTGCATTATTTTCTTGTTATGTAGACCTTTATTGAAGCTATTTTAATTTAAGAATGGGATAGGCTTTAAAAAAGTCAGCCCCTGTAGAAACAGGGGCCTCAACCAAAACTAACTGCTTATGAGAAAAATTTAAATCATTTCTTTCTTATCTTAATCCAAACCTCATGCCAATCTTTTATTCTATCTGTTAATGATTATCTAATGATTCTTAATTATTATTTGATAATATTAAGTTACGGATGAACTTTGATAAATACAATATTCCATAAGTTAATTTTTTTTAACATCTGTTGCATTACCCTATTTGAAATGACTAATTTTGAATAATGCCCTATTTCAATTTGAATGATAGCTTAAACTTATTATCAAAACTCACCATAAGACGTTTTTGGAATGGAGTGAAAGTGTATGCGAGTTTTAGGTTCTCAAGATTAATTTCTAAATCCATTCAATGGGGGATGCCTATATCAATCTCCTTTGAACCAACTACTTCCTGTAACCTGAGATGTCCAGAATGTCCAAGCGGTTTGAGGGAGTTTACACGCCCTACTGGTATGCTTCAGCAAGATTTCTTTCAGGAAACAATTGATGATATCGCACCAGATCTGCTTTATCTAATCTTTTATTTTCAAGGGGAGCCATATTTAAATCCTCAGTTTTTAGATATGGTCAAATATGCCAATGAAAAGGGTATATACACGGCAACTTCAACAAACGCTCATTATTTAACTGATGAAAAAGCTAAGAAAACGGTTGGAAGTGGATTGGATCGTTTGATTATTTCAATTGATGGAACTTCTCAAGAGGTTTACCAACAATACAGGGTTGGTGGGAAATTAGATAAGGTTTTAGAGGGCGCGAGAAATATTGTTAAGTGGAAGAAGGAGTTAAAAAGCAAGACCCCGTTTGTTTTCTTTCAATTTTTAGTGGTTAAGCCAAATGAACACCAAATTGCTGAAATAAAGGCATTAGGTAAAGAAATTGGTGTAGATCAGGTAAGGTTTAAAACGGCTCAAGTATACAATTTTGAGGAAGATCCTAATGGTTTGATTCCTGTAAATAATAAGTATAGTAGGTATAAAATGGGAGCTGTTGGCAAAATGAAAGTCAAAAGTGGCTTAAAAAACTACTGTTGGAAGCTTTGGCATGCCAATGTGATTACCTGGGATGGATTGGTAGTCCCTTGCTGTTTTGATAAAGATGCCAAGCACCAATTAGGAAACCTAAAAAGGCAAAGTTTTAGAGAAACTTGGAAAAATAGCAATTACCGCCAATTTAGAACCGAGCTTTTAAATAGTAGAAAAAATATAGATATCTGTTCAAATTGTAGTGAAGGACTTTCAGTATGGGAAGATTAATAGGAATGTTTGTACATTCGTCCATACGATGCATACTACTATGGGCATAGAAAAAGATATTCAGCAGGAAAACTTCAGAAGTATTTATCAGAAACTTTCCATCAATTTAATTTTTTCGAATAATTGGATTACAGAAAAAATAAAAGCTGTTTTACAAGAAGAAGACATTACGCATCAACAATACAATATTCTAAGAATTTTAAGAGGTAGTAAAAAACCTTTAAGCACACTGCAAATCAGGGCCCGAATGCTCGATAAAATGAGCGATACCAGTAGAATTGTAGAAAGACTTGTAAAAAAAGAATTGGTCGAGAAAAAAGTTTGTGATACTGATAAACGTTTAGTTGATGTTGTCATCTCACCCACCGGTTTAGATGTATTAAAAAGATTAGATGAAAAAAATAAGGAATTAGATGCTATTCTTCAGAACCTCTCACCCAAAGAAGCTGCACAATTAAGTGATTTATTAGACAAAATGAGAGTGAGCATTTAAAGAGATGACTTATCTTCAATTTATGAAAAACCAGGCGCGCTTTATACTTGCGATCTTATGTATCCTTTTAGGAAATAAAATAAATGGTCAAAACTCTCCTAATTACGAATTCAGAGGGGTTTGGATAGCAACAGTTGAAAATATTGATTGGCCGATTAAAAGAAATCTTTCAGTTGCAGAACAAAAAGCAAGTTTTATTCGCTTACTAGACCTACATCAGTCTAATGGGATGAATGCCATTGTAATGCAAATTAGGCCTGCTGGTGACGCTTTTTATCCTTCTCAATACGAACCATGGAGTGAATACTTAACGGGTAAGCAAGGATTACCGCCCAATCCTTATTATGATCCTTTAGAATTCATGATCAATGAAACCCATAAAAGAGGTATGGAGTTTCATGCTTGGTTAAACCCATACAGAGCAGTGTTTAATGTATTTAAGTCATCTGTTGCTCCATCTCATATCACTAAAATACACCCCGAATGGTTTGTCATTTATGGCGATAAAAAGTATTTTAATCCTGGTTTACCTGAAGTAAGGAAACACACAGTTAGGGTTGTAAAAGATTTATTAAACAGATATGATATTGATGCAATTCATATGGACGACTATTTTTATCCATACCGTATTGCAGGAAAAGAATTCCCTGATCAAAAAACATTTGAAAAATTTGGTGGTGGGCTTTCAAAAGACAATTGGAGAAGAAGTAACTGCGACTCTATTATTGTAGACATTAATACCGCTATTAAACAAACCAATCCAAGGGTTAAATTTGGCATCAGTCCATTTGGAGTTTGGAGAAATAAGAGCCAAGACCCAATGGGCAGTAATACGAAAGCGGGTCAAACCAACTATGATGATTTATATGCAGACATTCTACTTTGGTTAAGTAAGGGTTGGATTGATTATGTTACCCCTCAATTATATTGGGAAAGGGGCCATTCATTAGCAGATTATGATGTCTTATTAAAATGGTGGAACGAAAATGGTTATGGAAAACATATTTATATAGGACATGGCATCTATAGAGGTGGAAGTAATGATGCTTGGAAAAATAAAAATCAAATTCCCGAGCAAATTCAAGCATTAAGAAAATACCCAACCACACAAGGTAGTATCTATTTTAGTAGTAAAACTTTCGAGAAGAACCCAAATGGTTGGAATGATAGCTTAAGGAATAATTATTATCACCATCCTGCACTTGTACCTCCAATGCCATGGATTAATAACGACGCACCTGACCAACCAAATATTGCGCAGGAATCAAATACCGCAGAAATCAGTTATAACGGTCATTTAAAAATCAGGGGATTCGGTATTTTCAGTGTGCCCAATGGTAAAGAAGTCAAATTCATAAATAGCCAGTTACTTCAAATTGTTGTAACAGATAAAAAAGCTACTATTGATTTGAATAAAATTCCAGACGTAAACGGGAACAAATTATATATTGCTACAATTGATATAAATAATAATGTTAGCGCGTTAAAAGCGTTGAAATAGATTAGCCAAAAACTACTTTGTTTTCTGCTCCTGGCCATTTGCCAAAACGCTCTTCTACTGCTATATAACGATGACTAAAAATACCATTCAGCTGGCTTTTCACCATTATTACTTGTGCAATATCCCCTAATATCCAAAGTGGTAACTTGTAATGAACAATATCTGTCATTTCTACGCCACCTTCAATTTCTTTAAAATGATGTTGATGGTGCCAAAGAGAATAAGGGCCAAACCGCTGTTCATCAACAAAATATTGCTTATCAATCACATGTGTTATTTCGGTCATCCAATAAAGGGGTATTCCTAAAATTGGCTTAACAGTGTACTCAATAATTTGGCCACTATACATGGTACTACCATGGTGTTTGCTGATAATGTTAAATCCTAAATTTGAAGGGGTAATTTCTTTCAAATTATCGGGCTTACTAAAAAAATCCCAAGCCTGCTCTAGGCTGATGGGGATTTTCTGAACGGTTTTAATACTATATACCTTCGACATAATTTCATAATAACAGTATTACAGTAATAAGGTTCATGGTATCTTTATGAAATGACAAATAAGGAAGAACAACATGCATACTTTGAGGGAGTTTATGAATCTTTAAACCAAGCTCAAAAGGTTGCCGTAGATGCAATTGAAGGTCCTGTAATGGTCATAGCTGGACCTGGTACTGGTAAAACACAAATCTTGAGCGCTAGAATTGGAAAGATTTTACTAGAAACTGACTCGAATCCTGAAAATATTTTATGCCTTACTTATACAGATGCAGGTGCTGTTGCAATGCGAAAAAGGCTTTTACGTTTTATTGGACCAGATGCATATAAAGTAAACATACATACTTTTCACTCTTTTTGTAATGAAGTAATCCAAGACAACCTTTCCCTATTTGAAAAAACAAAATTAGAACCGGTATCAGAATTAGAAAGCATAGAAATATTTAAACAACTCATAGATGATTTTCCTAAAAATCATCCTCTGAAAAAGTATCGGGGAGATGTTTACTTTGAAATTAACAACCTAAAAAATCTGTTCAGCAATATGAAAAAAGAAGGCTGGACACCCGAATATATTAATGATGCCATTGATACTTACTTAAAAGAGATTCCTACCCGAGACGAGTTCGTGTATCAAAGGGCTTATAAACAATTTAAAAAAGGAGATTTAAAGCAAACGCAAATTGATTTAGTTACAGAACGGATGGAAAAACTGAAAGCTGCTGTAAATGAATTCAATCGATTTAAAGAATTGATGAGAAAGCGAAATCGCTACGATTTTGACGATATGATTATTTGGGTATTAGATGCGTTTAAGGAAAATAATTTACTCCTCTCTAAATATCAAGAACAATTTCAATACATTTTGGTGGATGAATACCAAGATACAAGTGGTACACAAAATCACTTAGTAGAAATGGTGATTAGCTATTGGAACCATCCCAATATTTTTGTGGTGGGTGATGATGATCAAAGTATCTATCGCTTTCAGGGAGCGAATATCGAGAACATGGAAAAATTTGCAGACGCATACAGTAATGAAATACAGACCGTTGTGCTTACCCAAAACTATCGCTCAACACAACCTATTTTAGATGTTGCCAAAAGTTTAATTGATCGAAATAACGAGCGTTTAGTTAAAAAAATTCCTGGATTAAGTAAAGAGTTAATTGCTTCAAACACTAAAATAAATAGTTTAACTAATCCGCCCATTATTGCTGCATACGAATCGGAACAGCAAGAAATGATTGGAATAACACTGGCCATTGAAAAACTTTTGAACGAGGGAGTTGAAGCAGGAAGAATTGCAGTTATTTATAAAGAGAATAAATATGGTGAAACGCTTAGTAGTTATTTTAAGCTTAAACAAATACCCGTTTATACCAAAAGAAATTTAAATATTCTAGACCTTCCTTTTTCAAGGAAAATTATTCTAATACTAAGATATCTTGCTGCTGAATTAGAAACTCCTTTTAGTGGGGATGAAATGTTATTTGAAATTTTACATTTTAATTGGTTTGGGATCCCTCCTATTGAGATTGCTAAACTTTCTGCAACGGTTGCAGATAAACGTTTTGGAAATGATAAGACCAACTTAAGAAAATACGCCTTAGAAATAGCTAGCCATCCAATAAAAGATTTATTCAGCAAGCCTATTCCAGGTCTTAAAAAAGCCATGAATAGTTTAGAACAATTAATTAATGACGTTCCTAATATTACACTGATAAATCTATTTGATAATATTATTCGCGAAACGGGTATCGTAAATTTTATTATGCAACATCCAGAAAAACATTGGCTGCTGCAAGAATTAACGGGTTTGTTTAACTATATAAAAGAAGAAAGCAATCGTAATCCCTCTCTTGATCTATCTAGATTAATTGTATTGATAGATTTAATGATCAAAGAAAATATCCGCTTACCGTTGGTGCAAGTAAGTGGCAGTGATAAAGGAGTGAATTTACTCACTACGCATGGTTCTAAGGGATTAGAATTTGAGTATGTATTCCTTGCAGGATGCAATGCTTCTTATTGGGAAAAGAAAAGAAAACCTGGCGGTGGTTATTCTATGCCAGACACTATGTTTACTTCACAACCCGTATTTAGTGATGAAGAAGAACTTAGAAGACTTTTTTATGTTGCACTAACCAGAGCCGAAAAATATTTATACCTATCCTACAGTGATTTTAAAGTAGATGGAAAACCACTAGAACCGTCCATGTTTATTGCCGAAATTCAAGAGGCTTACCAAATTAATACAAGCAAAGAAGTTTTGAGCAAAGACAGTATTAGTGAATTTGCATTACTTCAATATCAAGAAAGCATTACCCCTAAAATTGAAAAAATTGAAGCGGAGTTTATTGAAAGGGTACTTGAGAAATTTGTAATGAATGTTACAGCACTCAATAACTACCTCAAATGCCCATTACAATTTTATTTTAACAACTTAGTTCGTGTGCCATCAGGAAAATCTGAATCAACTGAGTTTGGGTCGGCTGTACATTCAGCGCTGCAACAATTTTTTCAGCAAATGCAGGATAGCAATCAGTTTCCTAGCAAGGAGAAACTATTTGCTTACTTTGAAGACTATATGTTAAAGAATAAAAAAAGCTTTACCAAAGAACAGTTCAAGAGAAGGATGGAATATGGGGGCGAAGTCTTAAGTAATTATTATAATGCCTACATTAATGAATGGAATAAAGTTGTTGTAATAGAAAGGACCATAAAAAATGTAATTATAAATGGCGTGCCTTTAAAAGGTAAACTTGATAAGCTTGAGTTTAATGGCAAACTAGTAAATGTTGTAGATTACAAAACTGGAGATGTTGATAAGGCAAAAGATAAATTATTAGGCCCTAATGATAAGCAACCAGAGGGAGGAGATTATTGGAGACAAGCAGTTTTTTACAAAATTCTAGTAGACAACTATGATCAAAAATCATGGCAAGTAATAAGTAGTGAATTTGATTTTGTAGAACCAGACAACAAGAAAAAATACAGAAAAGAAAAAATTGTCATTTCAGATGATGATATTGATACTGTAAAAAATCAAATCAGCACGGTCTGGCAAAAAATTCAAGACCATGATTTTTATACAGGATGTGGTAAAGAAGACTGCCATTGGTGCAAATTTGTAAAAAATAATGAGCTAGATATTGCCCTTGCAGATATTTTACCAGAGGATGAAGAGAATAATTTTGAAGCAATTTAATTGATGAGCATGAAGACTAAGTTTATAAATAAAAAATTGACTGTTTTAATTGTATTATGCTTGATGCTGCATATACTTTTACTTTCCTCCTGCGCCAATATTATTCCTCCAAGTGGGGGCGCAAAAGATAGTTTACCCCCCAATTTGGTTAGTGCATTACCCAAAGACTCGGCAATTAATGTATTGCCAAAGCTAATCACGTTAACTTTTGATGAGTTTGTATCACTTCAAGATATCAATAATAACTTGATTGTATCGCCTACTCTAAAGAACTTACCAATTGTAGATAACAAGCTAAGAAATGTTACTGTAAAATTTAAGGACAGCCTCGAAGCAAATACTACCTACTCGCTAAATTTTGGTAACGCTATAAAAGATGTAAACGAAGGAAATATTTTAAAAAATTTCAGGTACGTTTTTTCTACAGGTAATAGCATAGACAACTTTACTTATAAGGGAAAAGTTTTTCTTGCAGAAAAAGGTACAGTAGATTCTACGCTAGTGGTTATTTTACATAATAATTCTAGTGATACAGCCATCTACAAAAACAGGCCAAGATACTATGCCAAAGTAAATGGGAAAGGAAGTTTTGAATTTTATAATTTATCTGGAGGTTATTATTCTGTTTATGTTTTGCCGAATGATTTTTCAAAAAAATATGATGACAGTACTAAGTTGTTTGCGTTTAGAACAGAGCCCTTATTAATAAATGGCACCAATACGATAGATACATTATACGCGTTTGAAGGATATAAAAGAAAAGCAACCAGCTCATCCACTCCTGTTGCTGCAACACCAAAAAACAAAACTGATATCCAGCTGAAATATGCTATTAACCTTGAAAATGGAGCACAAGATCTTCTATCATCTTTAGAATTAAAATTTGTAAAGCCTTTAAAAACATTGGACAGCAGTAAAATTCTATTTGCCGACTCCAATTTTATTCCGGTAAAAGGATATAAATTGATGCTTGACACAAGTAAAACAATTTTATCCTTTAGCTATCCATGGAAAGAACAAACACAGTTTAGGATTATCATACCAAAAGATGCCATTACTGATACGAGTGGAATAAGTTTAGCTAAATCTGATACAATCAAATTTGCTACCAAAAAAGAAGCAGATTATGGTAGCATAAGACTCAGGTTTGTGAATCTTGATTTAAAGAGGAACCCAGTTTTACAATTGGTTCAATCAGACAAAATAGTAGAGTCAATTATATTGACTTCTACCGAACTGACTCGTAAGCTTTATAGAGCTGGCTCTTACGATTTACGCATCTTGTATGATACCAATAAAAATGGTATTTGGGATACTGGTGTTTTTGGAATAGTAAAGAAGCAACCAGAAATTGTACAATTAATTTCTAAACCATTAGTAGTAAAAGGTAATTGGGACAATGAAGTCAATATTTCACTATGATTACTTAATTGTATTGATAAAACCCTTTTTTTGTTTTAATACCTAGTGCGCCTTGATCAATTTGAGCTTTTTGGATTTCCGAAGGCTTTAATCGCTCTGGCTTGCCTAAGTCTTCCCATACAATACTACTAACACTGTAATTGATATCTAATCCAATTAGATCCATGAGTTTAAATGGTCCCATTTTAAATCCGGCGGCTTCTAATACGGCATCCGCCTGTTCAATAGTAATTATACCTTTTTGAACCATATACATTGCTTCTAAATAATATGGTCTTGCTACTCTGTTTACAATAAAGCCAGGGGCGTCTTTGCAAATTACTGGAGTTTTTTGCATCAATAAAGCCAAATCAACCATTTTCTGTATAATATTTGGATTAGTTGCTTTGCCTTTAATGATTTCTACCAGCTTCATTAATGGTGCGGGATTAAAAAAATGCAAACCTACCAACTGCGCTGGAAAGTCAATAGAAGAAGCTATGGCGTCAATAGAAATAGAAGAAGTATTTGTAGCCACAATCAAATCTGGACCATTCAGGGCAAAGAGTTGATTAAATAAACCAATTTTAGCTTCTTTTTTCTCTACAATTGCTTCAATTATCAAATCGCCTTTACATGCATCTGGTTGAGTGGTATAGGTAATATTTGCAATAATATTATTGAATTCATCTTCATTCAATTTTCCCTTAGCCAAAAACTTTTGTAAGCTTAGCTCAATAGATTTAGCTGATTTTTCTAACATTTCTTTGCTTAAATCAAACTGAATTACTTTAAATCCTGCTGTAGCAGCAAGCTGAGCAATTCCACTTCCCATGGTCCCTGCTCCACATACAATAATTTGGTTAATGCTATTATTTGCCATAGGAATGCAAGATACTTACATCTTATCCACTAGTAAACAGTCGGGGGTAATTTAAGTGGATTTTGGTGGTACTTTTAGGGCATGGGAAACCTACTACAACAATTGGACCTTTTTGGAATGCCGGTAGAAGCAACACCTGCCCCTAAACCCAAAAAACAGGTTCCCAAAATAACAGTTGAAGCACCTGCTGAAGAGCAAGTTGTTGTGAATGAACCTGTAGTTTATGCGAGCAGTCAAATTGTAGTTAAAGTTAAGTCTGAGAAACCTAGCCCGAAGCTACCTGAAATAGCTTCAGCACAAATTGTTGCTGAACCCGTTATAACAAAGAATAATAAGTCTCCCGAAAAAATTAAAATTGCTGGGAAAAGAGGTAGAAAGTCTTTCAAAGAAATGGATGCAGTTGCAGACCTAATTGAAATACCGGATGAAGCAGTTTTAAATCAAAAGCTTTACTATTCCATCAGTGAAGTTGCATCATGGTTTAAAGTGAATACTTCATTATTGCGTTATTGGGAAAATGAATTTGATATTTTACAGCCAAGAAAAACCAGAAAAGGAGATCGTTTATTTAGAGTAGAAGACATTAAAAATCTACAATTAATCTACTTGTTATTAAGACAGAGAAAATTTTCGATTGAAGGCGCTAAGAGTTATCTGAAAAATAATAAAAACAAGATTGATACAGAAAATCAATTAGTTCATACCTTATCTAAATTCAAGCAATTTTTATTAGAACTTAAATCTTCATTATCAGACTGATTTATTGGTCACTACTACATCTGTAGCAGCTGCTGCCATTTGAATTTTCAATTCTTCCATTAGAGCAATTATTTGCATCATCTTCTCTTGACGTTGTTGTAAAAAATCATCCATTGGCTGCGTCACAATACTGAGGTACTCTATACTAATAATATGTGCATTCTTTCCAGTATCTACTAAATAAACACCAACTCCTTCTAAACCAGCATTGATAAGCATTGACCTGACTGTAGCAATAAAAGTAGTCAGCTGTTCCGTACTAGCATCTAACCCTGCTTCAATTTTGAATTCTGCTTTTCGATGTGTTCTTAGCGAAATATTATCTACAATAGTGTCAACCATTTGCTTATTTGGTACAGAGATATACGTTTTTTCAAGTGTCCTAATTCTAGTACTTCTTAATCCTATTTTTTCAATTGTTCCTGAAAATCCATTCACTTTAACTAAATCACCCGTATTAAAAGGTTTATCAAAAAAAATGATGAAGGAAGCGATTAAATTTTCTAAACTTTCTCTTGTTGCCAATGCCAGTGCTGCTCCTACTATACTTAAACCTGTTAATAAATTGCTGATGTCTTGATTAAAAGAAAATTTTAGAATCATCAATAAACCAATCACCACTAATAAGGCTTTAAAGAAATCTTTAAAAAAAATAATCAATTGGTTATCGGTCATATCTGCAGTCATGTTTGCTTTCTGCTCTAACACTAATGCAATAAATTCTATTAGCCTTAAACATAACCAAATAAAAACGCCTATTAAAATGCCATCTGCTAATGCATCTATGAAACTTTTTAACGAAATACGGTAAATCATCACATTTAAAACAGATGGGAAAACCAATTGATCTAGTGAAATAATCCCAATCATCAGTAGTAAAAAATAATCTAATGGTTGGACTACTAAATTCAAAAAGGAATCTCTGGCAACATTTTTTCCAGCTTTACCTATCAATCGAAACATTAATTTGGCTAAGTATTTAGAAATAATTCTTTTGATCAGCAAAATGCCTATAATAACCAAGATCACCGTTAAATAGCTTTGGACAGTATTATTCAAGATTACTTTATCAAGTAGCTGTTTCATGTATTCGATTATGATTCAAACTTTTTTAGCTGAATATTTGACCCATCAAATTCAGCATAAGTGAAATTTTTTATCCAATCACCCAAATTAATATACCTACTTTCACCAGAAAGTGGGAAATCAATGGGGTAGTGGCGATGTCCAAAAATCAAAAAATCAAAGTATTCCTTTTTTAAAACTTCTTTACAATAAACAATTAACCATTCCTGATCTTCCCCTAAAAAATGATCGTCTGAAACCCCAGTTTTTTCTTTGCTTTTTCTACTAAAATAATTGGCTAATCCAATGCCCCAATCAGGATGTAAAATCCTAAATAACCATTTACAGATTGGATTAGTAAAAACCTTTTTAAGCAACTTGTACCCATGATCGCCTGGACCTAAACCATCTCCATGCCCTATTAAAATCTTTTTGTTATTCCATACAAATGTTTGTGGTTCATGATAAACTGTAATATTTAATTCTTCTTCAAAGTAACCACTCATCCACATATCATGATTGCCCGTAAATACTACTATAGGTATTCCAGCATCACTTATTTCAGCCAACTTACCCAAGAGCCTAGTATATCCTTTTGGAATAGATTTTTTGTATTCAAACCAAAAATCAAAAATGTCTCCTACAATAAAAATAGCAGCTGCTTTATGTTTGATTGAATCAAGAAAATGGACTAATTTTTTTTCTCGAATTAAACTTGCTGCATAGTTGGGTGCACCCAAATGAAAATCAGATAAAAAATAAATTTTATTATCAGCATTGATATTATTGATCATAGCTGACCATTTTGTGTCAAATAGGCAAGTAAATCACCTTCTTCAATAAACACACCATTCTCCACAGCGCCATTGTACCAATAGATCCAGGCTTGTTCTTCTCTACCTTCTATTTGAACTGTTGTTAATACTCTTTTGTATAAAGGAACATGTCCTTCTTCAGCCTGAACACCTTCGTAATCATCCAACTGTGCAAAAGCCCAGGAACATTCAGACGGAACTTTTATGGAGTAAAGCTCTCCACTAATCAGGTGATTCTCATCGGAAGGAACACCAGCTGGAAATTGAGGTAATTGATATAATTTACCTTTTACAAAAGCATGACCCACTAAAGTAAAATACTTACTTATGTAAGCGTAAGCTGGGTTGTTAAAACCACTGCGAAGAGATCCGTAAACAAATAAATTTCTGCAGGCTAATTCCATGAAATAATATTACTTAATCATCAGTTAAAAAGCAAAAAACTTCTTTAGGACCATGCACACCAACCACTAATGTTTTTTCTATATCAGCCGTTCTGCTTGGCCCCGTTGCTAAACTCATCATTGATGGAATGGAATCTCCATATTTAGACACCATATTTTCCAAAGCTTGGTCTATGCTATATACCAGTTGATTAGTCTTGGCAATACAAATATGAACAGGTGCATATACACTGGTTGTTCTACCACTGAGTGATGCACTACTCAAAATCATACTACCAGTTCTAGCTACCAACACTTCGCATCCTGTAATGGCTACATCACAGCTTGCAATGTCTTTGGAAAATGCTGCTGAAAAGCCATTTGACTGAAGCAACTGTTGTAAAACAGGCTCTTTACAAAATACTTTTTCCCATTTTCTCACAGCAATTAACTGTATCAACTGTAATGCAAGTTCATTTTCCGTAGCACAAAAAGAAAATTTTCCCTGCAATGCAGTAAAATGTTCAGCAAATTCTATTTCTAATTCCTTTTTTGAAGGTTGAAATAATTCAGAGGTTGTAGCAATAGTAGAAAAGGGAACAGGCACTTTAGTAACAAGTGCCTGTTTAATCTTTTGTAAAATTTTATCTCTTGATGTTGCCATTATGCGTTAGTATCAGGTTGTTGATCTGCAGCCAACTTTTCTGCAGCTAGTTTTTCAGCAGCCGATGTGTTTTCAGCTTCAACTTCTAATAACTTTTTTTCTTCAAAAGGTCTTTTCCCTATTAAAGTTTCCACATCACTCTTATGCAATACTTCTTTTTCTAGCAACTCTTTTGCCAACTTTTCTACTTCACTCTTCTTCTCTGTTAATAAATTGAGGGTTCTTTGATATGCTTCGTCTATGATCCCCCTTACTTCTTCATCAATTATTTTACCTGTTTCCTCACTATAAGGTTTTGTAAATGTATTTTCTTGTGATGGATCATAGAAACTTACATTACCTACTTTTTTATTCATTCCATAGGCTGTAACCATACTGTATGCAATTCTAGTGATTTGTTGTAAATCATTTGCAGCACCAGTTGAAATTTTACCAAAGAAAATTTCTTCAGCAGCTCTTCCTCCTAATGTCATACAAATTTGATCCATCAACTGGTCGGTATTATATAAGTATTGTTCGGTTGGCGTATACTGTGCGTAACCTAATGCAGCTGTTCCTCTTGGTACAATGGTAACTTTTAAAAGAGGATATGCGTGCTCTAAGAACCAACCACATACCGCGTGACCTGCTTCATGATAAGCAATAATAGACTTTTCATGTGGAGCGATGATTTTGTTTTTTTTCTCTAAACCACCAATTACGCGATCAATTGCATCTTGGAAGTCACTCATATCAACCGCTTCCTTGCCTTTTCTTGCTGCTATTAATGCTGCCTCGTTACATACATTGGCAATATCTGCTCCTGCAAAACCTGGTGTTTGTTCTGCTAGTTTATGTAAGTCTAAAGTTTCAGAAACTTTAATTGGACCTAAGTGAACTTTTAAAATAGCTTCACGTCCTTTCACATCTGGTTTGTCAATAGAAATTTGACGATCAAAACGACCTGGACGAAGTAAAGCACTATCCAATACATCTGGACGGTTAGTTGCTGCCAAGATAATGATGCCTGTATCGCCGCCAAATCCATCCATTTCAACTAATAATTGGTTCAATGTATTCTCTCTCTCATCATTGCTCATGATTGCATTTCTACCTCTAGCTCTACCGATGGCATCAATTTCATCTATAAAAATAATACAAGGTGCTTTTTCTCTTGCTTGCTTAAATAAGTCTCTCACTCTGCTTGCTCCAACGCCCACGAACATTTCCACAAAATCAGATCCACTCAAACTAAAGAAAGGTACTTGTGCTTCACCAGCCATCGCTTTAGCCAATAATGTTTTACCTGTTCCTGGAGGCCCAACCAACAAAGCTCCTTTAGGAATTTTACCTCCGAGTGATGTGTATTTTTTGGGCTGTTTTAAAAAGTCAACAATTTCCATAACTTCCACTTTTGCTTCATCTAATCCGGCTACATCAGCAAAAGTGATATTCACTTTAGCGCCTTTATCAAATAATGTTGCTTTTGATTTTCCAATATTAAATATTCCACCAGGGCCACCGCCTCCAGGGCCACCGCCTCCCATTTTACGCATTAATAGTACCCATACGGCAACTATAAATAATAAAGAAATTATAGTATTAAAAATTGGTCCAAACCACTCAGGGTCAGTTACTGCTTTTTCAGGAACTCTAGCCAATTCAGGATGTGCAGCATACACATCTTTTAAATCATCCTTAAAGTTTTTTACATCCCCTGTTAATTCAAACTCAAACAATGGAACATTTTGGATTTTACCCTTTTCTTTACTTAAGTCTTTCTTGAATTTGGTTACATAAAAATCCTTAGATAAACGCTCAGGTTTAATGTATACCCTCACCCTTTCCTTATTCTTTACAATTTCAATTTTTTGAACATCCCCAGGAATCAACATTTGATCAAAATATTCTTGCTGACTGGTAGGTGCAAGATCTGGAGACATTTTAAGGAACTGCATTGATAAAAGCACTATTGCAATAATTGCATAAATCCAATAAATAGTGAACTTAGGTCCTTTTTTTTGACCATCCCCTTTATCAGGATTTATTTTAGGTAACGGGTTATTCTTTGACATAGCTTCTTACGTGATATATGAATAATGTTTGAGTCCTTTAAAAGTTTTGTTAAGTTCAAGACTCATGCATTTGTGCAACAGCATCGCTCCACATTTCTTCCAATTTATAAAAATTTCTGGCTTCTGGGTGCATTACATGTACAACAACATTAATATAATCAATTAAAACCCATTGAGCTGCTTGCTTACCCTCGTGCCTGTAAGGTGACTCGCCACAGATTTTCTTTAACTGATCTTCTACAAAATCGGCAATTGCTTTAACTTGAGTTGTACTGGTAGCTTCACAAACAATAAAAAAATCAGCTGATGCTTCAGGAATTTTTCTAAGGTCAAGGCTAATGATATTTTCGCCTTTTTTATCAAGAATAGCTTGAATGATAGTCTTAAATATCTTAGAATTTTTGTTCAGTCTACTAACTGTTGTCTTCTCGCGGGTTTTCAATATTGAAAGTGGTTCCAAAAATGATAGGTGTTTTAATAAATAATTTTCATGTTAACTTCGTCAAAAATAGTAATTCTTTGGCAGGTTCAGCTGTTAAAACTGTTATTGGAACACCCTTTACCCACCTAAAGCAGGTAAATAGTACCAACATTTATGCCATGCAGCAATTACAGGCTAAATTGGCTGAACATGGGGCGGTTTTTTTTGCTGATGTACAAACGGCCGGGAAGGGTCAAATGGGTAAAAAATGGGAGTCGGAAACAGGCCAAAATCTACTCATATCTATCTTGTTGAATGTTTCGGCATTAAATATAGGTGATCAGTTTGCATTAAGTGCCGCAATTGCATTGGCGGCCAAAGACTTATTGTCTTCATATATTCCTGCAGATCTAAGCATAAAATGGCCAAATGATCTTTATTGGGGTGACAGAAAGGCAGGGGGGATTCTTATTGAAAATCAAATAACCGGGGGGATCTGGGCTTACGCAGTAGCTGGAATTGGTATAAATATTAACCAAACCCAATTTGATGAAGTTCAACACAAAGCGGTTTCTTTAAAACAAATTACTGGGAAATTCCACCCACCAATTCAGTTGGCAAAAGAACTCTGCGAGAAAGTTGAAAATAGGTTTAAGCAATTGCTAGAAAGAAATGGTCCAGATAAATTATTAAATGAATACAACCAAGTACTCTATAAAAAAAGCCAACTTGTAAAACTTAAAAATGGCACTATTTCAGCAGTCTATACCATCAATGGGGTATCAAAAAAGGGCGATTTAATAGCTACATCTGGAATTCAACATCAATTTCAGCATGGAGCCATAGAATGGATTATAGAAAGCTAAACAGTAAACCGCTCAATTAACTGATTCTTTTTATCCTGCGCCAAATGTACTTGAGCTTCATTACTCATAATTAACACAAAATCTTTCTTATCAATTTTCTTTACGTGATTTAAATTAACCAAATAACTTCTATGCGTTCTGAAAAAAGGACCATCCGTTTCTAAATATTCAAAGTCAAGCAACTTTTTAGTGATTGTTAATACCCCATGAGTTACCGTTATTATCTTAGTATAGCTACCTTCTGCCTGAATAAAAATGATATCATCTTGATTAACCACATAAATGGTTTCTGAAGTTTGCAAGACCACTTTTTTATCTTGCTTTTGAGATAAGTTATCACGTAATACTTTATACTGGATGCTATCAGAGGGTAAAAAATTAGATTTTTTGATTGCCCTTCGCATATGCTCTAGCCGAACAGGCTTTAGAATATAATCTACAGCGGAGCTTTCAAAAGCCTTGAGTGAGTGTTGACTATAAGCGGTTACAAAAATAATTTTAAACCAAATTTGTTCTTCATCAAAAAAGTCAAGTAACTCAAAGCCACTATAGCCTGGCATATCAATATCTAAAAAAACCAAGTCTGGTTTATACTTATTTATAGTTTTTACTGCTTCAGGCACATTGCTACAATCTGCAACAATTTGAATTTCTTCAAAATTATCATTTAATAACCCACGCAAAGCTTTCCTTGCATTAGGCTCATCATCTACTATAATGACTTTAATCAATTCCATATTAAACTAAGATAGTTATATAGATAATTAAAAATTAAACCATTTTACGATTGAGCCCATTTACTTGATGAAGAGGCTATATTTATATATAATTCCTTTCCTGATCGTAAATTGGAATAAATAGGAGTATGGCTGTTCCCGACGGGTTTTTTAAGTCATCGTATTGATCAATGATATCGTATTTTATTTTTTGATTGTAGAGCCTATTGAATAGTTCAATTCTTTCTGCAATTGCCTTGGTTGCAAAACTGGTTGGTTTGCTTTTATTCCGCTGATTAATTTGATAAGATTGTTTACGTCCTATACCATTGTCTTCAATTAGAACATTCAACCCATTTTGTATTTGAGTAAAACTGATTAAAAGTATTTTCTTTCCAGATTTATGCATTAATCCATGTTTAACTGCATTTTCAGCAAATGGCTGTAATAGCATGGAAGGAATATTTAAATCGGAGGGATCTTCTTTTAATGCTAATTCAATATTGTATTCAAAGTCTTTGTCAAATCTTGCTTTTTCTAATTCTAGGTACAAAGAAATATTCTCAATTTCTTCTTTCAAAGAATGTAATTGTCGATCGCTCGCTTGCAAAGTTTTTCGCATCAAATCACTAAAATTACCCAATAAATTTCCTACTTCGGTTTTCCTGTTATCGTACAATAATCCTTGAACAGTATTCAATACATTGTATATAAAATGAGGATTCATTTGAGATCGGATAGCAACTAATTGACTTTTAAATAAACGTTCTTTAAGCCCCTGCCGCATAATCAGTCGTTTAGACCAAATTTTAAAAAAGAGAAAAACAATACCCGACCCAGCCAAAACAATTAAACTAATAAACCACCACCGTTGCCAAAAAGGTTTAAGAATTGAAAAAGTAAATGTTTTAACATCACTGGTATAAATTCCATTATTATCGTAAGCTTGAACTTGAAATTCGTAAACTCCAGGTGGTAGTCGATAAAAATTCAGTGTGTTAATACTATAACTTAACACCTTCCATGAAGTATCAATACCCAATAATTTATAACGATAATTCAAATTGGTTGGTGTTTTATACTGAATGGCATCAAAATAGAAGCTGATATTGTTTTTACTTGATGAAAGTATTTGATTAGGTACCAATTCAATACCATCGCAGATTGCTTTTATTGAAGGGAAATAAATCATTTCATTAACCATCTTCCCCTTGTATTCGTTTACAACTAATCCAGATGTGGTTGCCAATAGTAATTTATTGGGATGAAGTGAAAAATCATTAACTGTTAATCCAGCCAAACCATATTCATCTAGCAAATTTGTAATGACGCCCGTTTTTAAATCAATGATTTGTAAAGTTTCGTCTGTATTTACCCATATTTTTCCGTCGCGCTCTTTGATAGATTTAATATTGTTACTCTTTAATCCGTTCCCAGTATGATATCTTTTAATCACCTGATCCTCCTTTATAACAAATAACCCTTCATTGGAAGTTCCTACTAACAATAAATTGTTTGATGTTTCAAAAAGTGTTCTTGCAACTAATTTTTGGCTATTTTTTTTACGTATGATAATAGTGCTGTCACTAAAACAGTAGCGATATAAATCATCATAATAAGCAACCCAAAAAAACTTGCCAGTTTTAGATAAAAGAATATTAGAACTTCTTGCATTCCTAAATACAGGTATCCTTAATCCCTTCCTGAAAATATCATTTTTCATGTAACGACTATATAGGGGAATTCCAGTTGTATCAGGGGTTGCATCTGGATTTTTTCCTAATGGATTATTCAATACATATGTTCTATTGTAAGAGGCAACTATTAAATTTTTTCGATGATCGCTTACAACGCTTTTACCATAATCAGACACTTTATCAGGGAAGGAACTTTTTAAATTAAAAATCCCTCTATTCGTAAATATTTTTTTATCTATTGAATCATATGTGATAAACTGAATCTCGGTAGCAATCGGCAATTGATAATGCATTCGCTTTTCATTTTTTAGATTAAAAGCAGTTAGCATTCCTTTAGCTGTTCCAGTTACAATTGTATCATTACTTATTGTTGTAACCCTAGAAATATTATCAAAGCCAAAACCTGGATTAATCGTGTAAAGCTTATTATTTAGTGAAGGACAAACAAAAAGTCCATTATCTAAAGTGCCCACCCAATAATTGCCTTGATAATC
Organism: Sediminibacterium sp.; assembly: GCA_040403845.1. Classification (GTDB taxonomy): domain Bacteria; phylum Bacteroidota; class Bacteroidia; order Chitinophagales; family Chitinophagaceae; genus Sediminibacterium. The sequence goes on from JBBAJU010000007.1 coordinate 34,999, forward strand.
TTTAACCACATCGGTAATACTTTGACTAGGAAAAAAGAGTTTTGTTTTGCCACTATATACATCCCACAAATAAGCACCTGTTTGTGTACAAATCCATTGTTCTGATTCAGCTGTTGATGCAAAATGAAATACCAAAATATCTTCTGGTAAATCAAAGGGTTTTGTTAGCTTAAGTTGTCCATTATTTACTATTAAAGCGGGCAGTCTAGATTTTCCAATTTGTGTTCCATAAACAAATTTTCCGGAAGACATTAATCTGGTATCATTATATTTAAAAGATGTTTTTTTCCATTCGGCTTTTTTTGATGGATAAGTAAAAATCCAACCCTTTGCACCATATGCTACTACTTCCTCTCCATTTTTAACTAAAGATGAAATACCTAAATATTCCGGAGAGTGTACTTTCTTAACTGTTTCACCTGTTTGTTTATTAATCTGGTATAAATTTTCTAATGAAGCAAACCATATATGATCCTTTGTTGCAGCATAATTAACAATTACAGACTCGTCTTTTATTCGCTTATCTTTAAAAATATAATTGCGGAGCGTATCATTTTGTAGAGAAAACAATTCTCTATAAAAATTCATGCACCAGATTTTACCCTGTGGATCCTGTTGTAAATAACTTACCGACTGCATGCTGGTTTGATCAAATGGAATCTTTACAAAAGCTCTCCCATTAAATCGATATAATCCTTTATCAGTTGCTAGCCATATATATCCATTTTGATCTGCCAACATATCATAAATAACTTGTGTTGGCAATTGTGCAGGATAGGTAAATTTTTGTGTATAAGGAAATTGCGCATATAATGGTACTGCTAGCAATCCGAATAAAAAGAAAATCAATAAACGCATCCTCCAAATCTATTAATTAATGAACAATTTAAATTAAAAGATGGACTTAGTGAATATTGAGGGGTTAACAAAATAAAAGGGTTGTTTCGTGAAACAAATGAGGCATTTGATGTAAAAAAACAGATTATGACTTAGAAAAAAATCACCTTTACTAAGGTTACTAACAGTAATGTTTAAATAACTAACAATTTGGGGGTAAGAAGGCTGCATTCTAAATGCAGCTTTCTTCGTTTTGACCTTTTCCATCAATTTGAAGTTACTTTTGTAGAAAAATCAAAAGATGGCAGAAGTTCTTCTAACTCAATTTTCGCATGGTGCTGGTTGTGGTTGTAAAATTGCTCCTGCTGTTTTAGACAGCATACTTCAATCTGATATAGTACAAAATATTTACCCAGAATTATTGGTTGGAAACAGTAGTAAAGATGATGCTGCTGTATATGATTTAGGAAACAATACTGCACTTATAAGTACTACCGATTTTTTTGTTCCAATCGTAGACGATCCTTATCAATTTGGCAGGATTGCTGCAGCTAATGCCATTAGCGATGTTTATGCGATGGGGGGCAAACCTATTATGGCTTTAGCAATTTTAGGTTGGCCTGTTGATAAGCTTTCTCCTGAAATTGCAAGAAAAGTCATTGAAGGAGGAAGAAGTATTTGTGCTGAAGCAGGTATACCGCTTGCTGGGGGCCATAGCGTTGATACTTCAGAGCCAATTTTTGGTTTGTCTGTAAATGGTATTGTTCCAATTAAGCATTTGAAAAAAAATAATACCGCTCAAAAAGGGGATATGTTGTTTTTGACAAAACCACTTGGGGTAGGTGTTTTATCTACTGCCCACAAAAGAGGCCAACTAGAAGAACAAGATTTACCAATTCTTATACATCAATTGAATCAATTAAATAAAATAGGGCAAGTATTGGGATCCATTGAAGGTGTTCATGCTATGACAGATATTACTGGCTTTGGATTGATTGGCCATTTGATGGAAATGGCAGAGGGTAGTAAACTTGGAGCATTGATTGAGTATAATAAAGTACCTATTTTAAGTTCCGCCAAAGAATATCTAGCAAAAAGACTTATACCAGATGCTACTTATAGAAATTGGAATGCATACAGTACTCAAGTGAAGTTTGAAAAAGGCGTTGATGTAATGCAAGCATTTTCCATATTACCTGATCCTCAAACCAATGGAGGCTTATTAATTGCTATAGATTCAGCAATTTTAGGTGAAATAAAACAGTTATTTATTTTAAACGGACTAGCTGATTTCATTACGCCTATAGGAGTAATGACTGACTTAGGTGAAAAGAGGATTGTGATAGCTTAATCAACTTAGAATACCATATTCCCCTTATTTTTTATTTGATCTGGAGTCATTTCTGCAACAAGCTGTACACCTGGTAAATTACGAACTATTTGCTTTATCCAATCGCATTTATCATCACCTACAAAATCATATTTCATCAACCATAAAAAGTCCATATGCTTAAATTCAGGCAATAGATACTCTCCATCAAATTGATTTTGATACAAAAAATGGGTGAGTGGAGAATTAAACTCTTTAAATTGATAAATAGAAAAATAATAACTCCTATCCTTTCTACGAATCAGAATTTCTAATTCAGGATTTAATCTAAAGTCGTAACCTAAATTGGTATTTAGTTGCATACAAAATTGATAGTTTTTTAAAGTAGCGGTAATACCCAAAATGCGCGTTTCTTCAAAGAAATCATCGTTTAATTCGTCAACATCCAATCGAAGTTTCATATAATAATTTAAAATTCGAGCGCTACTGTAATTTCTTCGGAACCACGCTTATAAATCAATTTAGTTTTATCGCCCTTATTAAATTTGGACAACGATTGCATGTAACTATTCACATCAACAAATTTATAATCCCCCAACTGCAACAATATATCACCAGCTTTTAACCCCAGTTTATCTGCCAATTTTCCTGCACTAGCGCCATCAATTCTCATACCCGTTCCAGTGTATCCATAATCAGGTATAACACCTAAACTTACCGTAAAACGAGTACTTCTACCCATTTGTTGTTCCCTTGTTTTTGCGAATCCAATTTTCCCTTTCGAGTCTGTAGTTTCAACAATTTTATACACGAGATTTACGATATCATTGATTCCAGCATAATTAATCTTGTCCCAATCATCTGATGCTTTATGATAATCTGGATGACTTCCTGTAAAGAAAAATAATACTGGTATATCTTTTCGATAAAAACTTGCATGATCGCTTGGGCCTGTTCCAGCACTATCAAGTTTATATGAAAACTTATTGGCTAACATTGGAATAGTACTACCCCACTCTGGTGATGTTCCATAACCGCCAATAGTCAATTTTCTTGCTGTATCATATCTGCCCACCATATCCATATTGATCATATAATTTGCCTTAACTGAAACAGTTGGGTTTTCAAGCCAGTACTTGCTTCCCATCAATCCCAATTCTTCTCCTGAAAAATGCATCAATAAATAGTTATTAGCAGGCGGAGCTTTTTGTTTTAATTTTCTTGCTAATTCCAATAAAGCTGCAGTACCACTTGCATTATCGTCTGCTCCATTATGTATTTCGTTTAAGCCATCCAATGAATTTTTATCTTCTCCATAACCCAAATGATCATAATGTGCACCAAGTATTACAGTATTTGGAGCATTATTATTAATGAATGCAACTACGTTTCTAGCTTTACGAACTTTAGCACTCAATTTGACTGATAATTCAATAGGTAAAGTAGCGGCTGGATCTGAAAAATATTTGGTTACCCCTTTTTTGGTGATGTAAATAACTGGTATAGATAAGGAAGGGGATTGATCATTTTTGTTGAACTGAACATTATCAACAATTGAAGAAGTATTATAAATAAGTAGGGAAGTTGCATTTTTAGCAGCAGCTTCATTGGCTATTTTCTTGATAACGGCTTCCACATCAAAATGAGGATTCGTTTTATTTTCTTCTAATAATTCTTTCAAGTCTCTAAACCAAGGTTGGCCTGCTTCTGAGAGGGCTATTGCGGGTGTCCCTTTAATTGATTTATTTGCACTGTAAGCAACTGGAAAATACTCTTCGTTTAGCAATAGTTTGTTCCCGCTTACTGCTAAAAAGGTAGCTTCCTCTATTTGTAATCCTTCATTAATTTCAAATTCTTGCACAAACCCATTCGATCCCTTTGGTTCAATACCAAGCAACTTATATTGCTGAATTAAATATTCCATTGCCATTATTTCACCAGCAGTTCCTGTTCTTCTGCCTTGCAATTGATCATCTGCCAAATATTGTACATGCTTTTGTAGATTTGAAAGCGTTAGCGACTGCTCCTTTTCTGCTGCAATTCTTAATTTTCTTTTGCTTTGACCAACTGCCAAAAAAGGCAGGAATAGTAAAATTGCTATCCACTTTTTCATATTGCTACTTTATGACACAAAAGTAAGCTGCAGTAAGTACATATTTGTAATAGATCGGTAATCTATTATAAATTCTGTTCCCAATCTCGTAACCAACTGCGGATTTGCCCACCTACTTTTGCAGTCTTGGCAAATAAAATAGTACATATAGCATTAGTAGGTAACCCCAATAGTGGGAAGAGTTCTCTATTCAATGCATTTACCGGACTAAATCAACATGTTGGTAATTTCCCAGGTGTAACCGTAGATAAAAAAACAGGCATATTTGAATTAGAGGACAACCGCAAAGCAGAATTGATTGATTTGCCTGGAACGTATAGCTTATATCCTAGAAGGGCAGATGAGTGGGTGGCTTATAAAGTGCTCATGGGAGCAGACAAAGAAATTAAAGCAGACTTAATTGTATTGGTAGCGGATGCTAGTAACCTAAAAAGAAATCTTTTATTCTGTTCACAAATCATCGATTTAAAAATTCCAGTTGTCATGGCCTTAACCATGAACGATTTAGCTGCAAAAAAAGATATTAAAATTGATATAGGAGGGCTAGAAGCAGACCTTGGTATTCCTGTTGTTGCAGTAAACCCACGCAAAAACAAAGGTTTAGCAGAGTTGAAAAAAGTAATTGCTAAAATGCAACCTGATGCTCCTTCTAAATTAAGAGACTTTATGGATACTGCATCATTAGCCCCAGAAGCAGTAAACAAAGTAAAAAAGGCTTTCCCAGAATGGAGTGATTACGCTTGTATTCATCAATTAATTAACCACCAAGAACTCTTAAATAATAACCAAGATCATGAAATTTTAAATGCCATCGTAGCTGAAAATAATTTCAACACAACCAAAACTCAGGCAGAAGAAATTATGCAGCGCTACACGCGCATCAGACAAATAATGCAAAAAAATGTGTTAGAAACAGGACCACTTGAAAAAAAGCTGTTTACTGAGAAACTTGATAATATTTTGATGCATAAAACTTGGGGGTATTTAATTTTATTTTCGGTACTTTTTCTTTTGTTTCAAAGCATTTTTTGGCTTGCTACCTATCCAATGGACGGCATAGAGTGGGGCTTTGCTGCATTAGCTGGCTGGCTTTCAAGTAATTTACCTGAAATATGGTGGAGCAATTTATTGATTAATGGATTTGTAGCTGGATTAAGTGGAATTTTAGTTTTTGTTCCACAAATCATGATTCTTTTTGGTTTGATTACCATTTTAGAAGATACAGGGTATATGGCTAGAATTAGTTTTTTAAGCGACAAACTAATGAGAAAAGTGGGATTGAACGGAAAAAGCGTAATGCCTATGATTAGTAGCTTCGCTTGTGCTGTCCCAGCTATTATGGGCGCAAGAAATATTGAAAATAAAAAAGAGCGGTTGCTTACTATTTTAGTTACCCCATTAATGAGTTGTAGTGCCAGATTACCTGTTTATACTATACTTATTGCACTAGTTATAGAAGAGAAATACTATTTTGGATTCCTCAGTTTGCAGGGGCTAGTAATGATGGCGCTATACCTTTTGGGCACTATAATGGCTTTGCTGGTTAGTTACATTATGAAGTTCTTTATTAATATTAAAGAGAAAAGTTTTTTCATATTAGAATTACCGATGTATAGGGCACCTCGTTGGAAAAATGCAGGTATAACAATGATAGAAAAAGCACGCATATTTGTTACAGATGCTGGTAAAGTAATCATGGTTATCAGTCTTTTGCTTTGGTTTCTAAGTTCTTTTGGACCCGGTGATAAGATAGAAAAAACAGAAGCAAAGTATGCGGTTCTAATTGAATCAAATCCAGACCTTGCAGACTCTCTACAAAAACAGTTATCCACTGAAAAACTGGCAAATTCTTATGCTGGTATTTTAGGCAAAACCATTGAACCCGCAATTGCTCCTTTGGGTTATGATTGGAAAATTGGTATTGCATTGATTACTTCATTTGCAGCGAGAGAGGTTTTTGTTGGTACCATGGCTACTTTATATAGTGTTGATGAAGAAGATGATCAAAGCTTACGTGAAAAATTACAAGCAGCTACTCATGCAAATGGTGAAAAAGTATATACACTTGCGACAGGTTTATCATTAATGGTATTCTATGTTCTTGCCATGCAATGTATGAGTACTTTAGCCGTGGTAAAAAGAGAAACAAAATCTTGGAAATGGCCAACTATTCAATTAGTATATATGACTGTATTGGCCTACGGAATGAGCTGGTTGGTATTTACTTTGTTTAGTTAGACACTAAAAATAAATATAAACACAAGTACCCTTATTTAAGGTACTCTCTACTTTAATTGATCCACCAAGTATATCAATAAAATCTTTAGTAAATATTAAACCTAATCCAGAACTTTTTTCGTTACTCGTGCCAGTAGTGCTTTGATAATGTTCTCCGTCGAATAATCTTCCTTTTATTTCCTCGGCCATGCCAATGCCAGTATCTGAAATGGATAATATGATTTGTCCATCGTCTTTCTGAGCATACACTGTAATGATTCCTTCTTTTGTGAACTTATTGGCATTACTAATTAGGTTCCGTAAACTATTGAATTGATTAAATACTATCCCAAGCAGCCAAAACTTCTTCTGTGTGATTTTTGGTATCTGGTTTTGCAATAATCTTGCGAATCACTCCTGTTTCATCAATTAAAAAAGTGGTTCGAGTGGTACCCATATAAGTTCGTCCCATGAATTTTTTCTCACCCCACAAATTATACTTGTCTACAATTTTCTTTTCTTCATCGGAAATTAAAGGGAAAGGAAGTTCATATTTTTCTTCGAACTTCTTGTGACTTTTAACACTGTCAACACTTACTCCTACAACCTGAAATCCTTTTTTGATTAAATCGGTGTAATTATCTTTTAAATTACATGCTTGCGAAGTACAGCCAGGCGTATCATCTTTTGGATAAAAATAAAGTATCAACTTCTTTCCTTTAAAATCTGACAAAGAAACCATATTCCCGTTTTGATCGGGCGCTTTAAATGCTGGGGCCTTACTTCCTTCTTTTAACACTGCCATTGCTATTGTTTTAATTAAATATTTGAATTCGATTTATTTTTTAGCCACTTTTACAGTAGCAGTCTTACATTTGCACAATTTATCTCCACAACTACTATGCCTAAGGATCAATCAATCAAATCGGTGCTCATAATAGGATCAGGTCCTATTATTATTGGACAAGCTTGTGAATTTGACTATTCGGGCTCTCAGGCAGCCAGAAGTCTCCGCGAAGAGGGTATAAAAGTAATACTTATTAACAGTAATCCCGCCACCATTATGACAGATCCTATGATGGCGGATCGTGTTTACCTACTTCCGCTGAACGTAGAGAGTATTGAACAAATATTACAAGAAAACGAAATTGACGCAGTTTTACCCACTATGGGTGGCCAAACTGCTTTAAATCTTTGTAAAGAGACAGACGAATTAGGAATCTGGGAAAAATACAATTGCCGTTTAATTGGTGTAGACGTTGCTGCCATAGATACTGCTGAGGATAGAGAGAAATTCCGTCAATTGATGGTTAAAATTGGAATGGCTGTTGCACCTAGTCGTGTAGCCAATAGCTTCTTAGAAGGCAAGGAATTTGCTCAAGAAATTGGTTTTCCATTGGTAATTCGCCCCTCTTTTACATTAGGCGGTACTGGTGGAGGATTTGTTCATAGCAAAGAAGACTTAGATGCTGCTCTTGAAAAGGGATTAAAAGCCTCTCCTATTCACGAAGTTTTAGTAGAAAAAGCAGTGTTGGGTTGGAAGGAGTATGAATTAGAATTATTAAGAGATTGCAAAGATAATGTAGTGATTATTTGTACTGTAGAAAACCTAGATCCCATGGGGGTTCATACAGGGGACTCAATTACAGTAGCACCTGCGATGACTTTGAGCGATACTGCATTCCAAGAAATGCGCAATAAAGCCATTTTAATGATGCGTTCTTTAGGCAATTTCACTGGGGGCTGTAATGTCCAGTTTGCTTTAAACCCTGCAACTGAAGAATTAATAGCGGTTGAAATCAACCCAAGAGTAAGTCGTTCTTCTGCATTGGCATCAAAAGCAACAGGTTATCCAATTGCTAAAATTGCCGCTAAATTGGCGATTGGTTATTCATTAGATGAATTAAAAAATCAAATTACTCAAACTACTTCTGCCTATTTTGAACCCGCATTAGACTATGTAATTGTAAAAGTACCTCGTTGGAATTTTGATAAGTTCAAGGGCGCCAATGATACATTAGGATTACAAATGAAAAGTGTTGGTGAAGTAATGGCGATTGGGAGAAGTTTTCCTGAAGCATTACAAAAAGCCTGTCAAAGTTTAGAGAATGAGGCCGTTGGATTAGGCTATTATGGCAAGAGTTTAATGAAGAGCGAAGAGATTGTAGAATATATTAAGACGCCAAAATGGGATCGTATTTTCCGAATCAAAGATGCTTTAATGCAGGGCTCTACAGTTAAATCTATTGCACAAGCAACTGGAATAGACCGTTGGTTCCTTTATCAGATTCAGGAGATTTGCACTGTAGAAAAAGAATTGTCAAAACATACATTAGAAAGCCTACCTGAAAGCTTACTAAAGGAAGCTAAAAAAATGGGCTTTGGAGATGCACAAATTGCCAAGATTTTAAATGGGAAATGTCATGAAGATGAAGTGTATGAAAAAAGAAAGCAATTAGGCATTACCAGGGTATATAAAATGGTAGATACATGCGCTGCTGAATTTGAAGCAAAAACACCTTATTTCTACAGCACATTCGAAGGTTAAAACCCCAAAACAGAAAAGTATAAATCAATACTATGAAATTAAAAGACATCCAGGTATTAAATGAGAAGGAAACTCGCGGTGGTTTTGGCGAAGGAATACATGAAATAGGTAAAGAAAATCCTAATGTAGTTGTTCTAACTGCAGATTTAGCGGGTTCTCTAAAATTAGGGCCTTTTATTAAAGATTTTCCCGAAAGATTTGTTCAGGTTGGCATTGCAGAAGCCAATATGATTGGGATAGCTGCAGGAATGACTATTGGTGGCAAAATACCTTATACTACAACTTTTGCAAATTTCAGTACAGGAAGAGTATATGATCAAATACGTCAAAGTGTAGCCTACAGTGAAAAGAATGTAAAAATTTGTGCTTCACATGCAGGATTAACTTTAGGAGAAGATGGAGCAACCCATCAAATTTTAGAAGATATCGGGTTGATGAAAATGTTACCAGGGATGACGGTTATTGTTCCTTGCGATTTTAATCAAACCAAAGCAGCCACAAAAGCAATTGCTTCCTATGAAGGCCCAGTTTACTTAAGATTTGGCAGACCTAAATGGCCTAATTTTACTAAAGAAGATGGTAGCGATTTTATAATCGGAAAAGCCCAAAAATTAAGCGAAGGAACGGATGTATCGATTTTTGCTTGTGGCCATATGGTATGGAAAGCAATTGAAGCAGGAAGAATTCTAGAGGAAAAGGGAATTAGTGTTGAACTAATCAATATTCACACCATAAAGCCTTTAGATACAGAAGCAATTATTCAATCAATTGCTAAAACCAAATGTGCGGTTACAGTTGAAGAACACAATATAATAGGGGGGTTAGGAGATAGCGTTGCACAGGTTGCTGCTAAACATTGTCCAATTCCTATCGAATTTATAGGAACTAATGATACTTTTGGAGAAAGCGGTAAACCAACTGAATTACTTACGAAATATGGTTTAGATACTCCATTTATTGTAACTGCTGCTGAAAAGGTAATTGCACGTAAATAACTTTTTTTATAGCATCTTCTGTATAAAAAATATAAATAAATCGTACGTTGAAGTATAGTTTATATTAATTGATGGATATACTATTTAATCAGCAGCAAGCAGATTCATTATTTCCCTTTCATCTAAAAATTAATTCGGTTGGAATAATAGTTGATTGTGGTAAATCGATTCAAAAAAAACAATTGTCTTGGGTATGTTGTGCTATTGGTTATGGTAGCGAAGAATTAATTGGAAGAAATATAACAGAATTTGTACCAAAAGATAAAGTACCGATTTTTGAATCAGGATGTTTAAATCAAGTATTATAAAAAGGAACGGCGGAAGGAGTATTTACAGTTAGCGCATAGAATAAAATCATCTATTTATAGTTTGGGCATTAAACAAGCATATAAAATAGTAGAAAGCATCGAGTTTTATGCAAAAACGGGCGAACAAATAGATAAGATACCTAATTTAGGCAATCAATTAAATGAGCTAATGCAAACAGTATTTGCTCAACTCAAATCTGATTTTACATAAAATAAATTTAGTTTTCCTTTTTTCAGTTATGGCGCTAATCGCTCTCTAAGCCATTGACTAGATTGATTATTTTTCATAAATCTCAAACGATCGTGGAGTCGGCTGCTTCTGCCTTGCCAAAATTCAAAACTTTCCGGTTTTACTATATATCCCCCCCAATGTGGAGGACGAGGCACTTGATTTTCATCTGGGTATTGCAATATTAGGCGCTGATAATTCTCTTCTAGAAAATTGCGTCCTGAAATTACTTTACTCTGTGGTGAAACCCATGCCCCAATCCTACTTCCGGCAGGCCTTGAATGAAAATAAGCATCGCTATCTGCTTCAGAAATTTTCTCTACGGCTCCTTCAATTCTGATTTGTCTTTCTAATTCTTTCCAAAAAAATAAAATGGCTGCATTTGGATTGGCAGCTAATTCTTGCCCCTTGGCGCTTTCATAATTTGTAAAAAAAACAAACCCATCATGAGTATACCCTTTTAATAAAACAATTCTTGCAGAAGGCTTACCATTCGAATCAACGGTAGCCAAAGTCATTGCATTTACTTCATCAATTTCAGCACTGGTAGCTTCTTCCCACCATTCTTTAAACTGATCAAAAGGGTTTGCTGCAGCATGAGACTCATCAAATGATTTGAGCATATAATCGCGTCGGATATCAGCAATAGAACTTAGCATTATTTTTTTATTAATCAGTTATATCTACTTTTTTTGCATCATGCTTTCCAGAAAAATAAGTGTAAACCGCAGGAATTACAAATAAGGTTAGCAAGAGCGAGAACATGATACCACCGACAATCACAATACCTAATGGCATACGGCTGGTTGCAGCTGCTCCAATACTCAATGCAATAGGTAATGCACCCAAGGCAGTTGCAAGGCTAGTCATCAAAATTGGACGCAATCGTTGAGCAGAAGCTTCTAAAACTGCTTCTCTTTTATTCAATCCAAACTCTCGTTTTTGATTGGCAAATTCAACAATTAAAATACCATTTTTAGTTACTAAACCAATTAACATAATCATACCAATTTGAGAGAAAATATTAATCGTTTGATCAAACACCCAAAGACTTAATAATGCACCTGCTAATGCAAGCGGTACAGTAATCATAATCGTTAATGGATCTTTAAAGCTTTCAAATTGAGCTGCCAGTACCAAGTAGATTAATATCAAGGCAAAACCAAAAGCAAAAGCCGTATTAGAAGAACTTTCTTCAAAATCACGAGAAGGCCCATTCAATGCAGTTTTAAAACTTTCATCTAAAAGTTGATCACCAATTCTACGCATCGCTTTTACACCATCCCCAATAGTCATGCCTTCTGCTAAAGAGGCGGAAACCGTTGCGGCTTTAAATCGATTAAAATGAAATAAAGTAGGTGGATTAGAATTCTCTTCTAACTTAACCACTGCCTTTAGCGGAATGCTCTCTCCGCGATTGTTTCTAACATAGAGTTTTTCTATATCTGCTGGCTTCTGACGATCTTTATATGCAACCTGAGAAATCACTTCATATTGCTTACCATTCATTATATAGTAAGCCAGTCTTCTTCCGCTAAATGCACTAGAAACTACGTCCGCCACATCAATAATGGACAAGCCTAAATCTTTTGCTTTAATACGATCAATGGTTAATTGCAATTCAGGCTTATTGAACTTGAGGTTCACATCTACGTTTTGAAAAGTCTTATCCTTTCTTGCTTCTTCCAAGAATTTGGGAATAACTGTTTTTATTTTTTCAAAATCTAAATTTTGTAAAATAAACTGAACAGGCAAAGAACCCCTTGAACCCAAACCAACTGAAATGGTTTGTTCTTCAACAGGGAAGATTCTTGCATTATTGATACTAGGCAATTTTTTTCCAATGGCTTTAGCAATATCAGATTGTGATCTATTTCGCTGATCTGGTTCAACTAATTTTATTCGCAGTGTACCTCCATTCACACCACCACTTCCGCCAAATCCTGGTACTGCAGCAAATACAAAATCCTTTTCTGGAACAGAATCGGTTAAGTAGTTTAATAATTTATCTCCCGTTTCTACCATGTACCCATAACTAGCGCCTTCGGGGCCACTCATTGAGAAACGAATACTGCTTCTGTCTTCTAAAGGAGCTAATTCACTTTGTAAACCTGCACCAATCCAATAAATGATACCCGCACAAATGGCAACAATAACCCATGCCATCCAACGAACTCGAAGAAAGCCTGCAAGCAAGCGTTTGTAACCGTTTTCCATCCCTCTGAAAAAAGGCTCGGTCATTTCATAAAACTTACCATGACCCGCATCTTTTTTATTGAGATAAACATTTAGTACTGGAGTAATTGTAAGCGATACAAATGCAGAAATTAATACCGCAGCAGCAACCACAATACCAAATTCGCGGAATAAACTTCCCACAAAACCTTGTAAAAAAATTACTGGTAGAAATACAACAGCCAAAGTGATGGAAGTAGAAACAACCGCAAAGAAAATTTCTTTACTCCCTTCTAAAGCAGCTTTTCTTAAGGGCAACCCACTTTCTAATTTTCTGAAAATATTTTCTGTAACAACAATTCCATCATCAACCACTAAACCTGTGGCCAACACTATTCCTAATAAGGTCAATACATTGATAGAGAAACCAGCAATGTACATGATAAAGAAAGTGGCAATTAATGATATGGGAATATCAATTAATGGCCTAATAGCAATCAACCAATTTCTAAAGAAAAAGAAAATCACCAATACTACTAGGGTGAAAGAGATTAATAAGGTTTCTTCTACCTCTTTAATTGATGCCCGAACATTTTTAGTTTGGTCTATCAAAGGAGTCATCATAAAGTCTCCCTTTTCAGTTTTCTGAATCTCAGCTAATCGTTTATAAAATTCATCAGCAATTTTAATATAGTTGGCTCCTGGCTGTGGAATAATAGCCATACCTACTGCATTTACACCGTTTAATCTCCAACTATATTCATCATTCTCTGGACCAACTTCTACATAAGCAACATCAGATAATCGCACAATGCCGCCATCAGTTTGGCGAATAATTAAATCACGGAAATCCTTTTCAGTGGTTAATCTACCTAATGCCTTTATTGTTAATTCTGTTTTATCGCCATATATTTTACCGGAAGGAATTTCAACATTTTCTGTGTTAAGCGCAGTTCTGATATCACCAAATGTTACATTGAATGAATTGAGTTTATCCGGATCAATCCAGATACGCATGGAAGGTCTTTTTTGACCAAAAATATTAACAGCACTTACTTCAGAAATAGTTTGAAAACGCTCTTGTAAAACGTTTTCGGCATATTCACTTAATTCGAGTAGTCCTTTGGTTTGACTTTGCACTGCCAACATGATAATGAAATCACTATTGGCATCAGACTTACTGACAACCGGAGGCGCATCTACGTCTTGTGGTAAATTTCTTACTGCCTGACTTACTTTGTCTCTTACATCATTGGCTGCCGCTTCTAAGTCTTCAGATACATTAAACTCAACCGTGATATTACTATTTCCGTTAGAACTAGAAGAAGAAATACTTCTAATACCAGGTATACCATTAATGGCTTTCTCTAAAGGTTCTGTAATTTGACTTTCTATAATTTCTGAGTTAGCCCCTGAATAAGACGTTCTTACATTCACTACAGGTGGATCTACTGCAGGATATTCTCTTACTGCCAAAAAACTATATCCAACAATACCAAACAAAATGATGAGAAGGTTCATCACTGTGGCTAGTATAGGTCTCTTTAATGATAATTCGGAAATATTCATGGGATGTGGCTGCTTCTTCTATTTGATAATTTCACTCAACGGCTTCACTGAACGAACTTTAACAGGTTGCTTTGGTCTAACAAATAAAACTCCTGTAACCACAACACTATCGCCAGGCATTAACCCTTTAGTTACTTCTACATAACCGGTACCTCTTACTCCTGTTTCAATGTCTACAAAAACACCTTCCCCGCCTCTAACAACAATAATCTTTTTGGCTCTTGCTTCAGGAATAATAGCATTAGTAGGAACTAGAATACTATTCTTATTCTTTCCAGCCTCTAAAAATACTTTTACAAATGTTCCTGGAGCAACAGGGCTTCCATCTAAGATTGCCCGCACACGAAGATTTCTTGTAGTAGGATTAATTTGAGGATCAGTAGCAATAATTGTTGCCCTTCTTTTTTGAGCAGACTCATTGGTTTGCACCTGAACAGCAGATCCAACCTTGATCATATTTGTATAAAATTCGGGAACATTAAAATCAATCTTCACTTGATCTACTTGTTGAAGAGTAGTCAAAGTAATTGCTGGAGTAACATAGGCACCGGGGCTAATTTGTCTTAAGCCGAGCACTCCGGTAAATGGAGCTTTGATGATTGTTTTATCAATTTGCGCTTGTGTAACGGTTAAATCTGCTTTTAAACTATTCACTTGATTAAGCGCCAAGTCATATTCTGATTGATTAATGCCATTAACGGCCAATAATTTTCTTAAGCGCTCTTCCGTTTTTTGAGCCATATCTAACAGCACTTTGGTTTTAGATAAATTGGCTTGTAAGTCTGCATCATTAATTCTTGCGAGGATAGCGCCTTGAGTTACCCTGCCCCCATCTGGAGCATTGAGCATGGTTAATCTTCCACTTACTTCAGGATTAATATTGACTGTTTCCATTGGAATGATGGCTCCATTCACTTCCACATTATTGTCAATATTGCCGGCACCAGCTATTAAAACGTCTACAATGGTAGCAGTAGGTGCTTTAGATTTTCCATCGGCGTTCTCTTTTTTTTCTTCCTTGCACGAAAATAGCAACAAGGGCAATGTTAGTAACAGACTTATTTTTTTCAAAGGAGTCAATTTTTGCAAGCAGTAAAGATAGAATTAAATACGGTCTTATAAACCAGCATTTGCTGAATGGCGAATTGCTAAAATAATTCGGTGAAATGCCTATTAAGTCGCATCCTTTTTTTACATTCAAGCAATAAAGCTTACCCTATGTATGCACTCACTCAAAAATACCCACAAAAAAGAGCATTTATTACTGGTGCAGGATCTGGCTTAGGAAGAGCATTTGCACTGGAGCTTGCTGCAGAAGGATGGACGATTGGTATGGCGGATAATAATCCAAAAGCATTAGACGAAGTGGGGGGATTGGTAGCTAAAGCAGGGGGAAAACCACTGATTTATCTTTTAGATGTTGCAGACAAAGACCAGTATAAAGAAATTGCTGAGCGATTTTTATTTGATGCAGCGGGAATTGATTTGTTATTTAATAATGCAGGTGTTGGTGATGGGTCCGAATTTGAAACTTATTCCTTAGAAAACTACGAATGGATGGTAGGAATAAATCAAATGGGGGTATTATATGGTTGTTGGTATTTTATTCCAGCAATGAAAAAACAAGGTTATGGACATATCCTAAACACAGCAAGTGCTGCAGCCATCGGCTGCGCTCCTACGATGGCTGGATACAATATGACCAAAGCCGCCGTGGTTGCTATTAGCGAAACACTGTATAGCGAATTATATGATTTTGGTATTCATGTTTCTTGTATACAACCCACTTATTTTAAAACAAATATTGCAGAGTCTGTAAGAGGTGGTGCTTCTACCAAAAAAATCACACAAACGTTTATAGATCGATCGGGCTTAGAAGCTAATGAAGTAGCCAAAGAAATATTAATAAGGGCAGGAAAAAAAGAACTCTATATTATACTACCCAAGGCCGCAAGAACTATGTGGAAATTGAAAAGATTGGCGCCTACCTGGTTTAGAATAAAAGTAAAAGACCAATTCATGATCGCCATGAACAAAGCACTATCCAAAAAAAGTTAATCATATGAAATTGAATGAAGCATTTAGTTTAAAGGGGAAAGTAGCCTTAATTACAGGCGCGAGTAAAGGGATTGGAGAAGCCATTGCAAGATATTTTGCAGCCAGTGGCGCGGCGGTTGTGATCAACTCTCGCAAACAAGAAGAATTGGATAAAGTGGCTGCTTCCATTCAAGAAACAGGGGGAATATGTACCGGTATTGCAGGGAATGCGGGAGATATAGAAGCTTGTAAAATATTGGTTCAAAAAACGGTTGAAATATATGGAGGCATTGATATTTTAGTCAATAATGCAGCCAGTAATCCAGTTTATGGACCTGTGGTAACCAGCGAAGAATGGGCCTTTGATAAAATCATGAATGTAAATGTGAAAGCACCTTTTGAGTTAGGAAAATTAGTATATCCTATCATGAAAGAAAGAGGAGGAGGTTCGGTTATCAATATTAGCTCCATTGCAGGAATTACACCAGATCCAGGATTGGGCCTATACTCTGTTTCTAAAGCTGCATTAAATATGCTTACTAAAGTAACTGCTAAGGAATGGGGTGTTGATGGAATAAGAGTAAATGCCATTTGTCCTGGACTCATTAAAACCAAATTTTCTGAAGCGCTTTGGCAAGATGAAAAATGGTTAAATCGATTTGTAAAAATGGCCCCGATTTCAAGAATGGGATCAGTAGACGAAATAGCTGCGCTGGCACTGTTTTTAGCTGCACCCGCATCGGGGTATTGCACGGGCACTTTATTCACAGCAGACGGAGGTGTTACAATTTAAAAATATGATGGAAGCCATTTTCGTTACCAAAAGATTAGAAGTTTTACTCCCTGCTATTCGGGAGTTTGTAGCAACAGAATTAATTCCTTTAGAAAAGGAACATACTACTAGACCTTTTAAAGAAACCGAAAAATTACTTGCACAAAAAAGGGAATTGGTAAAACAAAAAGGCTGGTGGAATTTACATTTACCCATTCATGAAGGGGGTATAGGATTAACCCTTTGCGAGTTTGGACAAGTAAGTGAAATATTGTCTTTATCACCCTATTATGGACAGTACACTTTTAATGCGCAACCTCCTGATATTGGCAACACAGAAATGATTGCTCGCTTTGCTTCTGATGAAATAAAAGAAAAATATTTGCAGCCGTTATTGGAAGGAAAAATTCGTAGTTGTTTTTCGATGACCGAGCCTGAATATGCTGGCTCAAATCCTACAAGGCTTGCTACCACTGCGGTTAGAGAAGGTAATGAATATATTATCAATGGGCATAAATGGTTTACTTCTTCAGCAGATGGCGCTTCATTTGCAGTAGTGATGGCAGTAACCAACCCCCATGCTGCACCGCATGAGAGAGCAAGTATGTTCATTGTCCCAACCAATACACCTGGCTTTGAATTCATTCGAAATATTCCTGTATTTGGAGAAGCAGGAGAAGGTTGGGCCAGTCATGCAGAGATTCGTTATAATAATTGTAGAATCCCCGCGAACAATATCATTGGTACGGAGGGATCAGGTTTTAAGTTGGCACAAGAACGACTTGGACCAGGTAGAATACATCACTGCATGCGATGGGTAGGTATTGCTGAAAAAGCCTTTGATTTGATGTGCCAAAGAGCTGCAACCAGAGAAATAAAAGAAGGAGAAATGTTGGGGCATCAACAATTTATTCAAGGCTTTATTGCAGAGAGTAGAGTTGAAATAGATGCAGCTCGATTATTGGTTTTAAGAACTGCGCATAATATTGATTTACATGGAGCCGCAGCCACACGTGATCAAATAGCAGGCATCAAATTTTTTGTGGCTAATATGGTATTAAAAGTATTAGATAGAGCCATACAAGTTCATGGAGCAATGGGATTGTCTGACGAAACCATGTTGGCCAATTTATTTCAACATGAAAGAGGTGCAAGAATTTGGGATGGAGCAGATGAAGTTCATAAGCAAAGTTTAGCATTAAGTATTTTGAAGAAATATGGGATGAACAGAAAAAAATAGGATATATACAATGGAAAAAACAGTTCCGCTTTCAGAGAAAGAAATATTTGATATAACCCGCTTGAATCAATTGCTCCAATCGGCTATTCCATATGTTAAGCCTATACAATCCATCACCCGATTTCCCGGTGGCTATTCCAATTTAACATACAGTATTCAAACAGAAAACCAACACTTTGTCATGCGAATGGCACCTCCAGGCGCTAATATAAAATCTGCGCATGATATGGAAAGGGAATACAAAGTGCTCCAATTATTAAAGCCACATTTTAGTCAGGTGCCAGAACCCATTCTGTATGCAACAGATATAAGTATTACAGGTGCATCATTTTATATCATGGAACAATTAGATGGCATTATTTTAAGAGCATATAATGCGCCTAAAATGAATCTAAGTGTTGCACAATTTGAAGCCTGTGCGAAGCGGTTAATGGAAACACTGGCAGCGCTTCATGCAATAGATATTGAAAAAACGCAATTGGTGCAACTAGGAAAACCAGAAGGATATGTAACCAGACAAGTGGAAGGCTGGATTAAAAGATACTATGCTGCAGAAACCGATAACATTGATGCAATGAACCAAGTAGCAACTTGGCTAAAGCTATATCAACCGAAAGAACAAGCACCTACGTTTTTACACAATGATTTTAAATACGACAATATTGTATTCAGTACCGATTTAACAAAAGTAATGGGTGTTTTAGATTGGGAAATGGCCACGGTTGGTGATCCACTAATGGACCTTGGTGCTATGCTGGCTTATTGGTTTGAAGCAGAGGAAGAACCCATTTTTAAACAGTATAACTGTACCTGGTTGCCTGGGAATTTAACAAGGGCTGAATTAATTGATTATTATAGAACCCTCACAAAAAGAGATTTGAGTGATATCAACTTTTATTATGTATTTGGTTTATTCAAAAATGCGGTTATTGCACAACAAATTTATCATCGATACAATCAAGGATTCAGCAGAGATGAACGATTTGGCGCATTATTGCCAATGATACAACTATTGGGAACAAAAGCATTGAAGGCAAGTAGTAAGAATTAATAATCTTCTCTTCTTCTATAAAGACCTCCACGCCAATTGTATTTACTTTCTTTATAGGCTTGAAACTGTTGACCAATATAATAACCTAATTCTAGGTCGTTTAATAATTTTACCAACCCAGCAGTCGGACGATATCTACGCATGAATGTATCTAATTCAGGAGATTGTAAGCCAGTAATTTTCTTTACAAATATTTTGGTAAATCTGCTATTGACATATTTTTCTTCCTCTTCTTCTAACAATCTTTTTTGCAAAGCCAATATGCTTCTAGTTCTATTTACTCTAAACATATTGATGATTCCTTCTAAATCAAAACCAACAGCTGCACCAGGACTATACGAACGATTAGAGACCACCCCTAAACTAGGTTTTTTGAAGTTGAATACTTTTGCATAATCCTGCCGATTCATGGCCGAATCATATTTATAGTAATTGTTACGCACTTTTACTTCTGGTAAATCAAATGCCCGCACATGAATCATTACATTGAAACGTTCCAAATTGGAAATCGTATCAACAGGATATTTCATAGTAGACTTGCCAATCAAAGAAAACCAAATAGAATCGGTTTTGAGTACCGTCAAATTATAGTAACCAGTCGAGTCGGTAATAGTACCTCTTCCTGAAGTACTTTGTACTGCTACTGCTTCCAAAGGCCTGCGAGCAGAAATATCGTATACATTGCCACTAACAGTTGTGTACTGTGCTTTCGTTTCAGCACAAAAAACAGTTAATAACGATACAAAGAATAAACCAATTATTCTGAAAAAATACCTCAATTGCAGTTGATTATGCTGTAATATTAATTAAGCATGAGCATAGTTCCATATATCCCACGCGAATTAACGAGTTTTTTACAGTTTAGAATTTTTTGTCCAAAATATAGGGAAGCATAGAACGCCAGGTAGGCCAATCATGGTGAATATCTGGGCCCCATACGTCTAAATCGTACCAAATTCCTTTAGTGTATAATATTCCAGCAAATTTTTTAGAAGCTTCAGGATCTTCAAAGTTGCCGCTACCCGAGTAAATATGAATATGATGACTTGCTTTAATCTTGTCTAAATACCAATTATCATTTAAACTTGGGATATAGTGTACTGGACTATTGTAAAACACTTGATCATTCCAAAACCCTTTGGTATATTCAGTTAGGTCGTACACACCGCTCATGCTGATAGCCCCATTGATGATATCAGGACGTTTCATGAACAAGTTCATTGCATGTAATGCTCCAAAAGATGCACCACAAGTATAAATCATGGTTTCATCACTGGTACTACTGCGAATAAAAGGAACTACTTCATTAAATACATAGTTATTAAACTGATTATGCCGTATGGCTTTATGCTCAGGAAGCATTTGATTGTTCATCCAGCTTTCTTTATTCATACTATCTATACTGAACACTCTACATTTTCCAGCATTAATAAATGGTGCAATTGCATCTATTAACTGAAATCGCTCATATTCTAAATAATCTGCTGCTGCAGTAGGAATCAATAAAATAGCAAAACCAAAATGTCCATAAGATGCAATCGGCATCTCTTTATTCAAGGCTGGACTATACCAAGACGTTAAATCTCTTTTCATATTTAATTAATACAACGCTGTTTAATTTCTTTCCAAAGGTCTTGATAACATTGAGCTGCATAACTACTTCTAGCAAAAGTTTCTACTGGGGATTCATGTAAACCCATTTTTTCAATATCACTTAAGTAGGGTATATAGTTTTTAAAGAACAGTTTATCTTTATAAAATTCATTAATGGTTTCGTGATGAAGGTTTTTGCGATGGTCTACCATACTAAAGAAACACTTTAATTTAGAAATATCTAGATCATTCTCTTTAAAATATTGAAGAACCGATTCAAAAGATCGAATAGACAACGTAGTAGGAATATTAGGCATTAACACCCAATCTGCCGCAACAAAAACAGCATCATGCAAAACAGAAATTCCAGGAGGACAATCTAAAAGCACGATATCATAATCCTTCTTTATGGTTGATAAAATAGAAGCAATTTTTTTCTTGCTTTGTTTCATATCATTTAATATAATATCTGCATGTCTTGCAGAGAGGTCGGCTGGTATAATAGCTAAATTTTCATAGGCAGTTTGTTGAATTGCACTTGATATATCCATTTCGCCATTCAATATTTTTTTAGCCTCATTTTTAACGGTTGCAGTTGCGCCCAAATAAAAAGAGGAAGAACCTTGTGGATCTAAGTCCCACACCAATGTCTTGTAACGTTGCTTTGCACTTAAGAAGGCAAAATTAACGGTAGCGGCTGTTTTACCTACACCACCTTTTAAATTGTATAAAGCAATGGTAACCATGTTAAACTTTTATAATATAAAGGAAGATACAAAAATTAGGCAATTGCACCTAAAATAAGACAGGCAATAACTATAAATGGAGCGGGAACTGTATTTATCCTAAGCACTAAAAATGTTACTATAACTATTCCTAGATCCCATAGAATTTTCCAGTTTTGAGTCCATAATTCAGGGAAAATATGATCATTCATTAAATAAACGACAGCACCTGTCATAATACCTACCACTGCAGCCCTTATCCCTTCTAAAGACCTGAAAATCACTGCATATTTCTTTAGATTATGCCATACCGGAAAAAAGAATAACACCAATAAAGCACTGGGTAAAAAAATGGCTATTACCCCAATCATACAACCCAATAACTGAGAGCTTTTACCTTCCTCTTTTAATACCATTCCACCAGTGAACGCCCCAATTGAAAATACTGGACCAGGTATAGCTCTGACTATTCCAGAGCCTGTTAAAAATACCTCTCGTTCAATTTTTAATACATCGCGTTTATTTTCGATAATTCTTTTTGACTGTGGTCTAGTTACATACTGCTCATACATTAGTGGCATCAATACATCTGCTCCACCAAAAACTAAACTACCGAAACGATAATTATTCTCGAAGAGGTTAAATGCTTTTCTATTTTCCCAATTTTGCTTTGTGGCAGTTTCGGACAAATAACCAGCAATACCAAACAGCACTAAAAAGATTAATAAATTTCCCCATTTAACCTGTTTGGGAGGTATACCTTTTTGAGGAATCCGTTTATCACTAAAGTTGGTTGCTATGCCCGCAATAACAATCAGGATAGGAAATACCCATGGTGTTTTAAATGCTAAAAAAGTGGCTACAGTGGCTATGACCACAATAACCCTAGTTATGGTATTATGAACTGCTATTTTAAAAGTACGCAAAGCCGAATAAGCAATAAAGCCTATTGCCATGGGTTGAATAAATCTGAAAAAAGATGCGGGGTGTGCAATCTTCTCGTAATAGTCTAATAGAAAAGAAAGGCCAGACATTAATATGGAAGCAGGAATTATCCAAATGAGTAGGGTAAAAATAGCTAAAGGAATGCCCCCCCTTTTATACCCTATCAAAGTGAGTACTTGTGTAGAAGAAGCCCCGGGTAACATTTGACAGAAACCATTATAATCTAATAGTTCTTCTTCCGTTACGTCTTTACGCTGTTGAACAAAAGTTTTGACCATCATACCCCAATGTCCTTGGGGACCACCAAATGCAGTAACACTGTGCAAAAGCACGGCACGCAAAAAGGGGATATGACGAATTAAATTCAAGAATCATTATTTCTTTAATCCAATTTCTCTTAGTCGTTCATCTAAATATTCTCCAGCAGTTACATCAGGATAAGCTTTAGGATTATTTTCATCAATACAGCTATCTAAACATGCCAAGTTCATTTCACTTCTAGGATGTAAAAAGAATGGCATAGAAAAACGGCTGGTATGCCAAAGTTCTCTAGCAGGATTTACCACTCTATGAGTGGTACTTCTTAATTTATTATTGGTAAGGCGCTGCAACATATCGCCTACGTTTACTACAATTTGTTCTGGCAAAGAAGTAACATTCACCCACTCACCCTGCTTGGTTAAAATTTGTAAACCGTCGGCAGAAGCACCTACCAACAAAGTAATTAAATTAATGTCTTCATGTTGTTCTGCTCTAATGGCAGATTTAGGTTCATGGGTAATTGGAGGATAATGAATGCATCTTAAAATAGAATTACCATTATGTACATGTTGATCAAAATAATGCTCATCTAAACCTAAATACAATGCGATGGCTTGTAATAAAGCCTTGCCACTTTTTTCGAAGTTTCTATATGCGTTAAACAAGGTTTCATTTAATGGGGCTACTTCTGCAACCTGCACATTATCAGGATATTCCGATTGAATAGCGTCTTGATCTTCAACTGTTTGACCATATTGAAAAAACTCTTTTAAATCGGGTGCTTCACTTCCTTTTGCGTGCTCTTTACCAAAACTAGTATAGCCTCTTTGACCTGCTAAACCAGGTATTTCATATTGCTTCTTTTTTTCGAGTGGCAATGCAAAAAATTGCTGAACATACTCGTATTGATGGGCAATCAACTCGTCGGGAACACCATGGTTTTTGACTGCAACAAAACCAACTTCTTCATAAGCTTTTCCTAAGCTTTGAACAAATGAAGCTTTTTGTTCGGGGGTTCCATGGGTAAATTCGGCTAAATCAACAACAGGTATGGCCATAGCAATATATTTTTACGAAAATACAGCAAATTCAATAATAGCAGGTCATCGGCAAGAATTCATTAAAAAGCTAGACCTTTAAGGCATGAAGCCAATTTATCTATTCATTTTAAGTTTGACAATCCTTGCAATTGCTTGTAGTGCTCCGTACAAACAAATGGCAAAGCAGTACGAACAAAAAGATTCAATTAGTGTGCCCGATTACAGCGATTTATATTATTGGGCAGCCCACCCATACAAAAAAGACCCAGCAGATAGCGTACCTAAACCATTAAGATCAAGCCATATTATTGATTCAATTGCAGATGTCTTTTTTATTCACCCAACTACTTATACCGATGATCAATTACCCTTTGGATATAGTGCTCCAATTGGCAATAACGAATTGAATGCAAAAACGGATTACTCCACTATTTTATTTCAAGCAAGTGCATTTAACCAAGTAGGACGGGTGTTTGCTCCAAGATACCGTCAAGCAAATTTGCAATCTTATTTTCCTAAAAATGCAAAAGATAGTGGTGCAGCAATTGCAGCATTTGAATTAGCGTATCAAGATGTAAAAGCAGCATTTAATTACTATCTAAATAACTTGAATAAAGGAAAACCAATTATCATAGCTGCACATAGCCAAGGAACTACACATGGGAAAAGACTGCTCAAAGAATTTTTTGATAATCAACCACTACAAAATAAATTGATAGCAGCTTACTTGATTGGCATACCAGTTGCAGAAGCAGAATTTGCAAATATTAAAGCCTGTACAACGCCCAATCAAACTGGCTGCATCGTAAGTTGGCGAACTTATAAAGAAGGCTATACTCCCCCATTAATTCTACAAGAAAAATTTAAAGCAATTGTAACCAATCCATTAACCTGGACAAATGAAGAAACATTTGTAGATAGACAATTAAACAAAGGCGGGGTTTTATTAAAGTTCAATAAAATTGTTCCTTCAGTTGCATCCGCAAAAATTGAGGGCAATGTTTTATGGACTCCAAAACCTACATTTTTTGGAAATATATTCTATACTACCAACAATTATCATGTGGCAGATATCAACTTATATTATTTAAATATCCGTGAAAACTTGAGGAATCGGGTTAGTAGTTATTTGAAAAAATAGCAACTAATTTCCATAAACACTCAAGAATTTGATACGCATGATTTTTAATTGTTCCCAGTTAAAATCGAACTCTACTAATTCTTCTCTGGCAACATCTAAAGAAGAAGTTTCGCAGCTTTTAAAATATTCGAGTATTTCATCCTGTTCATCTTCGCCCAACCACTCATCAATAGCATAGTCTAGATTAAGCCTGGTACCACTGGCAGCAATGGTTTCCATTTCTTCTAACAACTGATCTAATTTTAAATCTTTGTTTTTAGCAATGGTTTCTAAGGGTATTTTTTTATCTACATTTTGGATGATATAAATTTTGTTACTAGCGGCATTGGCTACACTGCGCATGACAAAATCATCCGGCTTTTCAATATCATTTTCTGCTACATAAGTGGCAATCAAATCAACAAAAGGTTTACCGTATTTAATGGCTTTCCCCTTGCTAACCCCTTGACATTTGTTCATTTCGTCTAATGTGGTAGGATATAAAGTGGCCATATCTTGTAAAGAACTCTCTAAGAAAATCACAAATGGAGGAAGACTTTTTTTCTTTGCCTCTTTTTGTCTGAGTTCTTTTAGCATCACAAATAATTTCTCATCAGCAGCAGCGCCTGTTTGAGCAGCTCCTTCTCCCTCTTCGTCATCGGCATTGGCATCTTCAAATAAATTATTCAATACCATTTTAAAAGAAGTTGGCTTCTTTAAAAATTTCTGGCCTTTGTCGCTAGATTTTATCAAACCATATTCCTCTATATCCTTAATGAGCAAATTCTCTAAAAGCATTTGTCTAATTAAGCTATTCCATAAATGAGGTTCTTTATCTTTTCCTATACCAAACACAGGTGAAGCGTCGTGGCGGAACATGCTGATTTGAGGAGTTAGTTTACCCAACAAAACATTCACTACATAATCTGTAACAAATCTTCCGTCTAAAGCATTTACTACTTTAAGCACTTTCGCTACTTCTTCCTTAGCTTCAAATTTTTCTTTAGGATTCTTACAGTTATCACACAAACCACAGTTTTCTGTTTCTGTATCTTCCCCAAAATAATGCAATAAGATTTTTCTTCTGCATACTGCACTTTCAGAATAAGCCACCATTTCATCAATTAACTGTGCACCCACTTCACGTTCACTCAAAGGTTTATCGCGCATTAAATGCTCTAACTTTGAAACATCTTTATGCGAATAATACAAAACACAAATCCCTTCTAATCCATCCCTTCCAGCTCTCCCCGTTTCTTGATAATAATTCTCAATTGATTTAGGAATATTAAAATGTATTACAAACCGAATATCTGGTTTGTCAATACCCATACCAAATGCGATAGTTGCAACAATTACCTGAACATCTTCATTTAAAAACTGATCTTGTCTGTCTGCCCTCAATTTTTGGTCTAGACCCGCATGATAGGCAACTGCTTTTATTTTATTAGCCACCAATAACTCCGCTAATTCTTCAGTCGTTTTTCGATTAAGTGTGTAAATAATTCCACTCTTCCCCTTATGCTGACTAATGAATTTTACAATGCTTTTTACCGTTTGATCCTTTTGGATTTTGGGTAAAATTTCATAGAAAAGATTGGTTCTATTAAAAGAGGAAATGAAAATATTGGCGTCTCTTAATCCCAGATTCTTTACAATATCACTTTGTACTTTAGGTGTAGCCGTTGCTGTTAAAGCAATAACAGGAATATCTGGATTGATGATATCCATCATTTCTCTTAATCTACGATACTCAGGCCTGAAATCGTGCCCCCATTCAGAAATACAGTGTGCTTCGTCCACTGCAAAAAAAGAAATCTTGAGGTCACTAAAATATTCCAGGTTCTCTTGTTTCGTTAGGGTTTCAGGGGCCACATAAAGTAACTTGGTCTTTCCGCTATTTAAATCGTCCTTGACCGCTTTTGTTTGCCCTTTATTTAATGAAGAATTTAAGAAATGAGCTACTTCGTCATTTTCACTATACCCCCTAACTAAATCAACTTGATTTTTCATTAAGGCAATTAAAGGCGAAACAATGATGGCACAGCCTTCCAATATTAAAGCGGGCAATTGGTAACAAAGGCTTTTACCGCCGCCAGTTGGCATGATTACAAATGTATCTTTCCCATCGAGCAAGCTATTTATAGCCGATTCTTGTGTTCCTTTAAATTCTTTGAAACCAAAATATTGTTCCAAAGCTGAGTGAATGGGATATTGGTGAGTTGCTCCTACAGCTTTTGAAGAAACAGCCTTTTTAGTAGCAGTTTTTTTAATTACAGTCTTTGACGGAGCTTTTGTAGTACTAGTTGCCATTAGGGGATATCAGTTTTCTATAGCTAAGAACATTCTATGCTTGTAAAAGTTAAACAATTTTTGCTATTTTTCCTTGAATGTTTCAACATTTATATTGAAATCAAGGCCTTTTTGCAAAAGGGGAACGAAGTTAATGAATCCCTTATGCATAACCCTTGCTAAGCTGTTAAAGTTTACCTTTGCCAATCATGAATACACATATCCAAGCACTAGCACAACAAACAATAGAAACAGAAGCTTCTGCCGTATTGGGTTTGAAAGCATTTATTGATTCAAACTTTGAAAAAATAATTCAATCCATTCATGAGGCAAAAGGCCGATTAATTGTGAGTGGAATTGGCAAAAGTGCTATTGTAGCCCAAAAAATAGTAGCAACCCTCAATTCTACAGGAACACCTGCATTGTTCATGCATGCTGCAGATGCAATCCATGGAGATTTAGGTATGATTACCCAAGATGATGTGGTGATGCTCATTAGCAAAAGTGGAGAAAGCCCAGAAATAAAAGTGCTCATTCCTTTAATCAACAATTTTGGAAATTTATTGATTGGAATGGTAGGGAATATGGACAGTTCGCTTGCTAAGCAATCCAATTTAGTGATTAACACCACTGTAGAAAAAGAAGCCTGCCCCAATAATCTAGCTCCTACTAGCAGCACTACCGCACAAATGGTGATGGGAGATGTATTAGCAGTCTGTTTAATGCAACTGAATCAGTTCAATAACAGGGATTTTGCTAAATTTCATCCAGGGGGAAATTTGGGAAAGCGCCTTTATTTGCGGGTTGAAGATTTATCAAAAGCCAATGAAAAACCCAGTGTACAACTAACAGCCACTTTAAAAGAAGTGATTGTTGAAATCACTCAAAATAGAATGGGAGTGACTGCCGTGGTTGACGAAAATTTGGAATTAAAAGGTATCATTACCGATGGAGACCTCAGGCGAATGCTAGAAAAAACGAATGATATCAGTCATATCTGTGCAAGAGATATTTTGTCTAATAATCCAATTACAATCCATCCCGAAGCAATGGCAGTAGAAGCATTAGAACTACTTAAAAAGCACAATATTAGCCAATTAGTGGTAGCAGAAAAAAACAGTTACAAAGGCATTATTCATATACATGATTTAATTAGAGAAGGAATTGTATAAAATAAGCAATAAGTTTACAACGCGTTCGTTTTTTTAGCGCACAAGAAAGCCTATTTTTTATGAATCAACACCATTATGTAGCCATTATGGCAGGAGGGATTGGAAGCCGTTTTTGGCCACAGAGCAGAACGAGTTATCCAAAGCAGTTCCTAGACATTTTAAATACCGGAAAGTCCTTAATTAGATGGACTTACGAACGTTATGCGGCGTTTATCCCAACTGAAAATATATACATTGTAACTTCTGACGAATATGTTTCCATTGTGCAAGAACAATTACCGGAATTAAATCCTGAAAATATTCTTGCAGAACCAAGTAGAAAAAATACAGCACCTTGTGTTGCTTATATTTCATACAAATTATTACAAAAAGATCCTGAAGCTTCTTTAATTGTAGCCCCAAGTGATCATATGATTTTGGATAATGAAAATTTCAGAACAATCACATTACAAGCTTTGGATTTTGTATCGAATATTAAGTCTTTGGTAACCTTAGGAATCAAGCCAACGCATCCAAATACTGGTTATGGATATATTCAGCATGAACCTATGCAAGTGGCAGATGGAATTTATAAAGTAAAAACATTTACCGAAAAACCAAATCTAGAATTGGCAAAAACCTTTTTAGCAAGTGGAGACTTCTTATGGAATGCGGGCATTTTTGTATGGCAGGTAAAAAATGTAATGAAAGCATTTGAGCAATATCAGCCAGAAATGTATGAATTGTTTGATGCGGAAAAAGCCAACTTTAATACTCCAACTGAGAAAGAAGCAATTAACCGAATTTATCCGCTTTGTACCAATGTTTCCATAGACTTTGCTATCATGGAAAAGGCAGATAATGTGTACGTGATTCCTTCATCATTCGGATGGAGCGATTTAGGTACTTGGAATAGTGCATATGATAACTTAGAAAAAGATTACTTAGGTAATGCAGTTGCATCAGAAAATGTGATTGTGATAGATGCTACTAAGTGTATGGTTTCAGCACCAAAAGAAAAGCTATTACTCTTACAAGGATTAGACGACTTTATTGTAGTTGATACTCCTGATGTTCTAATGATTTGTAAGAAAGAAAAAGAACAAGCCATAAAAGAATATGTTGCTGAGGTAAAACGCAATAAAGGCGACCAATACTTATAAATAAGGAACGATGGCCATACGAACAGTTATTACTGGAACAGGAAGTTATATTCCTCCACATATTAAAACGAATAAAGATTTTGCATCGCAAGATTTTTATGGGGAGGATCATATTAAAATAGCTACTGCATCGTCGGAAATAGTTGAAAAATTTAAAGATATCACAGGCATTGAAGAACGCCGTTATGCAGGCAATGAATTCACCGCTTGTGATATGGGCGCGATAGCGGCTAAACACGCTATTGAAGACGCTGGCATAGACCCTGAAACCATCGATCAAATTATTGTAGCACATAATTTCGGGAATGTTTTAAAGAATACCATCCAATCTGATGCTGTGCCTTCATTGGCTTCCCATATCAAACATGCTTTAGGTATTGTTAATCCTAACTGTGTTGCATACGATGTATTATTTGGTTGTCCAGGATGGATTTTAGGGGTTACACAAGCAGATGCTTTCATCAAAGCAGGTTTAGCCAAAAAGTGCTTGGTTATTGGAACTGAAACACTCAGTAGAGTGATTGATCAATATGATAGAGATAGCATGATTTTTAGTGATGGAGCAGGAGCCACCATTATTGAAGCTGTAGATGGGGATGAAACAGACTCAGGTATCATTGCCAGTAGTATGCAGAGTCATTGTAATGATGAGTTAAAGTATATTACAATGGGTAAGTCTTATTTACCTGATGCAGATCCAGCTGTTAGGTATATTAAAATGAAAGGCAGAAAAGTATATGAGTACGCCATTAAAAACGTACCACTAGCTATGAAAGCCTGTTTAGAAAAAAGTGGCGTAGAAGTAACAGCAGTGAAGAAATTTTTTCTACATCAAGCGAATGAAAAAATGGATGAGGGATTTATTAAAGCACTGTTTAAACTCTACGGTATTAAAGAGGTTCCCGTAAATATCATGCCCATGAGTATTCATAAATTGGGAAATAGTTCGGTGGCTACAATCCCCACTTTATATGATTTAGTAAAAAGAGGTGAACTAAATGAACATGAATTATCGAAAGGAGATATTGTCCTATTTGCATCGGTAGGAGCAGGAATGAATATCAACGCCATTTGCTATAGGGTATAAAAAAGGCCGCTGACCTTTCGGATTGCGACCTTAGAATTAAATATCCCCCCGATAATTAATTAGCGCAAAACTAGTTCAATAGTTTAGTCCCAACAACTGTGTAATTACTCAGTTTTAATTATATTGAGGTATGAACAAATCGAATAAGACCTCTGAAATAGACCCATCAGTCGTAACAGATTTGCCAGCCGATACCAATAGCAGTCTTTTTAAGTAATATAAAAGAAGCTTAATTCGATTTCCAGACGAAGCCATTTATATCTATTCTTTTAAAGAAAAGAAGTTGATTTATGCAGATGGTTGGGAAGGAACATTGGGTTTTAAAGACGAAGAAATCACCCTTCAAACTATTATCAAACAAACTGATCCAAGCTATGTTGCATTTGCACACGAGATAAATGCAAAAACCATTGAATTTATTCTAAGTAAAAAAACAGGTATAAAAAATTATAGTTTCACAGTTGAATTAAAAAAAATTCACAGAGATGGAACCATGGTTCCCATGGAAGTTAAAATAGGAATACTCTCAGTAGACGAAGATGGATTGGTTGATAATATTATTGGAAGATTCAGGATTAATCGAAACTTACATTTAGGAATGGTCATGCGATATGATGTGCATGGCCCAGACAAAGAGGAGTTTGAAAAAGTGATCAACAAGGCAGTACAAAAATTTCTTACTATTTCCGGAAAGGAAAAAGAATACAACCTTTGTACAAACGTTTCAACGTGAAGAACCTAACACACTTGGTTAGCTTTGCTTACGAAAATTATATACTTCCTTAATTAATACCCTCTTACATTTTTACCACTCAGATAATTTAAGAAAGCTTTATTCACCACTTTATTTCCGCCTGGCGTAGGATAGTTACCTGTAAAATACCAATCACCCGTATTAGTCGGACAACATTCATGCAAGTCTTCGATGGTTTGATAAATGACTTCCACGGGCACATTCACTCCCTCTGGGGTAATGAGCTGTGCAATCTTATCGGAAATTTCTAGGGTAGTAAATGGCTTGTAAATTTGGCGAACTACATTCTCAGTATGCAATGCATTGTTTTTTTCAAGTGCAATGATTTGATCACGTACCTGATCAAGCACATCTTCCATATTGCGCTCTTTTAACAAAGCAATAGCCGCTCTAAATGCAATGAAGTCTCCTAACTTACTCATATCAATCCCGTAACAATCGGGGTATCGAATTTGAGGCGCAGAAGACACCACAATTATTTTTTTAGGATTTAATCTTGAAAGCATTCTGATAATACTTTCTTTTAAAGTAGTTCCTCTTACAATACTATCATCAATCACCACTAAAGTATCTTCATTATTACGAACAGTGCCATACGTGATATCGTACACGTGTTGTACCATTTCGTTTCTGTTGGCATCTTCGGTAATAAACGTTCTTAGTTTAACGTCTTTAATGGCAATTTTTTCTTGGCGAATTTTTCTATTCACCATTTCTTCTAACTTGTCTGGCGTAAAATCATTACCCCAACTCAATATACGTTCAACTTTTATTTTATTGAGGTATTCTTCCATCCCCTTCACCAATCCATAAAATGCTACTTCAGCAGTGTTAGGAATATAAGAGAAGATGGTGTTTTTTAAATCGTAAGCAATACGTTCTAACACCGTTTCACTTAAGTGATGGCCGAGTGCAATTCTTTCTCTATAAATTTTTTCATCGCTTCCTCTTGAGAAATAAATACGTTCAAAAGAGCAGGCTCTTCTTTCTTTAGGTTCTAATATTTTTTCTATTCGGTAGTTCCCTAAATCATCTACAATTAAAGCAGTACCAGGCATTAATTCTTGTACTTCATTTTCCCCCACATTGAATGTGGTTCTAATGGCTGCTCTTTCACTGGCAGCAACTATAACTTCATCATTGATATAATAATAGGCCGGTCTAATACCATGTGCATCTCTCATAACAAAGCTATGCCCATTGCCTAATAAACCTCCAATGGTATATCCACCATCAAAAATGGGGGTAGCGTTTTTAAGTACATTGGTAATATTGGCATTGTTTGGATTAGCATCATCTTCTTTTACAAGATAATGATGCACTACTTCCATCATGGCAGCCAAATCACTTTGTTTTTGAAAGTCGCCCGGATTCACCCCAATTTGTTCAAATAAATCATCGGTATTAACTAGGTTAAAGTTGCCTGCTAATGCAATATTCTTTCCGGGCATTAGGTCACGCTTAATAAAAGGATGACAAAATTCTACATTGTTTTTTCCTTGAGTACCATAACGCAAATGCCCTAATAACAGCTCTCCTAGAAAAGGAAGATGGCCTTTCATTAAACCAGGATGCTGTTTAATATCTGGCTGGTATTTTTCTAGCTCTTGAACTTCTTGACCAATCTTAAAAAACAAATCTGCAATAGGTTGTGGAGCGTTACTGCGCATTCTGTGTAAGTAAGGATTCCCAGGTTCAATATTCAATTTAACCATTGCTAAACCTGCACCATCTTGGCCTCGGTTATGTTGCTTTTCCATTAAAAGGTACAGCTTATTTAAGCCGTAAGTTACCGTTCCATGTTTTTGGAGGTAATAAGAGAAGGGCTTGCGTAAACGAATGTAAGCCAGGCCACATTCGTGTTTTATTTCATCGCTCATGGTGCTATATAAAAAGGAATGGCGAAGTTACAACTCCGCCACCCTTTTAAAAATTAATTATATACAGTCCGTTTTTCGGCAACCGACTCTGGCTGAAGATTACCTGCCAACCAAAGTAATTCTTTGGTAAAATTGTCGATGGCAGGTTTAAAACCCAGATCCAACAATTGACCGTTTCCGTCAAATTTTTTATCCACCTGAGGAATAATCAGCATATTTGGAGAAGCAATACCAAAAAGCCCTGCAACCAATAACAACATTTGTTGAGATGCGCGCATACCACCCATTGGTCCAACAGAAGCAGTAACAATACCAAACGCTTTTCTAGCTTGTTTAGGAAAATGATCTAACAAGTTTTGTAGGGCGGGAGCATAACTGCCGTTGTATTCTGGAGTAACCAAAATAAACGCATTAGCGGCGAACATTCTTTTTGTAAGTGGTTTATACGCTTCGGGGGTTTGATCCACCGAAGAAAA
>JBBAJU010000007.1:69006-82777 GCA_040403845.1 Sediminibacterium sp.
GCTTCAGTTACCGCACTCCAGGTTAAGCCAAACTCACTGCGATTGATTTTACCCGTAATTTCAAAACCAGCTTTATCCTGGCCATAAAAATCGGTCATTCTACCACCAAAGTCTACCGCTAATGCTACTGGTTTGGTATTACCCTTAATGGTCAAATCTCCTTTAAGCGCGTACTCAGCACCAGATTTGTGGGTAAATGAGGTAGATACGAAACTTAATTTAGGGTAAGTAGCTGCAGCAAAAAAATCATCGCTTTTAAGGTGCGTATCTCTTTGTTCGTTGTTGGTAGAAATGCTGTCGATAGCAGCTTCAAAGCTAATTTTAGCATCGCTAAAATCATCGGCATCAGCTTCTAATGTAGCGTCAAATTGTTGAAAGCTACCAGTTACATTGGTGATCATTAAGTGCTTCACTTTAAAAGTGATTTCACTGTGCATTGGGTCGATTTTGTAAGTTGCCATTTTTGATTTTTTAGATTTATGATTTGATTGTTTAAATTATTATTCTTCTATTAAGACGCCCATCTTACCCATTTGATAATCTCTAAAAGCTTCAAGCAATTGGGTTTGATTATTCATAACGAAAGGTCCATGAGATACGACTGGTTCATTCAAAGGCTCCCCAGTTCCCATTAATAAAATACTATCCGCTGTTGCGGTAATTTGAACACCCTCTCCATCTTTATGGAAAGAAGCCATATAAAATGCGGGTAATTCATCTTGCTCATTTATTTTAATATTACCTTCTAAAGCATAAATAAAGGCATTGTGTGATGCTGCAAAAGGAATAAAATAAGAACCTCCCTTTTTAATATGAATAGTAAACATATTGATAGGAGTTTGAGGTACAATAGCCCCTTTAATCCCATCCAACTCGCCCGCAACAACTTGAATACTGGTTAATCCATCTTCAGAAATAACAACAGGGGTATCTTCTTTCGTAACGGGTATATATGCAGGTGCATCCATTTTATTGGCAGCCGGTGTATTGATCCACAGTTGAATCAATTCCTGCGTACTTCCTAATTCATGAATATTTTCAGGCGGTCTTTCACTGTGAATTACCCCCATAGCCGCATTCATCCATTGTGTACCACCTTCATACACAATATGGCTATTTCCTCTGCTGTCGCGATGATGCACGCCGCCTTTAAAAATAAAGGTAACAGGAGAAAAACCACGATGCGGATGAGGACCAACGCCCGCATTTTTAACGTCTACATTTTCTGCTACTTTAATATTAGCATGATGTAAGAGCAAAAAAGGATCCAACATATCCGCTTTGGATGAGGGAAGGGCTTGACGGATAGGGAATCCTCCCATATCCATTTGTTGACCGTATGCAATTGTTTCGATGGTTCTTGTTTTCATACTAAGCTTCATTAATGTTCATAGGAACTTCAATTAATAATAATTCAGTGTTAGTATTCGCTTCAATTTTAATAGAGCCGATATCCCAAATTCCTAAGCCGTCACGTTCGTGTAAAACGGTATCATTAATCTTAACAGATCCATTAATTACAAATACATATACACCGTTATCCATTTGGCGTAAAAAGTATTCATCATTTTTACCAGCTTCAAAATTGGCTAATGAAAACCAAGCATCTTGGTTAATCCAAACAGCATCTTGATTGTCCGGTGCAACAACTGTGAAAATCTGGTTGGTTCTATCTACTGGCTTGAAGGATTTTTGCTCATACCTTGGATTAATATTTAATTCCTTTGGCATCACCCATATTTGCAAAAATTTTACTGGCTGGTCTTTATTGGCGTTCATTTCACTATGGGCAATACCACTGCCTGCACTCATGATTTGTACATCATGTTGACGAATAATTTCGTTTCTACCAGTACTATCTTGGTGATGCAAATCACCAGATAAAGGAATAGAAACAATTTCCATATTATCGTGAGGGTGTTTTCCAAAACCCATGCCCGGTGCAACGGTATCATCATTCAAAACCCTTAATGCACCAAAATGCATTCTTTCTGGATTATAGTAGTGACCAAAACTAAAACTATGATAGCTGTTTAACCAGCCAAAACTGTTATGACCTCTTGTGTTTGCCTTGTGTAATACTGTTTTCATAATGATTATTTTATGTGTATATACATCTATTTAGATAAAAAAATTATACTTCCGTTCCCCTCAAGCGTTCTAGCAATACATTCAATTGTTCTGCTTCCTGATTTTCCATTTTCACCATTTCATCCATTAGCTGATTGATGCTTTCGGTAGATGCAGCAAGAACAGCTAATCCAGCTTGGGTTAAAGTAGTGACCGTTTCTCTTTTGTCGGTGGGAGAATCAGCACGTTTAACCAACTTCTTTAATACCAAACGATCAATAATTCTTGGTACATTAGAACTCTTCTCAATCATTCTGCAGCTGATATCCTTTACACATAACTGTTCTGGATATTTCCCCTTTAATATTCTCAATACATTGTATTGCTCGTGCGTTAACCCAAACTCTTTTAATACCTTACTCATTTGCGTCTTCAACCACCAAGCTGTATACAAAATATTCAAACTTGCTTTATGCATTTCGTTTTTGAATTTATTGCTTTGTATGGCTTGTTCTAATTTCACCATGCAAATATACATGTATGTACATGTATATTCCAAAAAAACTTTTCCTTGGTTCAATATTGGGCACCAAAAAACCATTAAGATAAGCGTTCACTTTTCTTAATGGTTGATTATTAATATTTTAATAATCTATTGTTTTCTACCTTCTGCAGCATTCACAGCAGCCTGTTTCCATTGTGCTAGCTCTGAGCACTTCATGAATTCATTATCAATCAGCACATAATAAGTAGGAATATGCTCTTTAAACCATTTTTCTAGGGTAGTGGTTTTCTTATCTTCTAGTGCGCGTTGTGCAATTCTATTATAGTCGTCTTTAAGGTTTTCGCGGTGTGGATCTTTCTTAGATTTATAATATATGATACGAACCAATTTACGTCCGCGCTGCTCATCTATGTAAACCTGCGGTTTTGAAATATCGCCTGGCTTCAACTCACTGATGGGCTTAATCATATCTTTGTCTAACATATCTAAAGTGATAAAAGTAGATCCATCTCGTCCTACAATAGAACCCGCAGTGAACTTACTATTTTCATCATCAGAATACTTACTTACGGCTTCTGCAAAATTGATTTTACCAGCTTTTATTTGATTTCGAATAGTATCTAATTTATCAACCGTTTCTTTTATTTCATCATCAGTGATAGGAGGAATACGAAGAATATGACGAATGATTGCCTCATCACCCGAACGGCTGATCATCATGATGATATGCAACCCAAACCTACCTTTAATTACAGGAGAAATCTGGCCCTCTTTTAATCGAAATGCTCCAGCTAAAAATGGTGGATCCCAGAATTTATCGTTACGATTTAACGTGAATTGGCCTCCATTTTCCTTTACAGATGGATCTTCAGAATAATTTTTCGCCAACTGCTCAAACTTTTTTGGACCCTGGGTTTCTGCTTGTTTCTTATAATCGTACAATTGCTTTGCAACATACTCTTCTATGTCTTTATTTGCTTTAGGATACAACACAATTTGACTCACTTCAATTTCACTCTCATAAAAAGGAAGACTATCGGTAGGCGTTCTACTAAAATACTGTTTAACCTCAGTAGGAGTAATTTTAATATTGTCAACAATCTTACGCTGCATTTGATCAGCTAACTTTTGTTCGCGAAATGCTTCTCTAAAATCGTCTTTTAACTGATAAACAGTTTTACCTGCAATCTCTTCTAAAATATCTTTTGAGCCATATTGCTGAATAGTCTGTCTAATTCGATTATCTAGCTCTGCTTCAATTTCGTCGTCTTCTACTTTTAAAGAATCTTTTTGAGCCTGAAGCAATAATGCTTTGCGAATCAATTGACTTTCTAAAACCTGACATTCATTAGGCAATACCACATTTTCTTGACCTTGCGTTTGACGCTTGGCATCCGCAATGGTATTAATAATTTCAGATCGGAGAATAATTTTATCACCTACTTGACCAACAATTTTATCTGCAATTACTTTTTTAGATTGTGCAATTGCTGAGTTGCTCAAGCCAACTACCAATATAGCTCCTAATACGAACGCTTTTTTCATCCCTTGCATAGTATAAAAATAATCAAACAAAAGCGGTTTTACACGCCCTTAACTGCTTTTAACAAAATATAAAAGCCCCAAACACGTGGTTTGAGGCTTTAGTAAGGTCAAATAATTATAAAGTACGCTTCACTTCTTCCTCTTCAAAAGCTTCTACAATGTCCCCAACTTTGAGGTCATTGAAATTTTTGATGGTCAATCCACACTCCATATTGGTGGAAACATCTTTTACATCATCTTTAAAGCGTTTCAAACTACCCAATTCAGCTGCCTGTCCTTCTCCTTTCGGATACTCAACAATACCATCACGGATAATTCTGATCTTACTGTTTCTAGCAATTTTACCTTCCAATACATAACATCCAGCAACAGTGGCTTTATCAAACTTATAGACTTCTCTTACCTCTACGTTAGCGGTAATCTTCTCTTGAATCTTAGGCTCTAACATACCTTCCATAGCACTCTTGATTTCGTCAATGGCTTGGTAGATAATCGAGTACAACTTAATCTGAACCCCTTCTGTATCAGCCAACTTATTGGCTTGCATAGAAGGACGAACGTTAAATCCAATAATAATGGCATCAGAAGCTGTTGCTAACAATACATCACTTTCGGAAATTTGACCAACACCTTTCAATACCACTCTTACCGCAATTTCAGCTGTACTTAGTTTTTGTAAAGAGTCACTTAAAGCCTCTACAGAACCGTCCACGTCACCTTTGATGATGATATTTAATTCCTTAAAGTTTCCAAGTGCTAAACGACGACCAATCTCATCTAAAGTAATATGCTTACGAGCACGTAATCCTTGCTCTCTAGAAATTTGTGCACGCTTAGTAGCCACTTCTTTTGCTTCTGCTTCGTCTTCAAATACTTTGAACTTCTCACCCGCTTGAGGTGCACCATTCAATCCTAAAATCACTACAGGTGTAGATGGAGGTGCGGTTTCAATTCGCTGATTACGCTCGTTGAACATTGCTTTTACTCTACCATAATGTTGACCTGATACAATCAAGTCTCCTTGATGTAGCGTACCATTCTGCACCAAAATAGTGGCTACATACCCTCTACCTTTATCTAAAGAAGCTTCAATAATAGTTCCAGTTGCTTCTCTATTTGCATTGGCTTTAAGGTCTAGTAATTCTGCTTCTAATAAAACTTTCTCTAACAATAAATCTACATTCAACCCTTGTTTAGCAGATAATTCTTGGTTCTGGAATTTACCGCCCCAAGCTTCTACTAAAATATTCATTTGAGATAATTGTTCGTAAATCTTTTGAGGATTTGCTCCGTCCTTATCTATCTTATTCACTGCAAAAATCATCGGAACAGAAGCTGCTTGAGAGTGGCTGATTGCTTCTCTTGTTTGAGGCATCACCGCATCATCCGCTGCAACAACAATGATAGATATATCTGTTACTTTAGCACCACGCGCACGCATAGCAGTAAAGGCTTCGTGACCAGGTGTGTCTAAGAAAGTAATGGCTTTACCATTCGGTAAAGTAACTTCATATGCACCTATATGCTGTGTAATACCACCGGCTTCACCAGCAACTACGTTTGCATTTCTGATATAATCTAGTAAAGAAGTTTTACCATGGTCAACGTGACCCATGATGGTAACAATTGGAGGACGCTCGGTCTTTTCGGCTTCATCATCGTCTTCATCGTCCATATCTAAATCATCGGCATCTTCTAAACCAATGAACTCTACTTCAAATCCAAATTCACTCGAAACTAATTCAATTACTTCAGCGTCTAAGCGTTGGTTAATCGAAACCATGATGCCGAGGTTCATACATTTACCAATTACATCGGCAAAGCTCACATCCATCAAGTTGGCCAACTCACTCACTGTTACAAACTCAGTCACCTGTAGTTTGTTGTCTTCCATCATTTCATCACCAGTAGACTCTGCAGCTTCATCACGTTTAGCTCTTCTATATTTTGCTTTCAGGCTCTTACCTCTACCACCCGTTCCAGCAAGCTTAGCTTGTGTTTCACGGATTTTCTCCTGAATGGCTTTTTGATCAATTTCTTTGTCTTCAACCCTTGGAGCGTTGCGATCATTTCTACGGTTATTTCCTCCGCCTTGGCCGCCTCTATTGAAACCGCCTTGACCACCGCCACCACCTCTATTGAATCCACCGCCACCGCCGCCATTTCCAGCATTGGGGTTGTTATTTCTTGCAGGAACAATAGGACGATTCGGACCTGTTAATGGTCTGCCATCTGCATCTTTTGGTGCAGGGGCATTATTGGGTTCACCCTTTTTATCAACAGGAATACGTTTGCGCTTACGCTTTTCGTCTCTGCCCATTGGCTTAGGACGGGTATCGCTATTTATAGGCAATTCGATTTTACCCAAAATCTTAGGCCCTTCTAATTTTTCTGCACGAATATTCTCAATAGTAGGGGGAGCATCAACCACCGGAGGTGGAGGTGGTGTTGCAGGAGCAACAACCGCTGCAGGTACTACTGGTGCTGGTTTTGCAGCAACAGGGCTAGGTGTCTTTGTTGCAGGCTTAGGTGCATCTGCTTTCTTTTCTGGGGTTGGTTCCACTTTTTTAGCCGTCTTTTTAGGACGGGTAGAAGAATCAATCGCAGAAAGGTCAATTTTATGAATCACTTTTGGCCCTTCAACTGGAG
Source organism: Sediminibacterium sp. (assembly GCA_040403845.1). Lineage (GTDB taxonomy): Bacteria > Bacteroidota > Bacteroidia > Chitinophagales > Chitinophagaceae > Sediminibacterium. The sequence continues at coordinate 75,776 of JBBAJU010000007.1, forward strand.
CAACTTCAGTTTTAGTTATTTCAGGTGCTTTAGCAGCCTCTACAATAGGAGGAGTAGCTGCTTCATTAATTGGCTCTTGCGCAGGTGCAGTTTCTGCAATAGGAGCGGCTTCCACAATAGGTGCAGCTTCTACAGGTGCTTTGGCTACAGGAGGAATGCTTACTTCAACAATTGGGTCTTGAACAGGAGCAATTTCCACAATAGGTGCAGCTTCTACAGGTGCTTTGGCTACAGGCTCAGCAGGTTTTTTCTCTTCTTTTCTAAAAGTGATTTCCTCTTCGTCTTTCTTCTTCTTTGCCTCACTTTGGCTACCTTTTGGTATTTCTACTTGATCAGCTTTGTTCTTAGCAACTTTGTCGCCTTGGAACTCTGCCTGAAGGGCACGGTAATGGTCTTCCTGAAGCTTTGCAGTGGGCTTCAGGTCATCTCTGTTAAATCCTTTCTTCACCAAGAATTCGATCAAGGTATCTTGACCAATATTGAATTCTTTGGCGGCTGCTAACAGTCTCGGTAATTTCAGTTCTGACATTCTTTGTTTTTGGGTCCTAATATGCGTTACAACTAAGCCACGCATACTTGACAAATATACGTGGTTATTGGCTGCTTATTCTTCTCTATCAAATTCTTCTTGTAGTACTTTTCTAACATCTTCGATTGTTTCACGCTCTAAGTCGGTTCTACGCTCCAATTCATCTACAGTTAGTTTTAAAATACTACGTCCGGTATCACATCCAATCTTCTTAAACTCATCAATGATCCAGGTTTCAATTTCATCGCTAAATTCGTCTAAATCAATATCAAACTCGTCTGAAATCTCCTCGTCTTCGCGATAAACATCAATTTCATAGCCAGTCAGTTCACATGCTAACTTAATATTCACCCCTCTTCTTCCAATTGCCAAAGACACTTGGTCGGCCTTTAAGTAAACATTGGCCTGCTTTTTATCATTATCCAAGTCCATAAAGCTGATTTTAGCAGGCGTTAATGAACGTTGAATCAACAACTGAATATTGGTGGTGAAATTGATTACGTCTATATTTTCATTCTTCAATTCACGAACAATACCGTGAATACGGCTTCCCTTCATACCCACACAAGCACCTACTGGATCAATACGGTCATCGTATGACTCCACGGCCACTTTTGCACGATCGCCTGGCTCACGAACAATTTTCTTAATGGCAATTAACCCATCAAAAATTTCAGGAACCTCAATCTCTAATAATTTAGCTAAAAACATTGGACTTGTTCTAGACAAAATAATAACAGGTGTATTATTTTTCATGTCTACACGAGCAACCACCGCGCGGATATTCTCTCCTTTTTTAAAGTAATCCTGTGGAATTTGTTCAGACTTTGGTAAGATTAATTCATTGCCTTCCTCGTCTAATAATAACACTTCTTTTTTCCAAACTTGGTATACTTCAGCACTAATAATATCACCTACTCTATCACCATATTTTTTAACCAACACATTCTTTTTCAAATCGCTAATACGACTTGCAAGTGTTTGTTTTGCGGCTAAAATGGCTCTGCGTCCAAAATCAAGAATATCTACTTCTTCGTATAATTCTTCCCCTACTTCAAAGTCTGGTTCAATTTTAGCAGCTTCAGAATAAGCAATTTCTGCCAATGGGTCATTCACTTCCCCATCTTCTACGATCATACGGCGACGAATGATTTCAAGGTCTCCTTTTTCGGCGTTTACGATAACATCAAAATTATCATCTGCGCCAAACTTCTTGCGTAGTAAGGTTTTGAATACGTCTTCTACCACTTTCATCATCGTGGGACGATCAATATTTTCTGCGTCTTTAAACTCCTGAAACGCCTCAATTAAGTTGATACTGGCCATAATGCTGTTTTTTTATTCTGCTAAAATTTAATTTGTACAGTTGTTGATTTAATATTTGAAAAGGGAATTAGTACTTGCTCTGTTACTGCTTTTTTGCCTTTACCAGTGGTGCACTGAATAATTATATCGGCTTCTGCAACAGTTTCTAGCACTCCTTCTTTTATAGTATCATCAGTAAAAACCACTTGAATGGTCCTACCAATATTTTTTTGGTACTGTCTAGTTAGTTTAAGCGGCTCATCTATGCCTGGCGAAGAAACTTCTAAAGAAAATTCCCCTTCAGGATAAATGCCTGCTTCTTCTATCATTTTATAGAGTTTGCGATTAAAATAAACGCATTTCTCTATGGGTAAGCCTTGATCCCCATCCAAAAATATTTTGATATTATTGGTGGGTTTAATTTTTACAGAAACTAGAAAATACAAAGGCTCTTCAGCCAAAATAGTCTGTAAAAACTGCTCAACTAGGTTAATATTGTTGTCTGTTGCCATGGTAAAAAAGGAGAAGGGAACGATAGTCGTTCCCTTCTGTTGATTCTTAGCTTGATGCAAATATACGATAATTAGACCCTATAATCCAAATTTTTGCCGCTCCTACGATTTCGGAGTGTTTTAACAGCCCAATATTCGGTTAATTGCTACTTTTATGCCCTTATGTTTAAAGTATTACTTTGGGCCTTAGCCATTTACCTACTGTACCGCTTCATTTTTGGACTTGTTATTCCAGTGAGCAAAACAGCTAGTCAAATAAAGCGAAAAATGTCTGAAATGCAGCAACAGCAATCTTTTCAACAACAAGAATATGCCCGTCAGCAAGAACAGCACCAGCAAAAACAAACCCCAACACCTAGCGTAAAAAAGGACGATTATTTAGACTTTGAAGAAGTGAAATAAAATGGGTTCTTAAAGCCCTAAATCTAAAACGGTTAAAGGATGTTTTAGATGAACTGTTTGCAAACCCAATGCTTCAGCCGCTTCTACATTCTTGATGGTATCATCTATAAATAAGGTTTCACCAGCTTGAAAACCTTGCTCATTCAAAATTGCCTGAAAAGATTCAGGATAAGGCTTTCGAAGCCCTAAAAATTGCGAATAATAGGCTTTTTCAAAAAATGAATCAAAATTTTTCCCACCAAACTGTGTGGCAAAATCTTGAATAAAGTAATCGTAATGAATTTGATTGGTATTAGAAAAGAGGAAAATGCGGTATTTATTCGAAATTGTTTCAAGCCAATCAATCCGCTCTTTAGGAAAATCAAGCAACAAAGCATTCCAAGCTGTTTTAATTTGTTGGTTGGTCAAATTTGTCTTTGATTCCTGTCTAAATAACTCATAGAATTCCTCTTCGCTAATTTTGCCCGTTTCAAGCAACTCAAATAAAGGATTAGAAAAATGTTGGGTAAACATTTCATTAAAATGAGGCACTCCTAATTCAATAAAAGCTTGGTTGGTCAGCTGAAAATCAATATTTAAAAAAACACCTCCTAAGTCAAATATGATGTTCTTGATTGGCTCTTTCATTCAACTAATTTATGAGTTTCATCCCAAAATGACCAAGTGCTGTAAACAAAGCACAACGAGTTATTACCCCTGCGCAGCACCAAATAATTAATTTTTGAATAGAAACATTTAAACCAGTTCCTACACCAATACTAACAGGAGCCCCCACGGTAAGCGTTCCAAAAAAACCCAACCCAATTACACCATATTTATCCCAGATTTTAAAAATAAGTGCGTTTTTGTTCTCTTTTTTAGCTTTGGGTTTTCTAAATCTGTTGAGATATTGTTGAATTTGCTTACCTAAAAAAGCCACAATAAATACACCAGCTAAGCCACCAACAACTGTTGCAAAAAAAATTGTCCAAGCTGAAATACCAAATGCAAAACCCGCTGGAATGGCAGCATAAATTTCAAAAGTAGCAAGGCCAGCAACTGTTAATATTTTATAAAGCATAATAGAGTTCAAATATACAGTCTTTCAATTGCCAATCATTTATTGCAATAAGTAGTCAAGCTGCTTTTAAAAAACATTAACAAAATAATTGTAGTGAGATTTTGATTAGCTCCAATTAATCGCGAGTAAATAGCGTTCATATGGATAAAAAGGTCTTTATTAAGGAAACATAAATAAAAATTGGTATTCTTTATTTTAATGCAATGGGGAAACCCATTTATACCATTTGAACGCATAGGTGCAGAAAAAACCAACGTTGAAGGTACTGGTTTAGGATTAGCAGTGGTGAAACAATTGATTGACTTAATGGGGGGTAAAGTAGGAGTTCAATGTAAGCCGGGAGAAGGCAGTACTTGTTGGATTGAACTACAGCAATGTGAAAATCATTTAGACCAAACGAAAAGGAATCAATTTAGTGATTCATATGGAAGTAAATGGCGTCATGGAAAAAGTAATTGAAAGCAAATGAAAAAACAAAATTTATTCCGGTTATTTTAAGTAGTGCAGATGCAATGTCTAATCAGATAAGTAATTTAAAAGAAGTTGATTTACGAATTAGAAAAAAATATTGCTGCAGTAGAATTACAAAATAAAGCATTACGTGAAATATCATGGATTCAATCGCATGTAGTAAGAGCTCCTTTAGCAAGGATGATGGGGGCTATTTCACTACTAGAAATAGTAATCACTTCTACCAATGAAATTGATAAAACTGTTCGGGATATATCTGCCAAAAGTGCTCAAGCGAACATATAAGTAGTCATTTTAACAGTTTGAAATCTGCATTTAAGCCAGAACTGGTTAATTTTGCAACTAGGCATTTTTTATGCCGCTTTAAAGTGCACTAGTCCCCCGCTATGAAAAAAACATTTCTTCTTCTACTGCTTTTGATTGGTTTTACCACACAGGCATTCAATAAAAAAACAACAAGCCCAATAACAAGCTTGATGTTAAAAGTAAGTTGGTTATCAGAAAAATTTAGCATCAATAAAGAAGCTATCCAATATGCAATTGGGGGATATGAGAAATTGAAAAAAAGTGGCCAATTAATCAATCTACGCTATTTAACCATTGCAGATTTTAGTAAGCCAAGTTCTGAAAAAAGATTATTTATTATTGATATGGAAAAAATGGAGCTGGTGATTCAAACGCTGGTTGCCCATGGTCGAAACTCAGGAACTTTGTTTGCGAAAGCTTTTTCTAACAGAAATGAATCTTATCAAAGTAGTTTAGGATTTTATATTACTGGTGACATTTACAAAGGTAAACATGGAATGTCTTTGCAATTATCTGGAATTGAATCTGGCATTAATGATAATGCAAAACAAAGAGCAATTGTAATGCATGGTGCCGATTATGTAACAGAACAATTAATTAAAAAGCAAGGGTATATAGGTCGAAGTTTGGGTTGTCCGGCAGTTCCGCAAAGTGAAGTAAAAGAAATTATACAAACTATTAAAGGTGCTTCCTTATTATATATTTATGCACCTGATAATCTTTATGCTAAAAAGTCAAAATTAATGATTAATCCTTCTTTTGTCTCGTCTTAGAAAGTGAACGGAATTTCATACAAATTAACACTTGCATTTGATGAGTTGGTCTCAAGTCCAATAAATTTAAATTGTCCATTAATTTTTCCACTTTTCAAGTATGCAGGTTTTATATTAGGAACTATGATTTGTTTATTTAACAATGAGAATGAACCTTTATTATTCATCCAAAGTAAGTTATTTAAATAAACTCCTCCGGTTCCCAAATTAAATCCACTTCCGCCAACTCTAAATAATTTACCGTAATGGAATGGCATGAGTACTATATCTAAAAATCCATCATTGTTTGCATCAATAACATTGAACTCTCTGAATTGCATTTGATCAAAAGTAAATTCGATTTTATTTGTAGAAGGTGTAAAATTGCCTTGCCCATCATTTTGCCATATTTCAATACCATTAAAATTTGTTCCTTCAGTTGCAACTGCAATATCTAAATCTCCATCGTTGTCAAAATCATTAGCTTTTATCGAAGTTGCACCTCTGTCTTTATTGGTAAAAACACCTAGGGGGCCAGGATCTTTATTTAGCTGGTACTTATTGGTTGAAGAATTGTAAGCATAAATCATGAAACTATACCTATCTGACGGTTGAGAAAAAGTTGGATTAAAACCATAGTCCGCTCTAATTACTTCTGGCCTTGCATCACCAAATAAATTTTTAACTAAAACAGCGCCTGCACCCCTCCCTCCTGCACTACTCATCAAAATAGTTCTGTTTTCTGAAAAACTACCATCTGAATTTTGCAAATAGGTATGTAAGTTGTCATACCAATTGCCTTTGGTACCCATGTTTAATCCCACTACATCCATTAAACCATCATTATTTAAATCTCCTGTTGATACAGAATGATAAAAACTTCTAGCAATTGAAATATTGCTAAATGACAATGCATTTCCCGTGGACTTCATTAAAATTATATTACCATGGGGCCATGTACCTGAAGAAAGTTCTAAACCATGATCAGCATACACCCATGTTTGATTTATACTATCTATACATTCATAATTACGTCCTGCACCCATAGCACCTGAGGTATATGAATTTTCAAATGACCAAGTATTTCCATTTTTTATAAAATTCAGTGCAGGTAATAATGGATAACTAAAAAATAATGTGGGTGAGACTATAAGATGTTCCCTTCCATTAATTTTTGTATAGATTGTTCCTGATACACTCCCATTTATACCGGTCATTAAGTTAGAATTACTAACACCGCTAATTTGTAGGGGAATTGTAGTTGTATATAAAATAATATTATTTCTAGATAAAGAAATTGATTTTGAAAGTGAATTAGTTGTAGTTGATTTAGATGTAACACTTATTGATAAAGTATAATTTCCTGTTTTTTTGAATCCCGGGATATTTTGACTTAAGGTTGATGAGCTTAAACTAGTGTCAAGTTTAAATATTTGTTTTGAACTATCAGTCCATGTTGCAGTTATTGAATAGAGTAGACCTGCTGCAGGAATTTTCGAATTTACTGACACGACTAGTGCCATAGTGTCTTTTACATTAACCGTACCAGTATCCAAATTTGTTGTGAACTTGATTGACTCTTCTGGAACAATAACCGGCGGAGGAGTTAATGGAGTTTCCGTTTTTTTACAAGAAACTAAAACAATGATAAAACCTAACGCAAAG
>JBBAJU010000008.1:0-18774 GCA_040403845.1 Sediminibacterium sp.
ACTATCCCATCCCACAAACAAGATCTAACTTGTAATGATTGGATTGATGCAGCTGTTGCTTCAGCCCATTTGGTTTCATCGTCTCCACATAAAGACTCCACCATTTCAATGGCTAATTGGCTATGATGCCCACCATCAACTTCAATATGTCTTTCAATATAATATTTGAAAATAGAAACCTTCTCGGGGTGATCGGTATAAATTTTATCTAAGATTTTTATAAACATATCAGGAATAAGGTCTTCTCTGCCAAAAGTAAACACAGCAGCCTGTACGTGAATCGGATGATTCTCCACAATATCAAAAGTGAATTGTAAAAACGTTTTCACTTCTGTTGGAATATTTGCATCAGCAATGGCTTGTTGAATGGGTTTGCCTGACTGAATTTGAGTAAATAAAATATCCAATAATTGGGTACTTGCACCCATTTGTTCCATGGCCTTTAAATACAATTCAAAATGGCTAATTCGATTGCCAGCTTCATCAATATCCGACTCTTCACCAGCAACAATTTCATTAATTAAATACCTTGTATTCGCAATGCCTTTTGGCATCCAAGGCAATTGAACACAGGTTAAATTAATTTGCAAAGACTTTAATAAGCTCATAAAGTCCCAAACAGCAAATACATGATACTGGGTAAAATGCATTAGTCCAGACAAATCATTAATGCTAGCATAAACTGGATGGCCTAACAACTGCGCTCTAGTACTGTTTAAATCCAATTTTAATTGTTCAATCTTACTCATACACTTAGTAATCTTTTTTACAGAATACAAAGATTACACCAGACCAAGCATATGGTTTAAAATAATGAGGAACTATAAAATTTTAATTAAATAATAACATTATTTCACCAACGCCCCATACAATATTTCCACTGGATGTAAGGCGTGTACATGAGTTCCATCTTTAATCTGATGTCTACATGAAGTGCCAGCAGCAGCAATAATTGTTTCTTTAGCCTTGTTGCGAACCGCAGGAAATAATACCAACTCTCCTACTTTTTGTGAAACTGCATAATGTTCTTTTTCATACCCAAACGAACCGGCCATTCCACAGCAACCAGATGGAATCATTTCAACAGTATAATTTTTGGGTAAAGACAAAATTTGTTTACTAAAATCTTGTGAAGACAATACTTTCTGATAGCAATGTCCATGTATGGCAACATGCTTTGCTTCTTCTGTAAATGCACTAGATTGAATATTCCCTGCATTTATTTCTTTCGCAATAAATTCTTCAATAGTAAAACTATATTGGGCAAGGTGGATTGCAGCTGCCTTATGTTCGGGGCTCGCTAAATCTTTGTATTCATCTCTAAGTGTTAGCAAAGCAGATGGCTCAATACCCACGATAGGCATATCCGCGGAAACCAATGGAGACAATAACTGAATATTTTGGTTAGCAATTGTTGCTGCTTTACGCAATAACCCTTTTGATAAATAGGATCGTCCACTCTCTAAATGTTCTGGAATAATTACTTGATAACCCAACTGCTCCAATAATAAAATAGCTTTTTGTCCAATAGAACTATCTAAGAAATTGGTAAACTCATCACAGAAAAAATATACTTTCTTTTGATGCTGAGCTGCGCGATTACGATGCCATTCTTTAAGTTGAAATTTTCCCAACAAAGGCACAGATCGTTCTGGATGAAAACCGACAAATTGATTAGCCATTTTCCGCAAAACAGTTGTCCCAAAAATAAAGTTGTAGATCGGTCTAAACAAAGAAGCCAACTTCATTTGTGCCGCAAAATTCCCTACCAATTTAGACCTGAATGGAGTGCCATTCGCATCGTAATAATGTTGCAAGAACTCTGCTTTCATTTTAGTGATGTCTACACTTGATGGGCACTCAATTTTACACCCCTTGCAACTCAAACATAAGTCCATTGCCTCTTTGATCTCTGCATGATTATAGGGTGTTGCATCATTGGGATCACTCAAGAATTGTCTCAGCACATTGGCCCTTGCCCTTGTGGTATTTTTCTCGCTACGAGTGGCCATAAAACTTGGGCACATTAATCCCCCACTTATTTCAGACTTTCTACAATCGCCAGATCCTGAACATTTTTCTGCTAATCGCAAAATGCCTTCATCCGCAGAAAAATCAAACAAGGTTTTACCCAAATTAATGGGCTGATGTTGATTCATTCGCAATTGGGTATCCATTGCAGGGGTATTAGTTATTTTCCCTGCATTAAATACTCCTTTAGGATCAAATATGGTCTTAACCTGCTTAAACAAATCATTGGTTTCCTCACCCACCATGGATGCAATGAACTCCCCTCTTAGTCTTCCATCCCCATGCTCACCAGATAAAGACCCATTGTACTTTTTAACTAATGCAGCAGTGTCTTTGAGTATTGTCCTAAACTGTTGAACCCCTTCACTTGATTTTAAATTAAGGATAGGCTCTACATGCAATTCTCCTGCACCTGCATGTGCGTAATAAGATGCCGTTACCCCATGTTCTGCCAAGAGCGCTTGTAAATCTGCAATATATAAGGGTAAATCATTGGTAGATACTGCACAGTCTTCAATTAAGTTCACTGGCTGTGCATCTCCTCTTAAATTTCGCAACAAACCCAAACCTGCTTTTCTAATATCCCAAGCATATTTGGTATCAGCATTATATAATACTGGGAATGCATACCCTAATGATGCAACGGTTAATGCTTCAATGGTAGCTGTAATTTTTTGATCCAATGCTGCTTTAGTGTCTTCCATGAATTCTACCATCAACAGTGCAGCAGGATCGCCTTCTATAAAGAATCGATTCTTTTGGTATTCAGGATGACCGATGGTAAAATCCATGATCATTTTATCTACCAATTCCGACGCCATGGGTCCATGTTTTAATGCTTCAATATTGGCATATAAGGATTGACTTAAAGAAGTACAATGTACCACCACTAATCCTACTTCTTTAGGTGGCAGTGGTAATAAATTCAATTTTAATTCGGTAATAAAAGCCAATGTGCCTTCTGAACCTGCAAGCAGTTTGCATAAATTAAATGGACTGCCGTTTTCTACAAACGGATGCATCTCAATTAAGGAATCCAATGCATATCCAGTATTTCTTCTGACTACTTCTTTGGAAGGAAAATTCTGCTGGATAAGTGCTTGATTTTGTTTATCGCTCAAGCGTTCAAAAAGACTTTGATAGATGCTCCCTTCTAAACCATTCGCTTGAACGGCATCCTGTAAATCAAGCTCTTTAAAAACAGCTGTAGAACCATCACTTAAAATAACCGAAGCCTCCATCAAATGATCGCGTGCTGATCCCCATACAATGCTATGCAAGCCACAGGAATTATTCCCCACCATTCCGCCAATCATCGCTCTATTAGCTGTTGAGGTTTCAGGTCCATACATCAGCCCAAATCCCTTTAGGTAATGGTTTAAATCGTCTCTAATAACACCGGGCTGCACCCTACACCAACGTTCTTCTATATTCACTTCAATCATTTGATTAAAGTGTTTCGAAATATCTACCACAATCCCATTACCCACTACTTGGCCCGCTAAGGAAGTACCTGCCGCTCTTGGGATAATTGTAAGGGAATGGGCATTTGCAAAGCTTATGATTGTTTTAATATCTTCATCGTGTTGGGGTATTGCAACGGCCAATGGCTTCTCTTGATAAACTGAAGCATCCGTTGAATAAGCCATCAACTGCATTTGGTGTTCTGCACTTAAATCATAGTACAGTTCTCCTGATAATCGATTAGAAAGTTGTTCCAGCAATTGTTTCATTAAAACCTAAATTGGGCAGAAATATACACATTCCTTCCCATACCATTAATGCCACTTCCATGCATTCTATAATCAGCATTAAAAATATTCGTTAATCCTGAACGAAATTGAACTCCTAACAATTTTGTTGATGCATGAAAATGAAAAATACCAAAGCCAGGGGTTCCTCCTTTAGGAATACGATTATCGTCTTTATCTCCTTGTGCTAATCGATTTTGGGTTGCAGCATAAATATATTCAAGACTTAACTGAATATTTGACTGTGTCCATTGAATAAAAGTTCTTCCATTGAATGGGGGTATTCTTCGCATTGGTTCTGCTCTGGTAGTATTTTGTCCAAATGAATACGCACCATTACTACTAATCAATATTTTTTTTGTCAACGCAATTTGTAAATCGTATTCTAAACCTTTTATGAATGACTCTTGGTTATTCTCTTTAATATATACATTATACCCGCCTACTTGTTGACCAACCAACTGTATGCGATTGATAATATTGGTTAAATGCATATAATAAAATGCCATAGACAATTGAACTTTCTTAGTGTGGATTTTATACCCCAACTCTGTATTAAAAGTCTTTTCTGGCTTTAATCCATAAGCTGGCACTTCGTACCTAAAATCAACTAAACCCAGTGTACCCATATCGTCAATATTTGGGGCTCTATATCCAGTACTATAAGAAGCATACAACGATTGTGTTTTGCTTATTTGATACAATAATGCTGCATTAAATACCAAGGAAGAAGGTTTCACTATTGCAGTATCCACCTCAATTTGTAACGAATTATATCTTAATCCTGCTTCTATCGTAAACTTACCCAATGCCAGATGATGTAAACTGTATACAGAGAAATTTTGCATGCTGGCATTATTGGGATATAAGCCACGCTGATTCACCGTTGCCCCATTAGCAATAGCTATCTGCTGTTTTGCACTTGCAACTCGATCGGTATAATACTCTACACCTGAATTAGCAGTCCAATTAGGATTTATAACTGAAAAAATATCAGCAGTAAGCCCTAAAGTATTCACCCGATCATTTTCTATGAATCGATTTGCATTTCTATTTCTCCAATAATTTCTGCGCTCTTTGTTTACTTGTGATGACGCAGTAAAACTTAACTTAGACAAAAGCGGGTTCTGCGTTTTCCCTTCCATTTTTAAATAACTCAAGCTTCTTTGTTGTGGATCAAATTGATAATAAGCAAAATTTTCTAAGGCTACCCGATGATAGAGTGGCACATTATTTTGTTGCATTTGTTGATGTGCAGCTGTGAGTAACCATTGTTTGTTTAATTGCCATTTAAATTTGGCATCAAAAGCATTTTCTTTATACCCACTAGGGTGTTGAATTCCAGTGGTATCTCCACCTGGCAAGTCGCCAAATTTTCTTGCTGTATATCCAATTTGCAATGCAGTTTTAGCAGTACTGTAAACCAACTCTGCTCTCCCTGTATATTCAGCATCATTACTCAATACCCTTCCAATAATATTTCCTGACCATTTAGCTTTTTCGGAAAAACCAGGGTCTTTCGTAAATACTTGTATCACTCCCCCCATGGCATCAGAACCATACTGAACAGACCCTGTACCCCTTGCAACTTCTATTGATCCAACAGAAAATAAATCAATCGTATTAAAGTATTGATTAGGCCCATATCGGTAAGTGGCATTATTCAAACGTATGCCATCAATCATTAATAAATTTTGGTTCCCGGTTAATGAACGAACAAAAGGTGAGCCACCACCATGATTGGTCTTTTGAACAAATACCCCAGCAGTTCCAACCAATGCTTCAGGACTTGTTCTTGGTTGAAATTGTTGCAGTCCTTGCATCGACAATTTGCTTACAGAGTAAGGACTTAATAAGCTAGTCTGTTTATTTCTTGTTGCAGTAACCATAACATCTTGCAACAAAATAGCAGTATCATTTTGAGCATAAGTTGAAATACTCACTGTAAATACTACAAACGTAAAAACTAATTTTCTCATCCGATTACTTTATTATGATGGCTTGTTTTTGTTGACGATAATGGTCGGCACGCATATCTTCTAGCTTATCCATTTCAGGCCCTTTGATAATTTTATTCCAATCAATGGTAGTCTTGTATTTTTTCATTGCTTTATTTACGTCAAAAATACGTGTGTCGTGCATTTCTAATGTATACGGTGTAAAGTCTGGCTTATCGGTAAAAAAGTCTTGTAATAAAGTGGCAGTTACATCGTATTGATTTACGTATGGTACTCCAGCAATATTGTAAATCGTTTTTAAAATAGATCCAAAATTAGCATGTGTATTACTGATATGTCCTTTTTTAACATATGGGCCAGCCATCATTAAAATAGAGCGATGGGCATCTATATGATCTACCCCTCCCTGTGGATCATCCTCAGTAATAATGACCAACATGTTTTTCCAATACTTAGTTCTAGACAAGAAATGAAGTATTCTACCCAATGCTAAGTCATTATCTGCCATAAACGAGTGCGCACTTGTATATCCATCTTCTGGTCTTGCTTTGGCTATATGATCATTGGGCAATTGAATGGTCATTAAATGGGGCATTTCAGCTTTACCTGAAATCCACATGCGTGTAAATTCTTTTTCGAACTGATTGGCCCTGTACTGATCGGGTATATTGGTATTGTATCCTGGATAGTTTCTACTTGTTTTTGGGAATAATGCTTTTTGCATCGGCACCATCACACCATGCCCTGCTCCTGTTGCTGTATCATACCATTCTTCTCTAACATGTGCTGTTTCATTGGCTTCACCAAAATTATAGAATTGCTTCTTCTTTCTCTCAAAAGCCTCCCAAATACCTCCTGCTTCTGCAAAGTCTTCTGGATCCATACTGCCGGTTGATCCTGGAAATCTTCTTCCTGGTGCTGATGAAAATAGCTTAGCCGTTTTACTCACACTTGAATTGGTTTCAACCCATTCATTGGGTATTACTCCCATCATCCAATGGTGTCCATGAATGCTGGCATCACTATCACAATAAAAATTATCACTGAATGCAAACTGACGAGCAATTTTATGATGATTGGGAGTGACCCTCATTCCTTTGAATCTTTCTCGTTGATTCGCCAACAATGTATAGGCATTGTTTACACCAAATCTAGCCAAGGAACTATCGCCCTTCGCTTCTTTAATTTGTCCAAATACTTCATCATAGGTTCTATTCTCTTTAGTGATGTAAACAATATATTTAATAGGGCTTTGATAAGCATTTGGCAATGGAGGCAAAGGATTTTGATTGAGGGATACCGTTGATTTAAAGAATGTATTAGACAATGCGGTAGCCGTATATTTAACTAGCTGAATAGAATCGGGCATTGCTACTTTATGAAAAGAACCTAATTGCAAATCACTTATAAAAGTTCCCTGTATGGGTTTCTTATACCCAGCACCTCCATTAGGACCTGCTCCTAAACCTCGTGCGGTAATGATATAGATTTCCTTTTCATCCTTACCCAACATCACTCTAGAAGGGCCCCATCCCGTAGGAATTAAGCCGATTGTTTTTGAAGACTCAATATCTATTACTGCCACTGCATTAAATCCTAATAAAGCAACAAATAATTTTTTCTCGTCATTACTCAATGTTAACCCAAATGGCAATAACCCCCTGAATTGATCAATTGTTGCACTTACTTTAATCGGAATATGGCCTACTATTTTTTGAGTAGTATAATCAATCACACTGATATTATCATTGGTTGCATTAGATATATATGCGTATTTTTTCCCTACTGCAATAGAGTTAGGGCTTGCACCACCAACCACTTCAATGTCTTCAATTAATTCACCAATTTGATGCCCAGTCTTTAATTTACTCAACACTTTATTGCTTTTCAAATCGATCACAAACACACTCATTGCCTCAGGTGAATTAGGGCTGCCAACACCAGGAATTTTTATTCCATCTATAACCGTTCCATTAATGGATTCCTTGGTATTATCTCCATAAGGGTGATGAGGAATAGTTAATGAATCATAATTTATTTCAGTCATTCCTTCTACCAATGGATATGCATACATTCCTACATTAGCTACAAATGCAAATTGTTTATTAGGACTTATAGACAAACCAAATGGAAGCCGCCCGCAAGGTATAGATGCTTCAATTTGTTTGGTACTAAGATTAATTCTTACCATTCTATAATTGGCTTTATCTAATACCAACAATTCATTTTTCTCTTCATTAAATAACAAATCTGAAGTAAAACTGTCTTCAAATAAATCCTTCCCTATTTTACCATTTAATGAAATAGAATCTAAGCGTTTCATGGTATTGATATCATAAACCAACACTGCTCCATTATCTCCCCCACTTAAATAGACAATATTTGAAGTCTTGCCAAAATCAACACCTAAAAAAGAGCCGTTGGAAAAAGGAGAAGTAATTTTTTTATCATAAGAAGGAACCCTAGTAGCATTCATGGTTTCAATGTCAACAATGGTAATTACACCATTGTGTAGAGTAACTGCTTTTTTACCATCTGGCGAAACACGCATTCCAAATGGATCATGAGTAATCCGAATCATTTCGCCTGCTGGGCTGATATATCTTCCACTGGGTAATACTGAAATTCCTTTTTCTTGAACACGAGCATATTCAAATTTCCCAGGCACTTCTAAAATAGAAACCAATTTGGGTTGCTGTGCATTTACTTGTAGCACTGTACCCATCAAAATAACTAATAAGAAAAAATGACGCATGAGATAAAGTTAATAGCAAAATGCTATTGAACCACTTTAACCGCTTTACCCACTAACATATCTGCATCATTCGCAACTACAAAATAACCATTGGCTCTCCAGATTTGTCTGGCGATTAAAGCTTTAATTCTGTTTAAAATAAATGCTTTACTACGGTCATCAATTACACCAAAGTTCACGCCTTCTTTTGACGCATATTGCACAAAACGTTTCCATTGTGCATCAGAAACTTTGAAATCTGCATTAAATTTTACAGCATCTTTATATGCACTGTATTGGGCCTTATTGCTAATAAAATCATAATAGGCAAAATCATTCAAGGTACTCGTCATGAGCACTTGTAACACAGCCCTTGTGTACAATGAAGAATCAAATAATACCGTAGTATCGGGTGTAATCCCCCCACCGCCAAAAACCATTTTACCCGCAGGCGTTTTGTATTTCTTTACAGACCTAGCTAAAGAATCTTTTTTAGCGCTTGAATCTGTTGGATGAAAACGGCCCAGTAATTCATCGTTATACTTATCAATTCCTTCAGCATAAGACTTTTGAATATTTCTTCCCAAGGGAGTGAAATACCTAGCTACTGTTAATCGCACAGCGGATCCATCACTCAACTGAAATTGTTGCTGCACTAATCCTTTACCAAAAGAACGACGCCCCATAATGGTAGCTCTGTCCCAATCTTGCAAAGCACCTGCTAAAATTTCACTAGCCGATGCAGAGGACTCATCAATTAAAACCACCAACTTTCCTTTTTCAAAAAGCCCAGGACGCTTGGCAGTGAATTCTGTTCTAGGGGTATTTTCTCCTTCTGTGTATACAATTAATTGATTGTCTTCTAAAAACTCATCTGCCATATCAACGGCTTCTTTCATTAACCCGCCGGTATTTCCTCTTAAGTCTAAAATTAGGCTCTGCATTTTTTGCGCCTGTAATTTTTCTAGCTCGGTCATGAACTCTTCATACGTTCTTTCTGCAAATTTATTCAACCGTATAAAACCCACTTTAGGTGCAATCATATAAGCTGCATCAACTGAGCTAACTGGAATATTACCTCGGGTAATTACCGCTTCCTGCATTTTGCCTGCACGCAGAAACTTCACTTTAACCTTAGAATCTGCTGGACCTCTGAAAATTTTTCGGATAGCATTACCATCAAGTTTCTTCCCCGAAATATTTACGGTATCATTTACAAAAATCAATTGATCACCTACCATTAATCCCACTTTTTCTGCAGGGCCTCCTGAAATAACACTCATCACATTTACGGTATCGTTCATTTGTCGGAACTCTATTCCAATGCCTTGGAAATTCCCCATAATATCTTCATTCGCTGCAGAAAGGTCAGAAGAAGGAATATAAACTGAATGCGGATCCAAATGTTTTAGCAATTCATTGGCTACTAACCCATTGATACTATCTTCTGAAACTTTATCAACGTATCGATTTTTAATCAATTCGGTCAACTCCTGTATTGAAGATCGAGTTGAACTTTTAAAGAATAAAGGAGACATGGTCTTTTCCTTTAATTGAAAGCCAATCAGCATTCCCACAATCATCACAATGGCAAATAAAACCGGTAGCCAAACCTGCAGTTTCTTAGAACCCATAAATACACATTAAATTATACGTCATGTAAGCATGCAAATATCTATATTTATTGCCGAATTAAACCTTTCCTATGCCTGCCATATTAATTGCCGACAGTGGTTCTACCAAATGCGAGTGGTGTTTACTAGTAAACGGCAAGAAAAAAACCGTGCTAACCCCAGCTATGAGCCCCTATTTTGTAACTGGAGAAGAAATGATTCAAATTTTATCCAAACAACTTTTACCCAAAATAAAAAACACCCCCATAGATGAGCTCCATTTTTATGGAACAGGGCTTGGCAATCCAGCCAATATAGACATCATGAAAAAGGTTTTTAAAACCCTTTTTCCAAAAACCAAAACAACCATCAATACAGATTTATTGGGTATTGCACGCGCTTCTTGTGGCCACAAAAAAGGAATTGCCTGTATCTTAGGCACAGGATCTAACGCATGTTATTACAATGGTAAAAAAATCGTTTCCATTAGCCCTGGCCTCGGATATGTGCTTGGCGATGAAGGATCTGGTGCTTATTTAGGTAAAAAAGTAATTCAGTATTATTTGTATAAAACATTTGATGAAGACTTGATGTCTAGGTTTCAGAAACGCTTTGGAGAAACCCATGCCAGTATTCTCGAAAATATATATAAGAAACCCTTGGCAAACCGTTATATGGCTTCTTTTGCTATCTTTTTGGCCGAGAATAGAGGCCATTTTATGATAGAAAATATCATTGAAGACGGCTTAAACGACTTTTTCTTCACTCATTTATACAAATTCAAAGAAAGCTGGACCCAACCTATCCATTTTGTGGGCAGTGTTGGATTTGGTTTTAGAGATGTTTTAAAGGAACTTTGCAATAGTTACGAGTTAGAATTGGGTAAAGTTTTAAAGACCCCAATGCCCGGTTTGGTGGCATTTCATAAACAATAAGCAATATGGGTAATTTCATAAAAGTCACAGAACAGGCTTCTAGGTACAATGACCTAGAAAAAATGAGTATTCAAGAAATTTTAACCAATATAAATAAAGAGGATAAAACAGTACCCGAAGCTGTTGAAAAAGCCATTCCACAGATTGAAAAATTGATTGCAGCTACTGCAGACAAAATGTTGCAAGGCGGGAGATTATTTTATATGGGGGCTGGCACTAGTGGAAGATTGGGTATATTAGATGCAAGCGAATGTCCGCCTACTTATGGGGTTCCTTATGGTTTAGTCATTGGCTTAATTGCAGGTGGCGAAAAAGCCATTACGCAAGCAGTTGAATTTGCAGAAGACAGTGCAGATGAAGGCTGGAGCGATTTGCAAAAACACTTCATCAACGACAAAGATGTAGTGATTGGACTTGCTGCTAGTGGAACTACTCCTTATGTAATTGGCGCTTTAAAAGAATGTAGAAAAAGAGGGATTATTACTGGCAGTATAAGCTGTAATCCTAACTCACCTATTTCTGAAGCAGCAGATTTTCCGGTAGAAGTGGTTGTAGGACCAGAATTTGTTACAGGTAGTACGCGCATGAAAAGTGGTACTGCCCAAAAATTAGTCTTGAACATGATTTCTACCGCCATCATGATACAATTAGGTCGTGTAGAGGACAATAAAATGGTCAACATGCAATTGAGTAATATCAAATTGGTAGACCGTGGTGTAAAAATGGTTATGGACAATTTGGGCTTAAGTGATTACGAAAAAGCAAAAGACTTGTTACTTAAATACGGTAGCGTTAAAAAAGCAGTAGAATCGGTAGGAACCGAATAGTATGCATGAAATAGAACCTTTTTTCAATTGGAGACATATTTATGTAGCAGAAGAAGATAAACGCTCTCCCTTTTATGGACGCACTTATTCTGAGTTTGAATTTTCTCAAACAGTCTATAATTATTTTATTCATCCGCAATGGGACGATTTTGGTAGCAGAACATTATACCTTAAAATCATTTACGTAGACTATGAATTACAGTTTGCTATTATTGAATTGATAGGAGAATGGAATGATGCCATAGAAAATGACATCATGGAACTCAAGCGAGAAATCATTGATTTATTAGAAAAGGAAGGGATTTTTAAATTTATATTAATTGCGGAAAATGTATTAAATTACCATAGCAGTGATAAAGAATATTATCAAGAATGGTTTGAGGAAGTAACGGATGAAAATGGTTGGATTGTAGCGCTGAATATGCCTGCAGCCACCCAACAAGATTTCAGAGGCAAAAAACTGCATTATTATATAGAATTAATGGATTTACCTGAATGGAGGGTATACAAACCTTATCATCTTTTCAAAAAAATTGATGACCAAATCAATCAACGCATTACCCTATGAACCAAGAAATTATTGACCTCTACGACGAGTATACCCATAAACCTTTAAGCAGACCAGAATTCATGAGTCGCTTGGCAATACTAACTGGAGGCACGGCGGCAGCATTAAGTATTTTGCCAATGATTGAGGTAAATGCAGCCAAAGCAAATATTACTGCAGAGGACGATTTAGAAATAGAAACCATTACTTATGAAGGGATAAATGGAATCATGAGTGCTTACGTAGCAAAACCAAAAGGAAAGAAAAAATTAGCTGCAGTTGTAGTTATTCATGAAAACAGGGGATTAAACGCTCATATAGAAGACGTAACCAGAAGGACTGCAAAAGCAGGCTACCTTGCTATTGCCCCAAATATACTTTCTCCATTAGGTGAGTTACCTAAAAACGACGACGAACTAAGAGCAAAATTTGCAACACTCAAAGCAGAAGAGAGTTTACAGAATTTCATTCGCGCTTTTACTTATTTGAGTACCCGAAAAGACTGCAATGGCCAAATGGGTTGTGTAGGTTTTTGTTGGGGTGGAGCAATGGCTAATAATTTAGCAGTAAATGTCCCCAATTTAAAAGCGGCAGTAGCTTATTACGGCAGACAACCAGAAGCAACCAAAGTAGCCCACATTAAATCGGCAGTGATGTTGCATTATGGTGGATTAGACACCCGAGTAAATGAGGGTATCCCAGCTTATGAAGCAGCACTAAAGGAGAACAAAATCAATTACGAACTTTTTGTTTATGAAAATGTGAACCACGCATTTCATAATGACACAGCTGGTGCCAGATACAATGAAGCAGCAGCAAAGCTTTCATGGGAAAGAACCCTTGGTTTTTTTGCAAAATATTTGAAGTAATTGAATTAAGCCCCAATTGGCGCAACCGTTATAAATACAATGTCTCCTGCATTAAACATAAATGTGGTAGTTCTTACTTTTAAGATAAACTCATCCACCCACACTTCAATGGTATAAAATGCCCCAAAGAACAATACTTTTTGAACCACCCCTTCTACAAAATGGGGTTGTATAGGTTTGGCAACAGATATAGCCAATTGTTCCGGTCTAATTAATGCACGTTTTCCCCTAACTCCTTCTCCTAACAGTTGAAGAAACACTTCATGGGTTTTGGTATTAATTAAATTATACTCCCCCATCAATGCAGCCACATATTCGTTAACAGGATGATGATATAATTGCTTAGGGGTTCCTTGCTGCACCAGCTGACCATCTTGCATGATGATAATTCTATCGGCCCAAGACAATAAATCGGTAGCATCATGTGAAACCAATAAACAGGTTACTTTTAGTGTATTACAAATATCATCTATTACTGATCGAATCAATTCTTTATGTACCCGATCTAAATTAGAGAAAGGCTCGTCTAGTAATAATAACTTAGGGAAAGAAGTGAGTTGTTTAGCCAATGCAATACGCTGCTTTTCTCCACCCGATAATTCATCAGACTTACGCATCATTAAATGACTGATTCTACAAACATCAAATATTTGTTGAGCGGATCTTGCATCTAATTGATTGGTCATTTCGAGTAACTCATGTACTTTATAATTATTCCTCAATTCAAAATGCTGAGACAAGTATGCAATTTTTGGATGCCCAGGCAATAACTGTTCATCAGGACCTAATACACGAATTCCTTCAAAATAAACATTCCCTTGATCGGGCTGTAATAAGCCTGCAATCAATTTTAAGAAAGTAGATTTACCCGAACCAGTCTCCCCAGCAATAGCCACTTTTTCTCCTTCTTGCATGGTAAAATGAATAGGATGAAGCACTGTATTGCCTCTTTCAAACTTAGTAACCGCTTCTAAATCCAGAAAAACCATAACACAATTTACAAAATTGTACCTTCAATCACTAAACAATCTAATTGAACGCTATGATTACCGAACAATTAAGAAATGAATTTTTAATAAGAAAAGACCTAACCTTTTTAAACTTTGGATCTTTTGGCGCATGCCCCAAACCAATATTTGAAAGGTATCAACAATATCAATTAGAACTTGAACAAGAGCCAGTATTATTTATTGTAAAAACAGGGTTGGATTATTTACAACAGTCTAGAGAAGCATTGGGTAAATATTTACATTGTTCAGCAGACGATTTGGTTTATCTAATAAATCCATCGCATGCAGTAAACCTAGTTGCTAAGAGTTTTCCATTGAAAGCAGGAGATGAAGTACTCACCACCAATCTAGAATATGGCGCTTGCGACAGAACTTGGGAATATTATTGTGCACAGGCTGGCGCACATTATAAAAAGCAACCCATTAGCTTACCATTAACCACCCAAGAAACTTTTGTAGAAGATTTTTTTAAAGGAGCAAATAATAGAACAAGACTAATTTTCATTAGTCATATCACCAGCTCCACAGGATTAAGATTTCCGATAGAAGAAATATGCGCTAAAGCAAAGCAGATGGGTATTCCCACATTTATTGATGGTGCACATGGGCCAGCACAAGCTCCTATTGATTTAAGTAGTTTAGGCGCAGATATTTTTACAGGTGCCTGTCATAAATGGATGATGACCCCAAAAGGAAGTACTTTTTTGTATGTAAACAAAGCTTATCAACGCATGTTAGATCCTTTAGTAATTAGTTGGGGATTCAACAGCACAACTCCTTCTCACTCTTCCTTTTTAGATTATCACCAAACACAAGGAACCAGAGATTTTTCTGCCTTTTTATGCATTCCAGAAGCAATTCAATTTATGAACCAATATCATTGGACTGCAGTTTCAAAAGAATGTAGAGACTTGGTTAAATTGAACGCAATGAAGTTTTGCGAGTTGGTAAACAGCCAACCACTGGCTCCACTTACGGATGATTTTATTTTACAACTATTCAGTATTCCTATAAAAACGAAAGATCCAATTCAATTAAAGAATCTTTTGTTTGATCAATACAAAATAGAAATACCGGTAATGCCGCATGGAGATCGAGTGTTCTTAAGGTATTCTATTCAGGCTTTCAATACCCAAGGAGATTTAGATACCCTATACAATGCAGTTTCAGATATCATCAAAACAACCAACTTAATTGAAATAGATTAGAGGGTACTAATATAAAGATCTTCCACTTTTTTGCGAGCCCATGGAGTCTTTCGCAAAAAGGTTAGCGACGATTTAATACTAGGGTTGTTTTTAAAACAATTGATAGTAATCATTCTAGCAAGGTCTTCCCAACCAAAATGCTTTACTAAATAAGTAAGAATCCACTCCAAGGTTTTACCATGGAGTGGATCATTGGATACAAAGTTTTCAGACATGCTGCAATTTAATCATTGTTCCTTGATGTGCTAGTATGTATTCACTTTCGGCCCTATTATTAACAGATCTGGCTCAAAAACTAAAGACAGAAGGGAATTCAAAAAAATTGGCATTTATTTGCGTTTCATGAGTTTACAAATTGCTTCTTTAAATTCTGGGTCTAACGGCAACTGTTATTACATAGGGAATAGCACTGACGCGGTTTTGGTAGATATTGGCCTTTCCTTGAGAGAAACAGAAATCAGGATGAAACAGCTGAATTTATCGGTAGAAAAAGTCAGGGCCATTTTTATTTCACACGAACATACCGACCATATTAAAGGGCTTTCCACTTTTGCTAATAAATACAAACTGCCAATTTATATAACTCCTGAAACAGCTAAAGGAGGACCTAAATTAATCAGACATTTATCTCATT
Organism: Sediminibacterium sp.; assembly: GCA_040403845.1. GTDB lineage: Bacteria > Bacteroidota > Bacteroidia > Chitinophagales > Chitinophagaceae > Sediminibacterium. The sequence continues at coordinate 16,118 of JBBAJU010000008.1, forward strand.
CTTTTGAAGCAAACCAACCCATTTTCGTTGGTAAAGAAAAAAGCCAAACAACGGAAAATTCATTAATGGTTACACCCTTTAGTAAGGAACACGATGCAGCAGATCCGCATAGTTTCATAGTAAGCTATCAAGGCATTCATGTGGGAGTGATTACTGATATTGGAATTGCATGCAATAACGTAACCCATTATTTTCAACAATGCCATGCTGCTTTTCTAGAATCAAACTATGATGAAGTATTACTTAAAAATGGACGTTATTCACAACCGTTAAAAGATAGAATTAGTAACGGTAAAGGACATATCTCTAATAGACAAGCACTTGATTTATTTAAGCATTATCGACCAAAAAATATGAGCCATTTATTGCTCTCCCATTTATCAAAAGAGAACAATAGTCCTGAGTTGGCATTACAAACTTTTTTACCGCATGCAAACCAAACAACGGTGCTGGTTGCTTCTAGGTTCGAGCCGAGCCCAATTATTGAAATAGCTCCAAGTAACAGACACGAATTAACGCTACTTCAAAAACCAAAAACCATTTTGAAAGCTACTCAAGGAATTTTATTTAGTTAGATATTAGGTATATTTGATTAAACACCCCTCCATGAAAAAGCTACTGATTATCGGTTTGTTTGTGTCATTTGCTACAATATTAAACGCTCAACAAAAAAGCCCTTATACTTTATTTGACGCAAAAGGCAGAAAAGTATCATATGCAAAAATGATTCGTCTATTAAAAGAAAAAGACATCGTTTTATTTGGCGAATTTCATAATAATGCGATAGCACATTGGCTTCAATTAGCGGTTACTAAAGATTTACATGCGAATAGACAAATGGTATTGGGGGCAGAAATGTTTGAAGCAGACAATCAAGAAGCACTCAACAATTATTTATCAGGGAAATTGAGCGCGAAAGGCTTAGACTCAAATGCAAGATTATGGAAAAATTATCCAACCGATTATGCTCCATTGGTGAACTACGCAAAGGCAAATAATATTCCCTTTATTGCCACCAATATTCCCAGAAAATATGCAGCACTGGTAAACAAAGGAGGTTTTGGAAAACTAGACAGCCTAACCACCGAAGAAAAAAAATGGATGGCTCCTTTACCTATGGCTTACGATGCGAGTTTACCAGGTTATGTAAATATGATGAAAATGATGGGTGTTCACGCAACCGAAAATATGCCAAAAGCGCAAGCCAGTAAAGACGCTACCATGGCCCACTTTATTTTAACTAATCATACCAATGGATCAATGTTTTTACATTACAATGGAGCTTATCATTCCGACAATTATGATGGCATCAATTGGTATTTAAAGCAACAGAAACCGAACCTTAAAATTGGAACAATTTCCACCGTAAGTCAGTCTAATATAAAAAGTCTGCTTGCCGAAAATTTAGGCAAAGCAGACTTTATAATTTGTGTTGATACCGATATGACGAATACTTACTAAGGATAGAGTAAATATTTCTTTCGCATAGTTTTGTAGTCAGACAATCCGGGTTCCCAAGAAGCATAAATTTCTTCTACCGATTTTCCCTCTGCAACTTGCTTGCGAAATATGTCGTTCCCTATCAATTTATTGATATCGCCAATTTGATTGCTTTGAGAACGATCAAAAAACTGGTCCTTGACAGGAAAATTATTGTACAAGTCGATCATCCATTGAATTTGTATGCGATTCTTCTTTTTCAATTCTGCAATATCAACTTTGCGAAGATCTAAACCATAACATTCTTTGTTCATATGCAAAGGCGTTTCTGCCATGCCTTTGATACTTGTTGGTGTAAACGAAAAATCATAAATGCCTTTATACAATGGACTTCCAAAAATGGTAAATGGAAACATAGTTCCTCTACCATGATTCAATACTGTTCCTTCAAATAAACAAGTAGTAGGGTACAAAAGAATACTTTGCTGTGTATTCAAGTTTGGAGAAGGCTTAACAGGCAATATGTAATCCATATCATGTGCATAATTGGCCACTTTAATGATTTTCAATTTGGCCTGCATTTTATTGGGCAACCATCCTTCTCCATTAATCATTTGAGCAAACTCTGCAATAGTCATTCCATGTGCAATGGGTATAGGAAACATACCAATGCCCGATTTAAATTTCATATCTAAAATGGGGCCATCTACTAAGTATCCGTTGGGATTGGGCCTGTCTAATATCAATAGTTCTTTCCCATTTTCTGCACAGGCTTCCATGATATGACTCAACACATTGATATACGTGTAAAATCTACATCCTACATCTTGAATATCAAATATCATTAAATCTACATCGGCCATATCTTCTTTAGAAGGCTTGCGTTTAGAACCATACAAAGACACTACTTTCACACCGCTTGTTGGATCTACTTCGTCTGCTACTTTAATGCCAGCACTAGCATTGCCTCTGAATCCATGTTCAGGACCAAATACTTTTACAATATTTACTCCCAGTTTTAACATACTGTCTACAAAATGCTTGTCTCCAACAATGGTGGTTGGATTAGCCAATAATGCCACTCGCTTGCCTTTTAAATAAGACAGGTATTTATCCGTTTGATCTGCACCCGTTTTAATAGGCTTGTCTTTTATAGGTGTTCCTGCAAAAGCAACAGTTATAATCAACCCAACCAATAAAAAAGGCAATAATATTTT
>JBBAJU010000008.1:18874-82735 GCA_040403845.1 Sediminibacterium sp.
GCAGGTGCTCCAACTGCAATAAAGGATGCATTATCAGAGCCACCGCCAGCTGGTGAGCCAGGGAAACTAGTTCTTACCGTATCTCTAATATAAGAAGGTGCTGCTGCTAACCAACGGGTAATAAAATCTTTTGCATATTTAAATCCAGCGCCACCTAAGTTCACCACACGACCAGTTCCGTTGTCTTGATTAAATAATGCTTGCAAATTTTTAACTACTTCAGGATGGTCTTCTACAAATGCACGTGAACCATTTAATCCTTGTTCTTCAGAACCCCAATGACCTACTAGAATAGTTCTTTTTGGATTAGGATACACTGCTTTTAAAATACGCATTGCTTCCATCATCACTAAGGTTCCTGTTCCATTATCAGTAGCACCTGTACCGCCATCCCATGAATCAAAATGTGCAGATAACATCACATATTCATTAGGCTTTTCTGTGCCTTTCATTTCTGCCAATGTATTAAATGTTGGAACTACGCCCAATTCTTTAGACTGAGCAAACACCGAAATCTTAGGCGCTTGACCAGATTCAGTTAAACGAAACAATAAAGCATAATCTTCTAAAGCAATATCAATCGTTGGAACTTTTTTGGTGTTGGCTGCAAATATTTTATTTACGCCAAAACCATTGCTCCATAAGCTTCCTACCACTCCAACGGCTCCCGCATTTTCTAAAGCTTGCGCTAATTTAGCAGCACTCAAACCTGTTTTGCTGATGCGTTTGCGCCAAGCATCTGTAGCTTCCGCACGCTCTTTCTTCATTTTTTCAATTGAAGCTTTGGTACCAAACTCAACCCAATTATAATCTGGACGTCCGGTTGGTTGCGGCATTGAAATCAATACAAATTTTCCTTTAACACTGGGCAACCATGCTTGAAATGCCGATGAGTCTGCTACATCAGCCAACACGATGGTTTCTGCGGTTACTGGCTTTTTAGTGGCTGGGCTAAATGCCAACTGAGTACCTTCTAAAGACTTTGCCCAAGGTGCAACCATGTCAATATGCGTAACGCCTCTATCCCATCCCCTCCAAGTTCCATAGTTTTCTCTTTTTGCTTCTATCCCCCAATTTTTATATTGCGCAATTGCCCAATCACTTGCTTGAACCATTTTAGAAGAACCCACTAAGCGTGGTCCTACCCCATCCATTAACTCATGTCCTAATCTTTGTAATTGAGAATTAGTGTTGGCTTCTTTAATGATAGCTTCAACAGTAGGATTTAATTTCTCTTGTGCCACTACTGGCAAAGCAATTAATCCCAGCCCCACTACTAGTAGGCTGAAAGATTTGTTTAGTTTTTGCGTCATATTTTTCATAAGGTAATAATACAAAACTTCTGTAAGAGTACCGTATGATTTAGCTGGATTATGATGGATGGATGAATCTTAAAGCCCTAAATTAAATTGAGCTGCAGTGGCTTTGGCAATTTCATATCCCGCGTCTGCATGTCTAATAACGCCCATTCCAGGATCATTGCGTAAAACCCTTGCTAGTCTTGCAGCAGCATCATCTGTACCATCTGCAACAATCACCATTCCTGCATGAATAGAATAACCCATCCCCACTCCACCGCCATGGTGCAAAGAAACCCAACTAGCCCCACCAGCCGTATTTACCAATGCATTTAATACTGGCCAATCTGCAACAGCATCCGAACCATCTAGCATGGCTTCTGTTTCTCTATTAGGTGAAGCAACCGAACCAGTATCTAAATGATCTCTGCCAATGACAATAGGCGCTTTTACTTTTCCTGTTTTAACCAATTCATTAAATGCCAATCCTGCTTTTTCTCTTTCGCCTTGTCCTAACCAACATATTCGAGCAGGCAATCCTTGAAAAGCAATTTTTTCTTTGGCCATTTTCATCCAACGTTGCATACTTTTATTTTCCGGAAAAAGTTGTTGAATTACTTCATCTGTAACCGCAATATCTGATGGATCTCCACTTAATGCAGCCCATCTAAATGGCCCTTTCCCTTCACAAAATAGCGGCCTAATATATGCAGGAACAAAGCCGGGAAAATCAAAAGTTCTCTCTAAAGCGTAAGCCAACAAAACACCTTTGGATACTTGTTGCTCTTCATATTCTTTAGCCCTTGCTCTAATATTGTTTCCGTAATCAAACGTAATAGAACCCTTATCCATTAATTGCAACATCAATTGCACATGCAAATACATGCTTTCATAACTTTTAGCAATATATCCTTCGGGATCAGACGCTCTCATTGAATTAGCTTGCTCATTACTCAACAGATGCGGTATATAACCAATCAAAGGATCATGTGCAGAGGTTTGATCTGTTAAGGTATCGGGTATACAATTTCGATTTAATAATGCATGTAATAAATCAATCGCGTTGCATAATACCCCAATACTTTTTGCTTCTCCCGCTGTTTTGTATTTTAATGCTTGGTCAATGGCAGCATCAATATCAACAAACTTTTCATCGAGGTATTTGGTTTCAACTCTTTTGTCTATTCGCCATTCTTCCACTTCGGCAATTAATGCAACTCCTTCGTTCATGGTAATCGCCAGCGGCTGTGCTCCACCCATACCCCCTAACCCAGCTGTTACATTTAATGTTCCTTTTAAGGTTCCACCAAAATGTTTATCGGCAATGGCCGCATAGGTTTCAAAAGTTCCTTGCACAATCCCCTGAGAACCTATATAAATCCAACTACCCGCAGTCATTTGACCATACATCATTAATCCCTTCTGTTCTAATTCAGCAAAATGTTTCCAATTGGCCCAATTAGGTACCAACTGAGAATTACTTAACAAAACCCTAGGGGCATCTTTATGGGTTTTCATAATACCCACTGGCTTTCCACTTTGAATCAACAAGGTTTCATCCTCTTCCAATGATTTTAAGGAAACAATGATTTTATCTAATGCTTCAAAATTGCGCGCAGCTTTACCCCTACCACCATATACAATCAGGTCTTCTGGTCTTTCTGCTACCGCAGGATCAAGGTTGTTCAACAACATTCTTAACGCTGCTTCTTGCACCCACCCTTTACAATTTAGTTGGGTCCCTGTTGGTGTCTTGTATTTTTGGTAATCGTATGACATAATTGGCAATTTATAAAGTATCGTTAGTAAACTAAGTCTTCGTATGCAGATTGCAATTCGTTATAAGAATGCTGATCTTTTGCAGCTTTGGCTGCTTCCATTCCTTTCTCGTACCACTGTATAGCTGCAGTAGTATCCCCTATTCTTTCTAGTAATTTGGCCAAATGATAATAAGAACCAATATAATTAGGATCTTCTGTTAATATGGCTTCAAATAATAGCTTGGCTTCCACATCATTTCCAAGCTTAATCCATTCCAATGCCAATGCATGGCGCAAAAATTGGTCGGTAGGATTTGATTGTAACATTTCTTGAATTCTGGCAATTCGATTCATCTGGCTAAAGTATGAAATTCCGTACTTTTACAAGGTGGAAAAAGACAATCAACATAATATGAACGAAGACGAGGAAAAGGAATTAGACCAAGCCCTCTCCAATCAAGCTTTATTGAAGATTGAAAATCGTTTAACCAAAGCAGAATTAGACCAATTAGCTGCGTTCTTTGCTAAAGAAATGTTGAATAATCCTTGTCAGGAAAAGCCTAAAACCTAAAGCAGGAAACTTTTTGGTTATTTTTTGGTTAAATACAAACAGTTATTAGTTTGACACAGTATATTTGCAATAGTTGCATAAACAACTATTTAATAGATAAACCATAACCATATGAAGATTTTAGTTTGTGTTAGCAAAACACCAGACACGACTTCTAAAATTGCCTTCACCGATGGCAATACCAAATTTGATGAAGCGGGTGTACAATGGATTATTAATCCATACGATGAGTGGTATTCATTGGTAAGAGCCATTGAATTAAAAGAGGCAAATCCTGCAGCTACTATTCATTTAGTAACCGTTGGTAATGCAGATGCAGACCCAATTATCAGAAAAGCATTGGCATTGGGTGGAGACGAAGCCATTCGAGTGAATACCGACAATAGCGATGCTTATTACATTGCAGCACAAATTGCAGAAGTGGCTAAGCAAGGTGGTTATGATATTATTTTTACCGGAAAGGAAACCATTGACTACAATGGCTCTTCAATCGGCGGCATGGTTGCAGAATTAGTAGATGCACCTTATATTTCTTTAGCAACTAAATTTGATTTAAACGGTAACATAGCTACAGTTGTTCGTGAAATTGAAGGTGGTGAAGAAACTGCTGAAGTTGCATTACCTGTGGTAGTTAGTTGCCAAAAGGGTATGGCAGAACAAAGAATCCCTAATATGCGTGGCATTATGGCTGCAAGAACAAAGCCGCTTAAAGTGGTTGAGCCTGCGGCTGTAGATGCACTAACCAGTATTGCAAGTTTTGAATTACCACCTGCAAAAGCTGGGGTTAAATTGGTTGCGCCTGATAATGTTGCTGAATTAGTAAGATTATTACACGAAGAAGCCAAAGCCATTTAATCTAAATGCACTTTATTAACCATCAAATCAATTAACATGTCAGTTTTAATATTTATAGATCAATCAGAAGGTCATGTAAAAAAATCTTCTTTAGAAGCGCTTACTTATGGTGCAGATATTGCCAAGCAATTAGGTACTACTGCAGAGGGTATTGTATTAGGGACAGTAAGCGATGACTTAGCAGCATTAGGTAAATACGGGGTGAGTAAAATTCACCAAGTAAGTAACCCTGCATTAAACAATGTAGACGCACAAGTTTATGCTAGTGTAATTAGTGAAGCAACAACGGCAAGTGGAGCTACTGTAGTTGTATTTTCTCATAACCAAACTGGCAAAGCAGTTGCAGCAAGAGTAGCTGCAAAACTAAAAGCCGGTTTAGTTGCTGGCGCATGTGCATTGCCAGATACCAGCAATGGTTTTTCTGTAAAGAAAACGGTATTCTCTGGTAAGGCATTTGCCAATGTGAACATCCTATCTGCTATTAAAGTAATTTCTTTAAACCCAAATGCTTACAAAACAGTTGCAACAGAAGGAAGTGCCGCAGTTGAAGCATTAGCAGTAACTGTAAGCGAATCTAAAGTGAAAGTAACTGCTGTCAATAAAATAACTGGAGAAGTCCCATTAACCGAAGCAGATATTGTTGTGAGTGGTGGTAGAGGTTTAAAAGGACCAGAACATTGGGGTATTTTATTAGACCTTGCCAAAGAATTAGGTGCAGCTACTGCATGCAGTCGTCCGGTGGGTGATGCACATTGGAGACCACATCACGAGCATGTTGGACAAACTGGCGTTCAGGTTGCTCCTAATTTATATATTGCCATTGGCATTTCAGGTGCTATTCAACACTTGGCTGGTGTGAATAGGTCTAAAGTGATTGTAGTTATCAATAAAGATCCAGAGGCTCCGTTCTTTAAAGCAGCTGATTACGGTATTGTAGGAGACGCATTTGAAGTGGTTCCACAAATTACCGCAGCTATTCAAAAAATGAAGGCTGGCGCTTAACCTAAATTGATTCCACCTTTTTCTCGATAGTCTTCACGCAATGTCGTGAAGACTATCGAGTATAAAACAGTTGGTGTTTGCTAAACCACTGTGCATGCTATTAGAAGGAATTTCATGAATATTAAATAGGGGCATTTTAACGTATTTAGCAACACAATTTGCACATAAATTTTGGTAGTTTTGCGCCTATGCAAAAAACTGTTGGCAACGCACATTCATTATTTAGAATAATTGGATATGCAGAAGGTATTTCTTTATTACTGTTATTAGGCATCGCCATGCCATTGAAATACTTAGCGGGCTTTCCATTGGCAGTAAAATACACAGGCTGGGCACATGGCCTTTTATTTGTGGCTTATTTGGCATTGGCACTTTGGGTAAAAGAACAAGAAAACTGGCCCTTTAAATATTTAATCTATGCCTTTTTAGCGGCCTTTTTTCCATTTGGAACTTTCCTTTTCGACAAATGGCTGAAGAAACAAGGCAAGGCATGATTCATTCGCTTTTTTAAGTTAATTTAGCACACAATATGAAGAAGATTGAACTGGAAATTGTAGCGCTTTCTCACAGCATTACACAAACCCACTCTTATGCAGTAGTATTGGGTGAAATGAATGGTTTACGTAGACTCCCGATTGTCATTGGAGGATTCGAGGCACAAGCTATTGCAGTTGCTTTAGAAAATATGCATCCTAGTCGTCCACTCACCCACGACTTGATGAAAAATTTCATGAATGCCTTTGGAGTTGAATTGCAAGAGATCATCATCAACGATTTACAAGAAGGTATTTTCTATTCAAAATTGGTTTGTTATACCGATAACGATACCGTTGAAATAGATAGCCGCACAAGTGATGCATTAGCATTGGCTGTAAGGTTTGGCTGTCCTATTTTCACCTACGATAATATTTTAGAAAGTGCAGGCATTGCTATGGAAGAAAGTGGTGCAGCAAAACCAAAAATGGAAGCAGTAGGATCTGAAGAACCTGTAGGAAGCATAGAACGTTCAGACCTCAGTTCACTCAATATAGAGGAGCTGAATAATTTATTAAATGAGGTACTAGAACAAGAAGATTATATCAGAGCTATTGCCATTCGTGACGAGTTGAAAAAAAGAAAATAGTGCTTTGCACAAAAGCCCATGGTCATTTTTCCTAACTGTAAAATTAATCTAGGATTACATATCACCCGAAAAAGACCGGATGGGTTTCATGAATTGGAAACAGTATTCTACCCTGTCCCATTAAAAGATATATTAGAAGTAGTGAGTTCTACTACTTTGCAATTTCAATTAACTGGTTTAGACATTCCAGGGAATCCAGCATCAAATCTTTGTTTAAAAGCCTATCATCTTCTAAAAGAAGACTTCCCTCAGTTGCCACCTGTGCAAATGCATTTACACAAAATCATTCCGATGGGTGCAGGATTAGGCGGAGGGAGTGCAGATGGCGCGTTTGCATTAAGATTGCTCAATCAAAAATATCAATTGAATTTATCAACGGAACAATTGATTGATTATGCCGCAAAACTAGGAAGCGACTGTCCTTTTTTTATCATGAATACCGCCTGCTATGCAACTGGAAGGGGAGAAATTTTAACCCCCATTCACTTAGATTTATCAGACTATCGTTTTGTTATAGTTCACCCAGGCATCCATATCAATACCAAGTGGGCATTTGAACAGATTCAACCCAATTTACCTTCAAGATCAATCAAAGAAATCATTCAATTGCCTATTCAGGATTGGAAGTATCATTTAAGCAATGATTTTGAATTACCCATTAAGCAACATTATCCTGCAATTGAAGCAATCAAATTGGCATTGTATAATGACGGAGCTATATATGCAAGTATGAGCGGCAGCGGCAGTGCTGTATTTGGCATCTATCCTACCAATGCAATAATTCAATTGAATAAACAATTGAATTACCGAATAGATATTATTTAGTTAGTATCTTTTACCGAAAATTGATTTACATGAAATTGATTATTGCGGTAATACTCTCTTCATTATTTGGGCTAAACAGTTTTGGCCAAACACCTCAAAATACCTACTCCTATCTTTTAACACTCAGTAAAGAATTAAGACAACTGGAAGGTACCACTTTACCCAATGGAGTTCCCGACTATCGTATTCAAACTATTGCCAAAATTGATCAAAAATTATTGCAGTATAAAAACCAGCATGCGAAAATTGACACATCGGGTTGGTCATTAGAAAATCGGGTAGACTATGTTTTAATAAAAGCAGAAATGAATGCACTTGAATTTAATTGCCGTATTTTAAAGCCTTGGCAAAGAGATCCTGCATTTTATGCAATAGTGTGGAATGAACAAAGTGATACACCTGATCACGAAGGCCCCACTTGTTTTTCTGCAATTGAACTATGGAAATATAATTTTCCGCTTACCGCTATTGATGCGGCAAAACTAACCGCATCCTTAAAAATTATTCCTCCTTTATACGAACAGGCAAAGTTAAATTTAACAGGAAATGCGAGAGACTTATGGAGCGCGGGAATTGGAAATATAAAAGAGCAAGTGGTTATTTTAGAAGAACTGGCCAACAAAACAAACAATACTTCTGCTGAATTGACTCAAGCAATTTTAGAAGCAAAAAAAGCGAGTAATCAATTCATATTATGGTTGCAAAAACAACTTCCTTCTAAATACGGCTCATCAGGAATTGGAAAAGAACAGTATAATTGGCATTTGAAAAATGTATTGCTTGTTCCACTTACTTGGGAAGACGAAGTAATGTTGTTAAAAAGAGAATTAACAAGAGCATACGCATCCTTGCAATTAGAAAAAGAAAGAAATAAATATTTACCCCAATTAATCCCCATTGGAAATAAAGCGGAGTACCTTCAAAAAACAGATGAAGCAGTCACTAAAATGATGCAATTTATTCAACGGAAAAAAATACTGCCTGTTAAAGATTATATGGAGCCTGCTCTTCGAAATCATTTAGGTGATTTTGTACCTGAGCAAAACAGAAATTTCTTTTCAATAATTAGCCATTTAGCCCCTGCTGTTTTGTATTCACATTCTACCCATTGGTTTGAAGTGGAAGGATTAGTTAAAGATCCAAACAAAAGCATATTACGTAAAGATGCTTTGCCCTATAATATGTGGATGATGCGGGATGAAGGTTTAGCAACCAGTATGGAAGAAACTTTAATGCATGCAGGAATGTGGGATGAAAATCCAAGAGCAAGAGAATTAGTATGGATTATGTTGGCTCAACGATGTGCAAGAGGATTGGCTTCCTTATATGCACAAGCCAATATGATTAATTACGAGGAAGCAAGAAAATTTCAAGTAGAATGGACTCCTAAAGGTTGGACAGGGGATGAAAGTTTAGTTGGATTTGAGCAACATTTATATTTACGTCAACCTGCTTATGGCACATGTTATGTAACAGGCAAATACCTGATTGAAAAGCTCATGATGGATATGAGTCGTTTGCAACAAAACAATTTTACATTGTACAACTTCTTTGAAAATTTTTATGCCGCAGGAATTATACCAGTTTCATTAGTGGGTTGGCAACTGACGGGAAATGACGAAGAGATAAAAAGTATATTAAAAAAATGAGCCCAACTATTGTTCCTGTAAAAGAATAAATTACCATTTATGCAACGTAGAAAATTCATCCAACAATCATCCCTCACTGCAATGGGTATAGGCATTTTTGGGTCGTTAATTGCGAATCATAAAAACACTTTTTCCAATTTAACTGTAAACAGCAAACGCATTGAAAGCCGCATTTTTGAACTAGCCAAATTTGGTGTGGATGAAAAAGGTCGTGGTTACAGAGTGGCATATACCAAAGGAGATATTGAGGGCCGTGCATGGTTTATGGACCTGATGAAAAAAGCTGGCCTAAATCCAACAATAGATACAGCAGGTAATATCATAGGTAAACGAAATGGAAGAAATCCATTACTCAAACCCATTGCATTCGGTTCGCATATTGACATGGTACCCGATGGGGGTAATTATGATGGCACAGTTGGTTCAATTGCTGCATTGGAACTAATTGAAATATTCAACGAAAACAACTTTGTAACCGAGCATCCTTTAGAAGTAATCATTTTTGGAAATGAAGAAGGCGGTACCATCGGTAGTAAAGCAATGGTGGGCGATATCACTAATGAAGGATTGAAACAGAAAAGCCAAAGTGGATTAACCATGGGGGAAGGCATTAAAGCAATTGGTGGCAATCCTGAAAACATTCAATCCTGCATTCGTAAAAAAGGAGATATACATGCATGGTTAGAATTGCATATTGAACAAGGTGGCATTCTAGAAAGGGAAAAGATTCAAATTGGTGTTGTAGAAGGAATAGTGGGTATTGTTCACTGGGAAGTAACAGTAGAAGGGTTTGCCAATCATGCTGGTGCAACCCCAATGAATATGCGCCAAGATGCTTTATTAGCTGCATCCAAATTTATTATTGCAGTAAATGAAGTCATCAATAGTGTAAAAGGAAGTCAAGTTGGAACAGTAGGAAAAATTGCTGTACAACCAGGGGCTTATAATGTTATTCCCGGAAAAGTACAATTGGGCTTAGAGATTCGAGATTTAACTGCTTCAAAAATTGAAACCCTTTTTAAAGAAATAGAAAAACGTGCAGCAACCATTGCATCATCAAGCAAAACAACCATCAAATTTGAACGTCAGGCGAATGAATCGAAACCAGCTTTAACCGATAAAAAACTACAGCAAATGATAAATACCGCAGCAAAGAAATTAGGTTTTACCACTAAATTCATGCAAAGCGGAGCTGGACATGATTCTCAACATATTTCAACAATTGCTCCATCTGCTATGATTTTTATTCCAAGCATTGGTGGCATTAGTCATTCTCCTAAAGAATTTTCAACAGCAACTGATATGGCCAATGGAGCCAATGTGTTGATTCAAACCATTCTACAAATAGATAAATCAAAATAGTTTTAGACGAAAGAGGAAACGTGAAAGCCAGTGAAAAACAATACCAGACTAATATTCAAAAAGTATTTGCTGCAGGTAATATGAGAAGAGGTCAAAGCTTAGTTGTATGGGCCATCAGTGAAGGGAGGGCTTGTGCTAGAAAAGTAGATGAATATTTTGGTGAAAGCCCAACTGTTTAATATCTTTTGCCCGCTATGGGATTTGTTAAAAAGATTGGCTTGTTCCTTTTCACGATATATGCACTAATCAGTTTTGTGCTGGTCATGCTAATCGTATTTCCCTTTGCTATGTTGTCAATTACTGCAGGTAAAGTAAGAGGGGGGAATTTAGTGTATTGTTGTTGCAGGATTTGGGCTCAATTATGGTACTACACGATTGGGGTTACGCATAAAGAAATATACGAGTACCCCCATGATACTGGTAAGCAATATATTTTTGTGGCCAACCATATTTCCTATATGGATATCCCTCCAATTGTTTTAGCAACCCATCAACCCATAAGAGCCTTAGGTAAATATGAAATGGTTAAAGTACCCATATTTGGTTGGATTTATAGAGCAGCCGTCATTTTAGTGAATAGAAAAAATGCCGACACTAGAGCCAAAAGCGTTCGCGCGCTTAAAGCAGCCATCAAGAATAATATTTCCATTATTATTTTTCCGGAAGGAACTTTTAATGAAACTAGGCAACCCCTAAAAAACTTTTTTGATGGTGCATTTAGAATTGCCATTGAAACGCAAACACCTATTAAACCCTTATTATTAGTAGATACATTAAAGCGTATGCACTATCGCTCCCTTTTCGAATTAAACCCTGGAGAAAATAGAGTGGTTTATTTAGATGAAGTGCCCGTAAATGGGCTAACCATGAAAGATATACCCCACTTAAAAGAAAAAGTTTACCAAATCATGGAAGAAGGCTTAAAACGATATATCTCTTATCCCACTCCATAAACGTATTTTTGTTTAAAATCTCAATTTGTTTGTTGAAGTAATTATACCACTGGCATTGCCCAAAAATTATACCTGGCTGGTTCCGGAGCATATGCAATTGGGCATAGTTCCTGGGATTAGAGTAGAAGTTGCTTTACGAAAAAATAAAAAATACGCGGGAATTGTTAAAAGAATCGTCAACGAAATTCCAGTAGGATTTACCCCTTCTCCCATTTTAAATATTTTAGACAGTAGTCCTGTTGTAAATGAAACCCAATTAAAACTATGGGAATGGATTGCGCAATATTATATGTGCACGGAGGGCGAAGTCATGCAAGCTGCAATCCCCGCTAATTTAAAACTTTCAAGCGAAAGTGTATTACAATGGAACGAAGAAAGAACTTTAGATTTTAGTGACTTATCGGATTCAGAATTCATTATTGCAGAAGCATTAGAAATTAAAGGAGAACTCAAAATAAGTGAAGTACAGCAATTACTAGACATCAACAACACTTATCCCGTTATTAAAAAACTGGTAGAAAAAGGCGTCTGCTTTGTTTGGGAAGAATTAAAAGAAAAATACAAACAAAAGACAGAAAATTATATTTTACTTCATCCGAAGTATGCGCAAGAAAATGAATTAGAACAATTATTAAATAATTGGAGCAGGGCCCCAAAACAGATGGAATTGCTCTTAGCCTATTTACACTTAAAAAATACCATTGGCGTAGTAACCCAATCAGACTTATTAAAAAAAGCAAATGCTAATGCAGCACAATTAAAAGGTTTAATTGAAAAAGGAATATTACTGGTTGAAAAAAGAAATACCGACAGATTACCTATTTTACCCAAACTACTCAGTTTAGATTTCACCCTTTCTGCAGCACAAGAAAAAGCATTGACTTCTATTAAAAGTGTATTCAAATCAAAAACAGTTTGTTTACTGCATGGAATTACTTCAAGCGGTAAAACACAAGTGTATATGAAACTGATTGAAGAACAAATTCAATTGGGCAAGCAAGTATTGTATTTACTCCCAGAAATTGCACTTACCGCACAAATGATTCGGAGATTACAAAAAAGCTTGGGAGGTCATATTGCTATTTACCATTCCAAGTTTAATCCTAACGAAAGGGTTGAAATTTGGAATAAAATTAATTCAGGCGAAACAAAAGTAGTATTAGGCGCAAGATCGGCACTGTTTTTACCTTTTAATAATCTTGGACTAATTATTTGTGACGAAGAACATGACGCATCTTACAAGCAACAAGAGCCTGCACCCCGCTACCATAGTAGAGACGCAGCCATTTATTATGCATCCTTATTTAACGCCAGCGTTTTATTAGGATCAGCAACACCTTCTATTGAAACCTATTTTAATGTTCAACAAAACAAATATGGATTAGTAGAATTATTAGAAAGGTATGGGGATGTTGCCATGCCAACAATAGAATTAATAGACCTAAAACAAATACCTACTAAACAAAGAAGCGAAAACCCCTTATCCCCTGCTTTGGTAAAAGGGATTCAGGAAACTTTAGACGCTAAAAAACAAATCATCCTATTTCAAAATAGAAGAGGCTATGCCCCCTATATGATTTGCAATACTTGCGGATGGATCCCACACTGCAATCATTGTGATGTAACGCTCACTTTTCATAAAGGGAAGCAGAAATTATCCTGTCATTATTGTGGCACCACTTATCCTATTTTACAAACTTGCTTAGCATGCGGTAATCATCATTTTATTCAAAAGAATTATGGAACCGAAAAAATAGAAGAACTCGTTGCCGAAGCATTTCCGCAAGCAGTGATTGCACGGATGGATTACGACAGTGTGAAAGGCAAGCACGACCATGACAACCTTATTAAAATTTTTGAGCAACATCGCATTGATATTTTAGTAGGCACACAAATGGTAGTAAAGGGGTTAGATTTTGAAAAAGTAAGTTTAGTGGGGATTATAGACGCCGATGGCATTTTAAACTTTACAGACTTTAGGGTAAACGAAAGAGCTTACCAATTAATGGAACAAGTAAGTGGAAGAGCGGGTAGAAAAGACGGGCTTGGTAAAGTAATGGTGCAAGTGAGTAATTTACAGCATCCTGTACTTCAATTTGTTCAGCAACATAATTACCAAGCATTGTATCAATTTGAAATAGAGAATAGACAACAATTCCATTACCCGCCTTTTACCAGATTGATTCAGGTTATATTCAAACATAAAGACAAACATATTGCAGAAGAAGCTGCCAATATTATGCAGCAAGGCCTACTGAATCAGTTTGGCGGATATATGAATGGCCCATCTCAACCCATCGTAGACAGAATACGAAATCAATATATTTGGGAAATTTTATTAAAGTTGCCGAAAGATAGCAAAACAGTAAATAATTGTAAAACAGCCATTCACCAACAAATGATTATTATTCAAAGCAATAAAAGGTATCGTTCCGTTCATATTATTCCTAATGCAGATCCTATATATTAATGATACTACTACAAGAAAATATTTCATTAAAGCCTTTTAATAGCTTTGGGATTCATGCATTAGCTAAAAAATTTTGCAGGGTTGCTTCATTAAATGAAATGCAAGAATTATTAGCATGGAATAAAACAAACAACCATCCATTGCTTATTTTAGGAGGAGGCAGTAACTTACTTTTTACCAAAAATTTTGATGGGCTAGTATTACAAAATGCACTGAAAGGAATTGAGCTAATAAAAGAAGACCATGAATATTTTTATGTAAAGGCAATGGCTGGTGAAAACTGGCATGAAATGGTAACTTATTGCGTTAATATGCAATACCAAGGAATTGAAAATATGAGTTTAATTCCTGGCAATGTAGGGGCATCACCCATGCAAAATATTGGCGCATACGGTGTAGAAATAAAAGACGTATTTGAAAGCTTAGAAGCAATACAAATTAGCGATGGCACTATTATAAATTTTGACAAAAAATCTTGTGTATTTGGATATAGAGAAAGTGTATTCAAACATCAATTACGCAATCAATTTATAATTCTCTCTGTAGTATTAAAATTACGGAAAAGACCTATATACAATACCAGCTATGGTAATATTGAACAGGAATTAATCACTATGAATGTTCAAGAGCTTAATATGCAATCCATTGCTGAAGCGGTTATAAGAATAAGACAACGGAAATTACCAGACCCTGCTAAAATTGGTAATGCAGGTAGTTTTTTTAAGAACCCAATGATTCCTTCTTCATTATACAAAGAACTAAAAACCACTTATCAAGACATACCTGGCTTTTCTGTATCAACACAAGATTATATTAAAGTTCCTGCAGCTTGGTTAATTGAGCAAACAGGTTGGAAAGGTTTTAGGGCAGGCGATGCGGGGTGTTATCCACTTCAACCCCTTGTATTAGTTAATTATGGAAATGCTACAGGGTCTGAAATATTTAATTTGAGTACTCAAATTATTGAAAAAGTGCAGGCTCGTTTTGGCATCAAATTAGAAAGAGAAGTGAATATTTATTAATCCGAAATGGTTAACTCAATATTTTTTGAACAGCATCTTCTAAGGAATGTTCAGCCATATTAATCCATTTAATCTCAGGATCTTTTTTAAACCAAGTCATCTGCCGCTTTGCGTATTGACGAGTATGTTGTTTTATTTGAATAATGGCTTCTTCCTTTGAAATATTTCCCTCTAAGTAATCAAATACCTCTTTATATCCCACTGTTTGTAGAGCAGGTTTATTTCTATACGGAAGAACCGATTGCACTTCTTCCATTAATCCATCTTGAACCATTTGATCTACCCTTGCATTAATTCGATCAGTCAATAGCTCCTTGGGCATCTCTAAGCCAATCTTGACAATATTAAACGATCGTTGTTTTTTTTGTGCTGTTCTAAAAACCAGAATGGATTTACCAGTCGCATTCAGCACTTCCAATGCCCGCATTAATCTTTGTGGATTCGATTGTTCAGCTGTTTCCCAAAATACAGGATCACGATGCTTTAATTCGGCTTGCAACCATATTAAACCCTTTGAGGTATAATTGGCTATGATGGCTTCGCGAATACTTGGCTCTATTTGTGGCATTGGATCAATCCCTTCACAAAAAGCGCGAATATACAAGCCAGTGCCACCTACCATAACCAACTGTTCCTTTTTAGAAAACACGGTTTCCGCTTTTTCTAATGCAAATTTTTCAAAATAACCCGCATTGATATCTGTTTCAACAGAATGGTCGGCAATAAAGTAATGTTGAACAGCCGCTAATTCTTCTTGACTTGGCCTTGCAACACCAATAGACAATTCATTAAAACATTGTCTTGAATCCGCAGAAATAATTTCAGTATTGAGCGCCCTGGCCAATGCTATAGACACAGCGGTTTTACCCACTGCTGTTGGGCCTACAAGAATATAAATAGTAGGATTAATCTTCAAAATCGTCTCTTTGTTCTTCACCACTTATACCATCATCATCTCCATCAGCTTCACTAGTTGCTTCCTCACCTTCTTCACCAAATCCATCCGAAGCTTCATCTAAATCATATTTTTCTTCAATATCTGCAAACTTATCTCCCAACAAACTTTTTGTACCATATTGTTGAGGACCAATACCTTCCACTCTTGAAACAGCTGGGTAAATTAATTTAGGGTTAGATTCTTTATTTACACTAATCAAAGCCACTAAAAACACCCAACCTTTGGCAAAATCATATTCGTAAATAAATTTTTGATTCACATCCTGTATTTCTGAACCAATGGTAGTTTCAGCCATTTTCAAGGGTTCTACGCGATAAGGTTTATCGTATTTCTCATAACTAATTTCCCTTCCACGCAACCAATTATCATTGCTTCTAAAAAAAGTGGCTTGGTGCTTCGAATCAAATTCAAAGGATTTCAAAATAGCAAAATGCAAGTCCAAAAAGAATTGGTTATGCTTAATAACGATATCACGATAAACCGCGTCGTCTTCCTCTAAATAAATTCTAAACTTTAAAACAGCCATCCCGCCAAGATTTAATGATTGGGCTGCAAAATAGCGATTATTTAACGGGTTTTAGATTCAATTCTGCTCCTTTTTCTAACATATATTGATAAGCCAATTCAAATTGGTTCGGAATAATCCCATCCAATATAGCTTCTCGTATTGCATCTTTAATTACCCCCACATTTCTACCAGGGGTTAATCCAAATACTTCCATAATTAATTCTCCACTAATTGGAGGCTGCCAATTCCTAAGCTGGTCTTGGGTTTCAACCTGTTGCATCCGTTCCTTCACCATTTCAAAATTCTGCAAGTATCGGTTTACCTTCTGTTTATTTTTGCTGGTAATATCGGCTGCACAAAGTGTCATTAAATCGTCTATATCTTCCCCTGCATCAAACAATAATCTTCTTACTGCACTATCCGTTATATTTTCCTTGGTTAAACTGATTGGTCTCAAATGCAAAAGAACCAGCTTTTGAACATATTTCATGGGGTCATGTAGCGGCAATTTCAACTTAGAAAATATTTTAGGAACCATTCTAGCACCCACTACTTCATGTCCATGAAAAGTCCATCCATGCCCCTCTTCAAATTTTTTAGTGGCCGGTTTGCCAATATCGTGCAATAATGCCGCCCACCTAAGCCATAGATTTTGCGTATTCGGTACAATATTATCTAATACTTGAAGGGTATGATAAAAATTATCCTTATGCCCTTTCCCTTCTATGTATACCGCCCCATGTAAGTCTACCATTTGAGGGAAAATCAATTTAAGTAACCCTGATTTATAGAGTAAGTCCCATCCAATGGAAGGCTTGGCACATAGCATGATTTTATTCAATTCATCCGTTATTCTTTCTTGACTCACTATTTTCATCCGATGCACATTCTCTCCAATGGCTTTAAATGTTTGCTCTTCAATAACAAAATTCAATTGAGTGGCAAATCGAATTGCCCTCAGCATTCTCAACGGATCGTCACTAAAAGTTTGTACGGGTTCTAATGGTGTTTGAATTCTTTGATCTGCTATGGCTTGTATCCCATCAAATGGATCTAATAACAGTCCAAATTGGGTTTGATTTAAGCTAATTGCCAATGCATTTATGGTAAAATCTCTTCTGTTTTGATCGTCGGCTAAAGTGCCTTGTTCAACTTGAGGCTTCCTACTATCTTGCTGATAACTCTCTTTTCTCGCCCCTACAAATTCAATCTCAAAGTCATCCAACTTAATTTGAGCAGTTCCAAAATTTTTAAAATAAGCTACAATAGGTTTGGGTGTTAACTCATTGGCAAAGGCATGCGCAAGGGCTATACCGTCTCCTAAACAAACGATATCTGCATCTTTGGTATTTCTGCCAATGACTTTATCTCGTACAAAGCCTCCAATTAAATAGCATGGCATATTTAATGCATCGGCCACTGCCCCTATTTTTTTAAATATAGCTTCTTCCTTATCACTAAACTGAATGGTCATTGCTGCAAATGTAAGATTGTTTATTATGTAGCGGGCAAGCAACGCATTAATTGCGCAATTTCGATTTTGTATCCACAATCAAAATGACCCTCAGGACATTGATTCTTCCCATGTAAACCACAGGGTCTACAGGTAAGATTTTGATTAATTTGAACGATATAACTTTTTGTACTCAACGGCCCATATCCAAAACCAGGTATAGTAGAACAGTAAATAGCTGTAACAGGCGCATTAACCGAAGAACAAAAATGCATTGGAGCAGAATCATTTACATAATTCATGAAAGCATCTTTCATTAATGCTGCAGATTGTAAGAAATTACACTTGCCTGCTAAATTGGTGGCTCGTTGATGGCCGCTTTGTTCAATGATCTGCTGACACAATGCATAATCACTTGGCCCTCCCATTGCATACACTTGAATTGTTGAAGGCAACTGTTGTAAAAATGCAATCCATTTTTCAGGCGGAAATTGTTTAGTCATCCAAACCGATGAAGGTGCAAAACAAATATATTTCCCTACCTTAAATTGCTCCACAAAATGAAAATCATTTTCTGTTGGATAAAGTTTGGGCAAACAAAGTTTGGTTGCTGGCCAGTGCAATAACAATTGATTTCGTTCAATCTCATGCAATCCAGTATTGCTATCCATTTGGTGTTGAATTACTTTAGTGAACAAGGAACTCAATGGATTTTTATCAAATCCAATCCTTTCTTTTGCTCCTGAAAAAGCAGTTAAGAAACCGGTTGCAGCATATCGTTGTAAATTGATGACTGCATCGTACTGATTCTTCCGAATTTGTGTGAATAATTGCCAAAGGTGCTTGTATTTATCTTTTTGCTTATTCCAAATCAAAGTATTCTTTAAAAAGGGATGCCCTGAAAATAAAGATTCATTCCCTTTACGAACCAATATATCTAAATCAGCAGTTGGATATGATTGATGCAAAGATTCTAACATTGCGCTTGCTAAAACCACATCCCCAATAAAAGCCGTTTGAATAATTAGCATCCTTTGCATTCAACAAAACTAAGGATATGCGTTTAATCATACTCATTCAATTAAAAAAGGTAAATTTTGTACTTTTGCTAAAATTTAAAATATGCCGCAAGAATTAGTGTTAGAAGCTTGGAACAATAGAGAACTTTTGAAGGATGCTAAGTATAGTGATGCAGTTAAACAAGTAATTGAAGCAGTAGATAAAGGTCAGCTAAGGGTTGCTAGCCCTGAAGCAGATGGATGGGTAGTGAATGAATGGGTTAAAAAAGCTATCCTTATGTATTTTGGGATACAACAAATGCAAACTTGGGAAATGCCGCCATTTGAGTTTTACGATAAAATGTTACTCAAAACCAATTATAAAGATTTAGGAGTTAGAGCAGTTCCGCCTGCCACGGCTAGGTATGGCGCGTATATTGCCAAAAATGTTGTTTTAATGCCCAGTTACGTAAATATCGGTGCTTATGTAGATGAGGGCACTATGGTAGACACTTGGGCTACTGTGGGTAGCTGTGCCCAAATTGGTAAAAACGTTCATTTAAGTGGAGGTGTTGGAATTGGTGGCGTACTTGAGCCTTTACAAGCAAGCCCTGTAATTATTGAAGATGGCTGCTTTATTGGAAGCCGTTGTATAGTTGTAGAAGGGGTGATTGTTGAAAAGGAAGCAGTATTAGGAGCAAATGTAGTATTAACCCAATCTACTAAAATCATCGATGTGAGTGGATCAGAACCGATTGAAATGAAAGGCCGTGTTCCTGCTCGAAGTGTTGTAATTCCGGGTAGTTATACCAAGAAATTTAATGCAGGAGACTATCAAGTTAGCTGTGCTTTGATTATTGGACAACGCAAACCAAGCACCGATTTAAAAACCAGTTTAAACGACGCCCTTAGAGACTTTAATGTGAGTGTTTAACATGAATGAGTCCAAACACTCATCATTATTTTTAACCGGCTTTATATTAAGCATTGGCGGAGCTATATTATTTTCCACCAAAGCCATTTGGGTGAAATTGGCGTTTCGTAATACAGGCGTTGATGCTTTAACCTTACTTAGTTTGAGAATGCTTTTAGCGCTCCCTTTCTATTTAATAGCTGCCTGGTTTTCAGGAAAAAAAGAGTCTGCACTGCCACTTAGTAAAAAAGATTGGTTTTGGATAATAGCTTTAGGGGTATTGGGCTACTACTTAAGTAGCTTATTCGATTTTATAGGCTTACAATATATTTCTGCGGGATTAGAACGCTTGATTTTATTTCTGTACCCCACATTTGCTGTGTTACTGAATACTATGATTTTTAAGAGCACCATCACTAAAATCCAATTATTTGCTTTAGCGCTTACGTATACAGGAATTGGAATTGCATATTATGCAGAATTGGGTACGATTCATCATAATCCACAATTTTACTTTGGATCATTCATGGTTTTTTTATGTGCAGTAACCTATTCATTCTATTTAGTTGGAACAGGTAAAATGGTGGTTAAAGCAGGTGCCACAAGATATACCGCTTACGCAATGCTAGCAGCAACTGCGGGTGTTTTTACGCACTTCATTGTTCAGCAACAATGGAACAAAGTAAATATGTCAACTCAGCTTTGGTGGTATGGGGCAGCTCTGGCGGTTATTGCTACTGTTATTCCCTCTTTTATGATGAGTAGTGGAATGAAAAAAATAGGGAGTAATAATGCATCCATTATAACGAGCATTGGACCTGTTTCAACAATTATTCAAGCTGCCATTTTTTTGAATGAACCCATTTTACTTGAACAAATATTGGGCACTATATTAGTAATTATTGGGGTTGTATTAATTGGATGGCAAAACAGTAGACCCATCAATTAATGAACGACCATATGTTCCATCTCACTTAGCTTTTCAAATTGTTCAATTGTCAATGGTTTTGTAATGAAATGAGTCACATTCAAAAATTTCTTTGAGCGCTCATAATCAATATGATCAATAGAAGAAGTCAAAATCACTACAGGCCATACATGACCTAATTTTTCATATACTTGTAAAAAATCCCATCCTGATCGGCCTAAAAAATTAAGGTCTAAAAATATTTTCCGCTTTGTATTAGGATTGTCTTTTACATATATGATCTTCATTTATTAAGATAATTTCCTCAATAGCCTGATTTAATATATACTTATTCAAAGAGTGATGGAGTTGATGAATCATAGGCACTGGAAATTTCTGAAACAGTGTTAGATAGTATTGCTAAAAACAAAAATGCCAATGGATGAGACCTTCTATCATCAATAACACTAAACTCAAATTGAATTATCGAACCAGACACACTAACACTGGGGTTCTTTAGTTTTAATAGAACAGGGTATTAGACCTGGTTTGCGATGTCTGGCGTATTGTAGATTTAAATATACCTGCATCAGCCGAATTGAATAGAAAATTAATATTTATCCCTTTAACCGACTCGCCAAGAATCTGATAAAGTTGTTGAAATACTTCATTACAAAAAGTGATATTGCCTTCTAAATCTGTTGTTAATTAAAAATGATTATTTGACGCTATTGGGCCTAACAAAATTTTATCTACACCTTAGGAATATTGCATATTTCAAGCTAGTCTTTATACAATTAAAACAATCAACGAAATTGTTTAAATGATCCATTTTAGAAGTGAGTACGAGCGAAATGAATTAATGCGATATTGTCAATTTGACTTACAAAAATCCTATATCATCCCTATTGGCTTAATTAACAATAATATAGACATCGCCCCTAAAATCATGAAGCATGATGAAATAATATTTTGCTTTTATGGCGAATTAAATATTGCGGAAATGGGGATAGACATTTTGTTATACGGATTTGCTAAGTTTAAAAAACAACAAGCAAACAATGCCATTTTATGGATAATGGGAAACGGGAAAGATAGGAATGCAATTTTAAAATTGATTAAAAAATTGGGGCTACATAAATAGGTATTCCTAAAACCTGCTGTTTTTGGTGCTTAAAAATTTGAACAATTGAGTAAAATTGATATCAAGGTAAGGTGTACCAGATTAGACTACGCTCCTAGTGTTGTATTAGAATCGGCTGCTATATCAATACCTTCCATTGTTTCAGAAAATACTTATTTAGTTGACCTTATTAAAAATACAAATGCAGGATACACGCTAACAAAAAATACTTCTGACGAACTCATGCAAGTATTTTCTGAAAGCCTGAAAGATATTGAAACAGTTCATGGAATAAAATTGCAAGAGAGCAGCTTGAAGTGTATAAGGGATTGATTTAAATCACTAATAAACTACAACCTCTCATATCTGAATGATCCATTCTACCCAATACTTCAAAACTTCCATCTGGATATACTTTACCTATGTCTTGAGTGGCAATAAATGAGCAACTATGAATATTAGCAAGATCAATGATTTGTATAAGACCTGTACCCTCTGTAAATATTTCAAAAGGATCATCTTCTTTTCTCACATATATTTTCATCCAAGGAGGACATTGGTACCTTCCATTTCCTTTTGAATAAGCTTGACTTAATAATTCCGTCATTCCATATTCTGCATGAATAGCTTCTACTCCTAACCGACTGGTCAATGTTTCATGAAGTTCCAATCGAGTCAATTCTCTTCCCCTGCCTTTCATCCCACCAGTTTCCATAACCACTGTATGGTTTAATTGCATTGGGAATTGCGCAGAAAAATCTAATAAAGCAAATGTTACCCCTAGCAATAAAGTTTTTTGACCTTTCTCTTCCAATTCAACTAAGGTTTTGGCTAATTCGGCATAATTATACAAATAGAAGCCACTTTGAGCGCATTTACTCATTTGGATCATCTTGTTAGCCATATAAACCAAGGAGGAATTTTCTCTCTCTAAATAAGCAGGCAATAATGCAAGTACACACCATTCTTCTATTGCTCCGTACTCAATTTCAAACCCATTGATAAAACTTTTTTCGTAAATAGAGAGTTCCAAAACATAATGTCTACTGGTAATCATTCCCGTAGTTCCACTGCTTTCAAATACCTTTTGGGCCTGACTACTTCCAGTTAGAACTGGCAGACTCTTAAAAAAAGAAATAGGCAACGCGGGTATATTTTGTGGTATCTTAATCTTGGAATGATCAGGGCAAATTAAATCGACCCATTGCCGATAAACTTTATTGTGTTCGTATTGTAATTTAAATACGGCATTGCAGTAATTATCCAGTGAAAAATCACTTATTGAAAAAATATTGTTAATATCAAAGGGTAGTACCAACCTAGTTTGTATTGTTTTAACTAAATTTGAATAGAAAGTATACTGATGAGAACAAAATTATTAATCCTGCTGACAATTACACTCTTTTTTTCTAGTTGCAAAAAAGAGGAGTTTAATACTAAACCTACATTAACTTTTGGGGAAGTTAATACCACTCAGCTCAGACAGGGTAATTTGCTCATTTTTACGTTGAATTTTACAGATAAAGAGGGAGATATTCAAGATACACTTTGGGTCCAAAAAATTTCTAGAACCTGCCCAAGCACACCAGGTGTTCAATTCATTAGTCGAAATAAAGTTCCCGATTTTACAGGCACTCCCAATTTGAAGGGTAAACTAGAAATTACATTCGTATATAACGCTAATGTACCTGGAACACCTTCAATTGTAGGCTGCAATAATAGAAACGATACTGCTTTATTTAGGTTTTGGCTAAAAGACAAAGCAAATAACCGCAGCGACACCATCAGCTCTCCTGATATTATCTTAATCAGATAATGCTAATTTCCCGCTTCATAAAAGGCTTTTTTTACGGGAATTATTTTTACGGCATTTGCGCAGTTGCTTTGGCAATTGAATGTTCTGTTCAGTTAAGCTTGCCGCTCAATAGTATTTTATTTTATTTATTACTGTTTTCAATTACAGTCCTATACTATACCCACGCCTATTATATTGAATCAAAGAGATCCCTTATTCAGATAAATGATCGGACAACTTGGTATTTAAAGAATAAAAAATGGGTAGAAAAATCTCAATTGACGCTTATTGGTATCATTTTTTTACTCTTTATTTTGATGCTGAATGGATTACAACCGCATTTTACTAAAATCAGTCCGATTAGCTGGATTGTATTAGCTGTTTTCCTTTTAATCGGAGCTGGTTATTACAAAAGTCTTTACCCTAAATGGGGCAATTGGGGCCTTAGAAGTCATGGTTTAATTAAGCCGCTGATTATAGGAGCAACTTGGGCAGGAATGGTTTCCTTTGCTCCAGTTATTTTTTTTGACTTAAGCTTTCCAGGCACAGATCAAAGTCTCAAAAGCCTTACTTGGCTTTTACTGATAAAAAACTGGCTCTTCATCAGTATTTTATGCATGCTTTTTGATTTTAAAGACTACGCGAGAGATGCCAATCAACAATTAAAAACATGGGTAGTTAAGTTTGGAATAAGAAAAACGTTGTATTGGATTATTCTACCCATGAGCATTTTAAGTATGGCTGGATATTGGTTATTTACCTTAAATCAACCTTTTAATGCGCATAGAATATTATTCAACAGTATCCCTTATGTATTGTTGATAACTGTTTCTGCATTAATGTACCAACGTAAAAGCATTCTCTACTATCTTGCAATTATTGACGGATTAATGCTAGCAAAAGCAATTTGTGGCATTATTGACATGTACTGAATTTAAACATACAACTATGGCAAAAGCTAAAACAACCAAGACAAAAGCCGTTACCACGGATAAGTCGATGGATTTTCTTAAAAAATACATCAATACCCCATCTCCTGTTGGATTTGAAAGCGGGGGACAAAAAATATGGATGGAATATATAAAGCCCTATGTAGACACCATTTTTACCGACCCCTATGGAACTGCAGTGGGCGTTATTAATCCTACAGCTCCATTTAAAATTGTAATTGAAGCGCATTGTGACGAAATAAGTTGGTTTGTTAATTACATTAATGACCAAGGGCTGATTTATTTAAAAAGGAATGGAGGGGTTGATCATCAGATTGCTCCTGCGAAAAGAGTGATTATACACGGTAAGAAAGGACCAGTAAAAGCAGTTTTTGGATGGCCAGCTATACATACTCGTTTAAGTAATCCAGAGCAAAAAGAGCCTTCTCCTAAAATTGAGAACCTCTGTCTAGATTGTGGTGCCAGAAGTAAAAAAGAAGTAGAAGCACTTGGCATTCGAATAGGTTCAGTTGTAACTTATGAAGAAGGATACGATGAATTAGCCTATGATTTTATTATTGGTCGTGCCTTTGACAACAGAGTGGGTGGATTCATGATTGCAGAAGTAGCTCGCTTATTAAAAGAAAATAAAAAGCAATTGCCGTATGGTCTTTATGTGGTAAATGCGGTTCAAGAAGAAATAGGATTAAGGGGAGCAGAAATGATAGCGCGCAGAATCAAACCAAATATAGCAATCATAACAGATGTTACACATGATACAAGTACGCCCATGATTAGTAAAATTATTGAAGGTGATATACAATGTGGGAAAGGCCCATCACTTGCATTTGCTCCCGCAATTCACAACAAGTTATTAGAGGTAGTAGAAACAGTTGCTGAAAAAAATAAAATTCCTGTTCAAATGAGAACACTCAGCAGGAGCACTGGTACCGACACGGATAGTTTTGCCTATGCTAACGACGGCTGTCCATCCGTATTGATTTCGATCCCACTAAGATATATGCATACTACAGTAGAAATGATTCATAAAAAAGACATTGAAGATACTATTAAGCTGATGTATGAGACCTTGCTTACATTAACGCCAAAAACTAATCTTAGCTATTTATAAGCATGGTAACATTGCAAAAGAACGATTTAAGGATTGCTATCTTAGACTTGTATGAAGGACATGCTAATGAAGGCATGCGTTGTATTAGAGCTATTTTAGCTGAGTGGAGTAAAGACCATGAATTTGATATTACCGTAGATGAGTTTAATGTTCGTCAACTCAATGAAGTACCATCATTAGATTATGATCTATTTATTTCTAGTGGGGGGCCAGGATCTCCACTAGAAACAATTGGATCTGACTGGGAGAAAGCATATTTTACTTGGCTTGAAAATCTCAGCGAATGGAATAATAACATTGAAAATTTTCCTAAAAAACATGCTTTCTTTATTTGTCACAGTTTTCAATTGCTATGCAGATACTATGAAATAGGGAATGTATGTAAAAGAAAATCGACCTCTTTTGGTGTATTCCCAGTTCATATGATGGAAGATGGACATTTTGAAAAAACATTTGAAGGACTTAATGACCCATTTTACTGCGTAGACAGCCGAGATTTTCAAGTGATTGAACCCAATCACGAGAAAATAAGACAAATGGGAGGGGCTATTTTAGCCATTGAGAAAAATAGACCACATGTCCCTTTTGAAAGAGCTATCATGTCGGTTCGCTTTAATGAATACTTTATGGGGACCCAGTTTCATCCAGAAGCGGATGCAATTGGGATGGCCATGTATTTACAAAGGGAAGACAAAAAGAAAGTGGTAATTGAAGCACATGGAGAAGAAAAATGGCAAAGCATGGTAGAACAGCTAATGGATCCTGGTAAAATCTTATGGACCTATAGCCATATTCTTCCTAACTTTCTTACGCATGCAGCCAAGCAATTGGCTCCATATTAAACACATAAAAACGGTTGTATGGTTCCTTCTATCAGAAAACAATTCAACGATTCTTTTACTGAACTGAAGTATCAGGAATACCTCTCATTATTAAATGAAAAATTTAAAGGGGCAATCGAATTTAGAGTAGCTGAAACACCCGTTTTTATTGATAGGACATTTAAAGAAAAAATTCTTTCTGCGTGCGAATCAATCGTTGATGTAATCGTAAAAACAGATTTTATTGAATTAACCAATCAAGCTATTCCTGAAAACGTAAAAGTCCCTAACGAAAACAGCCACACTCATTTCATTGCATTTGATTTTGGAATTTGTGAGAATGAAGAAGGTGATTTAGAACCTCAGCTAATTGAGATGCAAGGTTTTCCAACCCTTTTTGCTTATCAGATATGGCACGATCAAATTAATCGAAAATGCTTCTCTATTCCTGATAATTACAGTACTTATTTTAGTGACTTAGATGCAACAAGTTATACCCAATTGTTAGAAGAAATGATTGTTGGCAATCATTTGCCCGAAGAAGTTATCTTATTAGAAATATTGCCTCATCAACAAAAAACAAAAATTGATTTTTATTTTACTGCAGAATATACAGGAATATCAATTGTTTGTTTAACTGACTTGATAAAAGAAGGTAAAAATTTATTTTACTACAAAGACGAAAAGAAAGTACAAATCAAGCGTATCTATAATAGAATCATTTTTGATGATTTACAACAACAAGCAGAGTCTATACAAGAAAAAGGAAAAATACTTTTCGAAGACTTAAATGTAGAATGGGTTCCACATCCTAATTGGTTTTATAGAATCAGCAAATACACCATACCTTTTATTCAACACCCCTATGTTCCTTCCACTTGGTTTTTAAATGAGCTGAAACAAATTCCATCTGATTTAGAAAATTATGTTCTTAAACCACTTTTTTCTTTTGCCGGACAGGGGGTTATAATTGATGTTACTGCTGCGGATATTGAAGCAGTTGCAGATCCCGAGAATTGGATTTTGCAAAGAAAAGTAAAGTATGCAGCAGTAGTTGAAACACCTAATGAACCTGCTAAAGCAGAACTAAGAATATTTTATTTTTGGAAAGAAGGCGATGCAAGACCTATTCCAGTTAACAATTTAGCACGTTTAAGCAAAGGCAAAATGATTGGTGTACGCTACAATCAAGATAAAGATTGGGTAGGTGGCAGTTTAGCTTATTTTGAAAAATAACACTCAATTGATTATGTCAGATATAATAACACAGCATACCAAAAATATTCTTGGATTACAACTTCCTACAGACCCTAGATGGGTCAACTTGGCCAGTATATCTTTAGAAGCCATTTTAACTGATCACGCTTATTGCGAGCAGAAAGCGGCTTTAACTTGTATCTCTTACATACAACGTTATTCTGATCGAAAAGAATTGGTAGAAGCCCTTGCACCTATTGTTACAGAAGAATGGGGGCATTTTAGAGCTGTGCTTGCCGAATTAAATAAACGAGGGCTCTCATTAGGAAAACAACGCAAAGATGAATATGTAAATCAGCTATTGATTTTTCAGCGAAAAGGTGGACATATTGAAGATAGGTTATTAGACCAATTGCTTACCATGGCATTAATTGAAGCAAGAAGTTGCGAGCGATTTAAGCGTTTAAGTGAAGGTTTAGAAGATGTATATCTTAGAAAATTCTATAGAAAATTTATGGAAAGTGAGGCTGGTCATTACACTTTATTCATTACCCTCGCCGAACTATATATTCCAAAAACTAAAGTTAGAGCAAGATGGAAAGAATGGCTTGCTCATGAAATAGAAATCATGAAACAGCTCGAAATAAGAGGAGATCGTATTCATTAATATTATGTAGTCAACTTTTTTAGTATTAACCAATTCAACCAAAAAAGCCCCGAGTAAACTCGGGGCTTTTCTATGGTTAGTTCACTAATTATTCTTGAACCTTAAATTCAACTCTTCTATTCAATGCTTTACCTTTTGCAGATTTATTATCAGAAATTGGCTGACTACTACCCAATCCTTCTGCAGTAAGTCTTTCAGCATTAATTTTCTGTGCTACTAAGTAAGATTTAACGGAGAATGCACGCTTCAAAGACAATGGCTGGTTAATCTTGTCGCTACCAGAAGCATCAGCATGTCCTTCAACAAATAGTTTTAGTGATGGGTTTTCGTTCAACGCTTTAACTACTTTGTTTAATTCTACTTGAGATGCTTTAGTTAGAACAGCAGAACCAGATAAAAACTGCACTTTCTTGTTATCGAAATTATAAGCAGCTTTCAACTCAGGACAGCCATTATTTTCACGTGTTCCTTTAATACTGGGACACTTATCTTCTTCTTCATTTACACCATCACCATCTGTATCAGGAATAGGACAACCTTGATAACGAGCTAAACCTGGCACTGAAGGACACTTATCTTCTTCATCATTTACACCATCTTTATCTGTATCAGGAATAGGACATCCATTGTATTTAGCAATACCTGCAACAGCAGGACACTTATCATTTTCATCATTAATACCGTCTTTATCAGTATCAGGTACAGGGCATCCATTGTATTTAACTAAGCCTGCAACGGTAGGACACTTATCATCTTTGTCGTTGATGCCATCTTTGTCGGTATCAACAGGAGCAGGTGGTGCAGCTGGTGGAGGAGGCGGAGGAGGAGTAACTAAAACAGGTGCTGGCTTATCTTTTAACGGAGAAGCAATACCTATTGTATATGCTGTATGATTAACCGCTAAACCTGAGATAGCAGGACGGAATAGTACTTGGCTATTAATGAAAGTTTCGCTTCCTAAATTAAATTGCAAACCCAAACCAGTATTGGCTTGTGCCGCAAAATAAGTACCATTGTACATAGAGGCACCTACTCCAAAAGTCATATACGGAACAAGAAAATACTTGTCGGTCAACAACTTCAAATTAATATTAGCATCAGTTTCTAATAAGAATAAATCTTGTGTTGAAGGAGCTTTACCTGACTTAAAATAAAAAGGGTACTTAGAAAAATTTCCTGAAACAGTAGCCATAAAGTCTACATGCTCAGTTAATCCTTCAAAATACTGTAAGCTCATACCAAGAGACATTTCTTTCATTGGAGTCATGCCCTCTTTAGTTAAAACGCGTGATAGCGAATTTCTACTAATCTTATCCGCAGTATGCATATCATTCAAGAAAACAGCTAGACCTAAGCTTGATCTTTTCTTGTAGCTAGAAGGCGTTTGGGCATAAGTAGCAGTTGCCAAACCAATCACTATCAAAGAAAACAGAAATTTCTTCATAAACAGGTTTTTGTTAGTTTAAAAACAAAAATACAAGTTGCAATTGGTTTTCTAAAATTATGATAACTTTATCTTTTAATTATTTTTACCAGCAGGGGGTTCTATCACTTCTAATTTGACCTTTGTCAACCCTTTACGCAAATATTGTAATTTTTCGGCAGCGGATTGAGATAAATCGATAACCCTGCCCTTTTTCTTCATTTTAGGATGCATCTTATCATTTATTTTGACTACCACAGATTTCCCGTTTTTTACATTAGTTACTTTAACCCAAGTTCCCAATGGCAAACTATTACTTGCTCCTGTGAATAATTTATTAGAAAATCGATCCCCAGAAGCTGTTCTAATACCCTCAAATCGGGCACTATAAAAGCTAGCTATACCCAAAACCACTTTGCCAGTATAAACAAGACTTGCATCTGCCTTTAGGGCACTATATGAAGACCGTAATAAGCTATCGGGAAAACCCGGGTTGTATAGAATGGTGTCTTTGGGGGCCTGCGCTTTTATAGAGACAGTTATAATCAACCCCAGTATTAAAATAAATAAATGACGCATCTAGCATTTTTAATTGAATAATGGAAGTTACCATAATATACAAAATACTGCACTTAGGTATCTTCGTTTAGACGCATTAAGCCAAATTATATGCCGAAAATCAATTCAAATTAAGAATTTTATCATTTGAATAAAATACTTACTGATTATCAACAAGTTATAGAAGTTTATAAATTTGTTACCGCAACTACTGCATCCAAATTGAGGGTTCCGTGTATATGAGGAAAAACTTCATTGATTGAACCAGCTAATTCAAAAACAAGGGGTCTCTCCACTCTATCTTTTTGTATAGTCAACTTAATCAACCCTGTTTGACCCTTATAATACCTATCTAAAACTCCATCCACTTGATTGGCAGTGCTACAATGCATAAAACCTTCTGTAGCCAAAGTGTCTGCTTCATAAAAACCCTTTTGCAAAGCTTCTTCCCATTTTGCTTGCGTGGTTACATGATAAATCAACGCTCCGTCCATATTAATATACTCTTTTAAGTTGTTGTTCCAATAACATCAAATCGGTTAAGACCATAGCTGTTACTGCTTCTAAAATTACTGGCACTCTTAATGCAATGCATAAATCGTGCCTACCTTTAATTGAAAAGTTTTCTTGTTGATTGGTTTCCCAGTTATAAGAAAACTGCTCTTTTGGAGTAGAGGATGTGGGCTTTATAGCCACCCTAAATAGCAATTCATTTCCATTGGTTATTCCTCCTACTATCCCGCCAGCATGATTGGTTGTTGTAGTGCCCTCGGCATTTATAATAGAATCATTGTTTTCAGACCCAAACATATTTGCTGCTGCAAAACCTGCCCCAAATTCAATTCCTTTTACTGCAGGTATGGCAAAAACGGCATGACTGATAAGCGACTCAACGGAGTCAAAAAAATGTTCTCCTAAACCGATAGGCAAACCCGATGCGCTACAAGATACAATACCCCCTACGCTGTCTTTTGCATCAATTGCTTTTTGCAAGCCTTTATCTAAATCAACTTCTCCAGCAATAGAATCAATCATTGATCGAATCTGTATCTGCGACTTGGCCAATAATTTTTTAGCAACTACCCCTGCTGCAACCAAACAAACGGTTAGTCTTCCACTAAAATGTCCACCACCTCTAAAATCTTCGAAACCTCCATATTTTTGGTGAGCAGTAAAATCTGCATGACCCGGCCTAGGTATAGCCCTATGCTTTTCGTAATCTTGACTTCTGGTATTATTATTTTCGAATAATATGGTGATTGGAGCACCTGTTGTTTTACCATTGAATAACCCACTTTTAAAAATGGGCAAATCGTCTTCTTTTCTTGGTGTAGTTCCTTTTTGAACGCCCCCTTTTCTTCTTTCTGTATCAATAATGAAATCTTCAACACATAAAGGAAGACCTGCCGGACAACCATCAATGATTAATCCAACGGAAGGGCCATGAGACTCGCCAAAAATTTGTACCCGAAATAGTTTTCCAAATGCGTTCACGATTCTGTTTTTAATTTAAATATTACTACGATTCAGTCATTAAGATTACACCCAATTGTTGCAAATGGTTGTAAAAAGCAGGATAAGACTTATTGATTGCCTCCGCTGCTTCAATAGTTACAGCAGCTTCAGCATTTAATGCAACAATAGCTGTAGCCATTGCAATTCTATGATCGTGATGAGAATGAACTGTTGCTTGTTTAATTGAACCCATTATCAATCCATTCCTTAATCCTGAAATTAGCATCAAATTGTCTTGCAACTTTATTTCAACTCCTAATTTACTAAATTCTTTTTGTAAACTCTCACCCCTATTACTCTCTTTATGTGTTAGTCTATGAACCCCTTCAATGACCGTAGTACCTTCACAAAATGAAGCCAACGCAACCAATGGAGGAAACAAATCGGGGCAATCAGTTGCATTAAAATGAAATGCTTTTAAAGGCAATGACCTAACTTCAATTTGATTTTCTTGGACCGAGAGACCTGCTCCTGCATCAGATAAAGCTTGTAATATAGCTTTATCTGCTTGGGAAGAAAACACATCCAAACCTTTCACTGTAATACTACCTGCAATTGCTCCCGCTACTAATAAAAATGCGGCTCCGCTCCAATCCCCTTCTACATGGTATTCAACAGTTGCTTTTTTTCCACTTTGATTGGATTTTAAAAAACTAAAAGAAGCATAATTATTATTGCGAACTATTGTTCCAAATGCTTCCATTACTTGTAAAGTGAGGTCTATATATGGCTTACTTTTTAAATCATTCACTGTAATGGTAACAGCATCTGCATTAGCAGCACCAAAAGCCATTAATAGTCCAGTTAAAAACTGAGAGCTCAAAGAGCCATCAATAGTAATATTATTTGGTTTAAGTGGCCCTTGAATAGTGATTGGCAAAAACCCATTGGTTGAGTTAACTTGAACACTCAATTGAGGAAGTACTTCATCAAAAAAATACATGGGGCGTTTTAATAAACTTCCGGTACCACTAATTTGTAAGCTTGTATTGCTTAACGCAGCAATTGGCGTAAACATTCTAATACCCAATCCACTTTCACCACAATTTAGTTGATGATCAATAGGCCTAACGCCCTTAGATTGAATGGTTAAACTTCCATCTTCATTACTGATTACAATTGCGCCCAGTTTTGTGATCATTTCTAATGCAGCCAAATCATCAAAACTATTCCCAGGATTTAAAATATGTGACTCCCCATGATACAACAACGCAGCTGCGCATGCTCGTTGCATGCAACTTTTACTGGCATTGGCATGTAAAGTACCTTGTATATTGGATGGTTGAATAATAGCAATCATCAGCAGA
The DNA here is from genome assembly GCA_040403845.1 of Sediminibacterium sp. Classification (GTDB taxonomy): domain Bacteria; phylum Bacteroidota; class Bacteroidia; order Chitinophagales; family Chitinophagaceae; genus Sediminibacterium. Next base: position 51,969 of record JBBAJU010000008.1, read on the forward strand.
AATTAAAAAATTAAAACTGTTTAAAAATTTCTTGTAGTTGAACCAATAATAAAGGTTGCACAACTGCTTTTCCTGTTTTTTGCAAAAGAATATAGTTAATTGAATCTGCTTGTCTTTTCTTGTCTTTCAATAAAATATTGAACGCTTTTTTAGCATCAAAATCAGCTACAGTTGGCAAACCATAATGATGCAACAATTTGATAACCCTTTCTGCTTCTTTATAAAATTTCAATTGCTGAGACATTAATGCAGCATATGTCATTCCTATACTAATAGCTTCTCCATGACTTAATTGATACATATTTTCAATTGCATGACCCAAAGTATGTCCAAAGTTCAGAAGCGTTCTGTCTCCCTTTTCAAATTCGTCTTGTTGAACAACTTTTATTTTTATTAACGCATTGCGTGTAATCAAGTTTGCAAGTAATTCGGGATTTCTTTTGTACTTAGGAATGCTATTTTGCTCTAATTCAATAAACATTTTTGAATCCTTAATGCAAGCATGCTTTATGATTTCTGCAAAACCATTTTTCCACTCTGCTAAAGGCAATGTTTTTAATAAACTATAATCATAAAGTAGAAAAGAGGGCTGTCTAATTAATCCAACCATATTTTTATATACGCCTACATCAATACCGTTTTTACCGCCAATTGCTGCATCCACCATCGCAAGTAAAGAAGTAGGAATATACCCTACTTCTACCCCTCGCATATATATTCCTGCAACATATCCTGTAATATCAGTGATGACTCCTCCGCCAAAACCAATTAGAGTGGTTTGCCGATCCGCACCCATTAAAATTAGTTGGTCAATAATTACAGCAACCGTTTGTTGAACTTTGAATTGCTCACCTGGCTTTAAAACAATGGTATTAAATCCCTTTAATTGTCTTTTATATGCTTGAAATAAGTTTTCATCTGTTATAATAATTGCTTTCTCTTTTGAAACAATTTTTTCTAACAGACTAAATGCTGCATCAAAATAAAAAAGGGTCTCTTTTCCAGAGAATAAAAAACGCTTCTTTTGCATACTATGAATTCATGATCTTGTTTTGATGGTTGATACTTTCCATATGTACCGCATCAAAATACTTAGTGATAAATTCTTGACTAAGCCCAAGCTGCCCTCCTTTTACAAAAGCACGCTCTAATATGGCATTCCAACGATTGGTTTGCAATATGGTAATATTATTACCCTTTTTATACTGTCCAATCTTATCAGCCACTTTCATACGTTGGCCTAATAGTTGCAACAATTCATCATCTAACTGGTTAATTTGCGCGCGCATTTTATCCATTTGAATATGCAACTCTTCAGAAATAATATCTTCTTTACGCCAAATCATAGTGTCTATCATTGACCCTAATACTGCAGGAGTGATTTGTTGTTTAGCATCACTCCATGCATTATCGGGATCTATATGACTTTCTATAATTAACCCATCAAAATCTAAGTCAATTGCTTTTTGTGCAACTTCTTGTAGAATATCTCTTCTTCCACAAATGTGGGAAGGGTCGTTAATCATCAGCATTTCAGGAAACCTGCGCTTCATTTCAATGGCTAAGTGCCACATTGGTGCGTTGCGATATTCTGTATTTCCATAAGAGCTAAAGCCTCTATGGATTAATCCAATATGTTTAATACCTGCTTTCGCAACACGTTCTGCAGCCCCAATCCATAATTCTATATCAGGATTAATTGGGTTTTTAATCAAAACTGGAACATCCACTCCTTTTAAAGCATCAGCAACATCCTGAACGCTAAATGGATTCACCGTTGTTCTGGCTCCGATCCATAAAACATCTACACCAAAATGCAAAGCATCTTCCACTTGCTTACCCGTTGCTACTTCTACCGCTATTGGCATTCCAGTTAACGCTTTTGCCTTTTGTAGCCAAGGCAAACCCTTTGTACCAACCCCTTCAAAACTACCAGGTCTTGTTCTAGGTTTCCAAATACCTGCACGAAGGATATCTACTTTTCCTGTTGCGGCAAGTTGACTGGCCGTTGCTAACACTTGCTCTTCTGTTTCTGCACTGCAAGGCCCAGAAATAATCAATGGCCTCTTTGCAAGAATGGTATTGATATTAGCTTCTTGCTGTAAAGTCTGTTCCATATACGTTTCAATTGCTTATAAATAAAATCATCTGCGTCCTCCTCCACTATCTGCATCATTCATACGAATGCTTCTTCCTTTGTATTTCTTACCATCCAAAGAACGAATCATTTGCTGTGCTGCAGACTTTTCAATTTCAATCCAACTATTCATGTCTTTCATATCAATTCGCCCTAACACGTCTTTCTTTAAATCGCTCATGTCTAAAACAAATTGTAAAAAACTCGCTTTATAAAAACCATCTTTGGTTCCAAGGTTAACAAATAACCTACTGTACCCTCCGCCTGATTTATACTCTTTTCTACTATCGCCGCGACCCGCATCTCTTCCACTCTCTCTTCTACTAGATCTATTATCGCCACGATCGTTAGTATCCCGTTTTGCTGATCGATCTCTTTCCCTGATATTTAAGTCTTCAGAGTTTTCATAGTACTTTAAGAATCGGTCAAATTCCATCGCAGCTACGCGCTTTAACACATCTTCTTTACTTACGTCAGCAAATTTTTCTGCTAACATGGGTACATAGGTTTCATAATCTCCATGACTAATATCTGCAGACAAAAGCTTGTCCATAAAAGAGAAGAATTGCTTTCTACAAACATCTTTCCCTGAAGGAATATCTAGCTTACTAAAATGACAATTATTGATTCTTTCAATTTGCTTCAGCTTATAAGTTTCTTTTGCATGCACGATAGAAATACAAATTCCATGGTTGCCAGCTCTACCTGTACGACCACTTCTGTGCGTATAAATTTCCACGTCATCCGGTAATTCAAAATTGATTACATGGGTTATCCCTTGCACATCAATACCTCTTGCTGCAACATCCGTTGCAATTAATAATTGGAGGCTTTTATCCCTGAACTGGCCCATCACTTTATCACGCTGACCTTGTGTAAGATCGCCGTGTAATGCATCAATATCATACCCTTCTCTGGTTAAACGCTCTGAGATTTCTTGTGCATCCAATTTAGTCCTTGTAAAAATGATTCCATAGATACCTGGATTAAAATCGATGATCCGCTTTAATGTTTCATAACGATGATGAGCAGTTGTAACATAGTACTGGTGATCAATACTTTTATTTGCAGTATTTACCTTACCCACTGTTACTTCTTTGGGGTCTTTCATGTAACGCTTGCTCACTTTTCTAATTTCAGGTGGCATGGTTGCACTAAATAACCAAGTACTATTTCGTTGAGGAGTGTTTTTTAAGATAAACTCAATATCATCTTGAAAACCCATGTTCAACATTTCATCGGCTTCATCTAATACTACATAACTGATTTGTTCTAGATTGATTGCTTTACGCTCAATCAAATCAATTAGTCTACCTGGAGTAGCTACAACAATTTGTACGCCTCTTTTAAGATCACGGATTTGTAACCCGATAGAAGCTCCTCCATAAACTGCAACAACCGAAATACCGGTCATATATTTCTTAAACAGCTCAATCTCTTTCACAATCTGCAAACACAATTCGCGTGTTGGACAAACCACTAATGCTTGTGGGTACTTAGCTGCTGCGTCTATAATGTGTAACAAGGGTAATCCAAATGCTGCTGTTTTTCCCGTGCCGGTTTGCGCCAAACCGATAAAATCAGTCGTTCCGCTCAATAAGACCGGTATCGCCTGTTCCTGAATTGCCGTTGGGTTCACATACCCCAACTCTGTGGTTGCTTGAATTAAACGCTTGTCAATTCCCAACCCTTCAAATGTAATCATGTATTCTAAAATTTGTGCAAAGGTACTCTATATAGCCTGCTTTGCGTTGTTTTACTTAAGTATTCTCCTTATTCCATTGGCATTTTCAATCAATTCTTGTAAATATTCATAGTTCTCTTTTTCTAAACAAGACTTAAATTTTCTTAATTGACTAATATGCTCGTTTAACCCGTCCAAAATATTGTCTCTATTCTGCATAAAAATGGGCACCCACATAGCTGCATTACTCTTTGCAAGCCTTACCGTGCTCTCAAATCCACCACTTGCTAGTTCAAAAATGGCATCTTCTTCGCGTTCTTTCTCTAAAACTGTATTGGCCAAGGCAAAAGAAGTAATATGCGATATATGACTAATGTAAGCCACATGCATATCATGGGCTGTTGATTCCATGTATAAAATATGCATTTCTAATAAGCCATATATTTTCTCAACCATTTCTAAAGCGTCTTGATCAGAATGAACTTTATCGCAAATAACGGTCGCCTTTTTACTGAAAGCCCCTTTAATAGCTGCAGTTGGTCCACTATTCTCCGTTCCCCACATGGGATGTGTTGCAACAAATCTACCCCTATTGGGATGATCTTTAACGGCTTCTACAATTTTAGATTTAGTAGACCCTACATCAAATACCACTTGATTGCTCACTTTATCTAAAATAATCGGCAATATTTTTTCTGCCGCATTAATGGGTGTTGCAATAATAATCAAAGAAGATTTTTCAATTGCAAGCGCTAATGGCAAATTCTCATGAATCAAACCTAATTCGATTCCTTTGGCTGCATGCGCAGGATTATTCTCTACCCCAATTACATGAGTTGCCAAACCATTTTCTTGTAATGCAATAGATAGCGACCCTCCTATTAATCCTATCCCAATAATTGTAATAACCATACTCGTTTTTTAATTTTTCTTTTGCGCATTTATCCGTTGAATAGCTTCTTCAAATTTGGTAATGCTTCCGCATAAACTAACTCTTATAAATTGATTCCCTGCCGACCCAAAAATTCCACCAGGCGTAATAAACACATTGCAATTGTACAAAACTTGATCACTCAATTCATATCCATCTTTAACTCCTTCAGGAATTTTAGCCCAAACAAACATGCCAACTTGATTGGTACTGAATTTACATTGAATGGTATCTAATAATTCAAATACTTTTTCTCTTCGCTTGGCATAAATTTCATTTACAGAATCATACCAATCATTGCCTAAACTTAATGCAGCAACAGCGGCATGTTGAACAGGTAAGAACATGCCACTATCCATATTACTTTTAAAAGTAAGTACTTCATTAATCCTATCTTCTGCTCCACATAGCATGCCTACTCTCCACCCAGCCATGTTTTGGCTTTTACTTAATGAATTCAATTCTATAGCAGTATCCATAGCACCTAGAACACTTAACAAACTCATGGGTGCATCATTTAAAATAAAACTATATGGATTGTCATGACATATTAAAATTTGATGCTGCTTACCAAAAGCAATCAACTTTTCAAACAGCTCAATACTTGGTTTTTTCCCTGTAGGCATTTGAGGATAATTCACCCACATCAATTTCACTTTACTTAAATCACTTAGTTCTAATGCCGCAAAATCGGGTTCCCAATTATTTTGTTCTGTCAACTCAAAATAAATAGGGGTACCACCGGCCAACTTTACTGCACTGGTATAAGTTGGGTAACCTGGATTGGGAATCAATACCTGATCGCCTTCGTTTAAATAAGTCATGCAGATATGCATAATACCTTCTTTACTCCCTAATAAAGGCAAGATTTGGGTATCAGGATTTAAGCCAACACTGTATTGGGTTTGATACCATTCTGCAATGGCATTTCTTAATGCAGGAACTCCTTTATAGGATTGATAGGCATGTGTACTAGCTAAGCCAGCTTGATCTTGTAATATTTTAATTACAGAAGGATGCGGAGGAAGATCAGGACTTCCAATTCCTAAATTGATAATATTGTTTCCGGCTTTATTTAGTTGTTCTATTTCTCTTAGTTTCTGCGAAAAATAGTACTCCCCAATCCCGTCTAATCGTTTTGATTTTGCAATTTGCATAATTATCCTTTTACCAGTTTTCCTTTTTTATAAATACCAAACAACTTTACATTATTTGTGAGCGATTCAATTTTCCTCATCATATTTTCAAATTGTTTTAGTTGATCAAATTCCATATCTGCATAAAATCCGTATTTAAAATGACTACCAGGAATTGGCATACTTTGAAGCTTGCTTAAATTCAGTCCTGTTTTTGCTACTTCGGTTAGCACTTTAGCTAAAACTCCTTTAGAATGATTGGTTTGAAAATAAATGGATGCTTTATTAGCCCCAACAATAGGATTTGCTTCCTTGGTTCTTTGCAATACTAAAAAACGAGTGATATTGTTTTTTTGTGTTTGTATATCTGGCGCTAAAATTTCTAAATTAAATAACTCAGCAGCAAGTTTACTTGCTATAGCGGCAATATGTTTACTCTTATGCTGGTGAACATATTTAGCACTTAAGGCAGTATCTTCTGTTTCTATTAGTTTATATGGATGCGATTCTAAAAAATCAAGACATTGTAAAATAGCCATTGGATGACTATGCACTTCTTTAATTTCTGTAAGCCCTACTCCTTTATTAGCCAATAAATTTTGGCTAATGGATAAATAAACTTCCCCTACAACTTTCAAGTTTGCTTTTTGCACTAAATTATAGTTAGGTAGAATGCTGCCAACAATAGAGTTTTCAATGGCCATTACTGCACCAGCGGAAACAGTTGAATCTAATGTTAGCTTAATCAACTGCCTAAAAGAAGCACAAGTAATCACTTCCACATTTTTACCAAAAAAATGTCTGGCAGCTACCTGGTGAAAACTCCCTTCATATCCTTGAATGCAAATACCAGTAGGTCCTTTCGTGCTATTTTCTTGAATGGGTTTCGATTCTTTTACTTTATTCATTGTGGTATAGATAAAAAAATCCCGGCTATTTGCCGGGACCTATATGTTATTGAAAACTTTTATGCTTTTGCAAACTAGACCCGGCTCCTTTTCATAAAGAAGAAATAATAAAAAGAATAAAACCAGTTGTTAATTGCCGTTTGCATGATATTTCAAATATAAGAATTGACTGGATAGCAAAAAAATTATTTGATAACTATAAAACTAAGATTAGTTATTTTTCATGGCATCCTATAAAAAATAAGCCCCTCCGTGGAAACGGAGCGGCTTCTAACGATTGCTTGCCATATGAAACTTTTAAATCTGTTGCTCTTTTTGCAAGCTAAACTTCACTGGTTCTCTTCACCAACAGATTGTTCAAATTACTTCTTAGTGCTATCAACAGCAGGAGCAGCAGCAGTAGTATCTACAGTTGCAGCAGCAGTATCAACAGTTGCAGCAGCAGTATCAACAGTTGTTGCAGTAGAATCAGCAGCAGCTTCTTTGTTTTCTCCAGCGCAAGATGCGAATACGCCTAATGCCAATACGAATAACAATTTTTTCATTTTTTTCTTTTTTAGTTTGAATGATTACTGATTAATACGCCAACGAGAAAAAGGTAACCCGGCGTTTCAATTTTTTTTTATAAAAATATTTAGGGCTATTTTGGGTTACTTTTAAGCTTACAACTGTATTAAAGGAACAGATAGTGAAAGGAGATACGAACGAACAAGCATTATTGAAGGGACTGGCTCACAATGATTCTAAGTCTGTTGAAATCATATATAAAGATAATTTTAATATGATTCAGACTTTTATATTGAATAATAATGGGAGCTACGACGAAGCAAGAGACATATTTCAAGAAGCAATGATTGCTTTGTACGAAAAGTCTCAGACGGATTCATTTGTGCTAACGTGTCAGATTAAGACATATCTATATTCTGTTTGCAGAAGACTTTGGTTAAAAAGACTTCAACAAATGGGTAGGTTTATTGGATCGGTTGCTGGATTTGAGGAAACAGTTGCTGTTGAAGAAGATTTAGAAACCCATGAAAAGAGAAACGCAGAGTTTGTTATAATGGATAGGGCTTTGAATAGTTTGGGGGAACCCTGCAAAAGCTTACTTCAAGGTTATTATCTAAAAAAAATGGACATGAATGCATTGGCAGCGGAATTTGGGTATACCAATGCAGATAACGCGAAGAACCAGAAATACAAGTGTTTGATGCGATTAAAGAAATTATTCTTTTCGCAATATAATATTGGAGAGTAAGCATATGGATGATATTTTGTTACTAGATGCAATTGAAAGATACCTCAGTGGAGAAATGAGCCCTGAAGAGCGTGCCTATTTTGAAAGTCTTCGCAATACTACCCCTGAAATTGATCAGATGGTAGTAGAACACAATATGTTTTTGCATCAAATTGCCGATTATTCTGCCAATATCCAAATAAAACAAACCCTTCATGAGATTCATCAAAATCTTTTAGAAAGAGGTGATTTAAACGAAGGTGGTGCTTTAAGTTCTAAAGGAAAAGTCATTCAATTTTGGAATAAGTATAAGAGAGTTACTGCCATTGCTGCTTCTGTTGGGGGCGTTATCGCTTTATTCATCAGTGGTTTGGCTATGTATTTTTCTACTTCCGTAAACGATCCCAAATTAGAACAACTAGGTAAAGATTTAGAAGTAGTAAAGAAACATCAACAATACCAAGGCGATATTATTAATGAAGTAACTTCTAAAATTCCGATGAATGCCCGTTTATTAAGTGGGGGATCTGGTTTTTTAGTAGACGTTAAAGGGTATATTGTTACCAATGCGCATATCCTTAAAGGGACTGGCGCAATTGTGGTGAATAGTAAAGGAAAAGAATTTAAATCTTCTATTGTACTGATTGACCATGTTAAAGACTTGGCCATACTTAAAATCAATGACGAAGATTATGAGCCAATCAAATCAATCCCTTATACTATTCAAAAAAACAATTCCTCATTAGGAGAAGAAATTTTCACGCTAGGATATCCAAGAAATGAGATAGTTTATGGAATGGGGTATTTGAGCGCTAAATCTGGTTTTAATGGAGACTCATTATCATACCAAATACAAATTAGTGCCAATCCAGGCAACTCTGGAGGACCTGTGTTCAACAAAAATGGTGAAGTCATTGGAGTACTGAGCACCAAGCAAGCTCAAGCAGATGGAGTAGCTTTTGCGGTGAAATCAAAGAATATACATGCGATTATTGAAGACTTAAAGAAAAGCGATACGGCCTTCCAAAGAGTTAAATTGCCTAATAAGTCCTCTCTAAAAGGTGTTGAAAGAAAAGCACAAATCAATAAGTTAGAAGACTGTGTTTACTTTGTAAAGGCTTACGGAAAATAAAATGCCTACAAATAAAATATTGAATGCATTTTCAATAAAGTTTTAAAATAAAAAAAGGTCTCAGTTACATTATTCAGCTGAGACCTTTTTATTTATTTGAAATCTATCGGAGTATTTACTTCCATAAAGAAGCAGGATAGATTTTTTCTTCTACTAATTGGCTAATTGCAGCTTGCACACCAGGAGCATCTTCTTTATAAGTCACACCAAACCATTGAGCAGAAGTAGGGAGTACTTTTAATACCCCTTTGCCAGATTGAATAAACTCATTTGCTGCGTAAGGAATAAAAAATTCTGACTTTAATTCTTGCCCTTTTGCAGCAAGAAACTCAGTAAACATACCTTCACACATATCAATAAATTCAGGTGCAAAGCAAAAATAGTTCATACTTACTAGGCTGGTTCCTGGCAATGGGGTTTTCCCATTTTCATCCTCGTAAACAATTTGATCGTTTTCGCGATATATTTTAGTTCGCTCATTAATTTCGGTCAAATTATTATTGGCATCTGCAGTACATACTCCTCTACTTACACTTCCATTTTCACTTAAGGTTTTTTGAAGCTCATAACCTACTAATGCAAATGTAGACGCGTTACAAGCAGTTGTCAAAAAATCAAAAGCTTTAACAAAAGCATCTCTTCCGTAATAATCATCTGCATTAATTACAGCAAAAGGCTCATTAACTTTGCCTTTGCAACATAATACAGCATGGGCAGTTCCCCAAGGCTTTGCGCGCTCCGCTGGAATTGAATAACCATTGGTGTAAGCTTCCAAATGCTGGTATACGTAGTCTGTAGCTATTTTACCTGCCAACTTTGGTTCAAAAATACTTTTGAATTGATCGGCAAATTCTTCCCGGATGATAAACACTACTTTACCAAATCCAGCATGTATAGCATCATAAATTGAATAATCCATGATGGTTTCTCCATCAGGACCAAATGACTGTATTTGTTTCATGCTTCCGTAGCGGCTAGCCATTCCGGCAGCTAAAATTACAAGAGTAGGTTTCATAGCTTTAATTTACATTACAAAGTTAAAACATTTAACATTGCAATAATTGATAATAATATGTCTTTCGACACAAATAAAATTATTTTACAACCGTTACAAAATCTATCAACACAATCAATTAGTGTTGCAACCCTTAGAACAGATTTAATTCATCCAATTGTAAGTGGTAATAAATGGTTTAAATTAAGGTTTTATCTGGAGGAAGCGAACCGACTCAAAAGCAATACCATTGCTAGTTTTGGCGGAGCTTACTCAAATCATATTGTGGCACTTGCTGCTGCTTGCAAACAAAATGGTATAAATTCAGTAGGTTTTATTAGAGGTGAAGCAGGTAGTTCTCCAACACTTATCGAAGCAGCTTCATTGGGGATGAAACTTTACTATATATCTAGGGAATCTTATCAAAAAAAACCAGAAATAATAAACCAACATGCTAAAGAAAACTGGTATTGGATTCAAGAGGGAGGTTATGGAATACAAGGAGCGCTTGGCGCTGCCACAATGTTAAGCGTTAGAGATTGTTCTACCTTTACCCATATTGTTTGCGCTTGTGGAACAGGAACCATGATGGCAGGAATAGTAGCAGGTTCAACATCAATTCAAAAAGTGATAGGCATTAGTATACTTAAAAACAACTATGGCCTGGAAGAATCCGTTAAAAAAATTATCCCTTTAGGAACAACCAAACATTTTGAAATATTTCACAACTATCATTTTGGAGGATACGCGAAACACCCGCCTGCACTAATTGATTATATGAATAATCTATTTAAAAGAGAAGAAGTACCAACCGATTTGGTATATACTGCTAAACTTTTTTATGCTGTAGAAGATTTATTAAAGCAGCAATATTTTGGGAATCAAGCAGCTATTTTAATCATACATAGCGGAGGCCTTCAAGGGAATAGAAGTTTACCCAGTAATAGCTTAGTATTTTGACTAAAAAAAAAAATTTATTTTTGTACTCTATGCGATTATCTATTCTATTAAGCTTAGCATTTTTATTTTGTAATGGTGTTGCTGCGCAAAAGAAAAATAAAAAAAGAGCCCCCAAAAAAACTGATAAGCAGCAAATTTTTATAAAAGACAAACTGTATATAGCATTAAGCAAGTCTGCATATAATCACTTTAAAGATTCTATTTTTAAAAACACAAAAGACACATTAACCAGGAAAGATAAAAATACAGTTATCCTTTCTCCAGTATACAAAATTGACTTGCAAGAAAATTGGATCCCTTCCATTTATGTATTTACAAATGCAAAAGGTAACCTAGCCATTGAATTGCCAAATACACAATCTAAAAGATACAGCCTTTTAATTTATGATGGAAAATTATTGTTGCACAATATCACGAACTTACAAGAAGATAAATGGGTGGTAGAGAAAAGTAATTTCTACCATAGTGGCTGGTATCAATTTGAACTTTATTGTAATGGAGAATTGCTAGAAAAAAATAAATTTTATCTCCAATAAGTATTAAGCGCCCATTAAACGGCATTGAAAAAGAGTTTGGAAATGCTTTTTTACCCTGTATTTTACTTCATCCATATCAACTACCCTACCTAACTCCTGTGCTAAAGTAGCAACTTTTTTATTTTGTATTCCGCAAGGAACGATATGATCAAAATAACTAAGATCTGTATTTACATTGAACGCAAAACCATGCATGGTAATCCATCGGCTACATTTGATTCCCATTGCACAAATTTTTCGCTCTTTCCCCTTTATTTGAGCATCTAACCATACCCCTGTTTCTCCTGCACTTCTCTCCCCTTTTAAACCATAATCAGCCATTGTTAATATAATCACTTCTTCAAGTGTTCTTAAATACCATCCTAAATCGGTTTTGAAACGTTCCAGATCTAAAATTGGATACCCTACTAACTGTCCTGGCCCATGAAATGTAATGTCTCCACCCCTATTAATATGAAAATATTCAATTCCCTTTTTTAGTCGATCGGCTTCGCTAATAAGCACATGTTCTTCTTTTCCATTTTTTCCCAATGTATATACTGGGGGATGTTCTACAAACAGTAAATGATGTAAGGTAGGTATTGTATCGGGGGCATAAGATTGTTGGTTCCCAAACTTGAATGCCATTTTAATATCTGCATTTGCCTTAAGCAAAGATTCTTGTTGATCCCAAACCTCTTTGTAACTTTTTTTGCCTAAATCCTTGAAAATGACTTCCTGCTCCATACCACAAAAATAAAGCTAATTTTGCCGCATGCAGATAGATACAGCATTAATTTCAGAGGAACAGTCTGATGCCTTATACGAACGAAAGGTATTTATGGTAGATAAAGGTCAAGAACCCTTCAGAATTGATAAATGGGTTCAAATGCATATGGAAGGGGCAACCAGAAATAAGGTTCAAAAAGGAATAGACGCAGGCTTTTTAACCGTCAATGGCAAAATGGTAAAAAGCAACTATAAAATAAAACCAGGCGATGAAATTATTTTAATGAGCCTGATTAATCCTGAACACACTATATTAAAGGAAGAAAATATACCATTAAACATCGTTTATGAAGATGATTATTTAATGGTCATTAATAAACCGCCCAATATGGTGGTACATCCTGGGGTTGGTAATTTTAGCGGGACACTTTTAAACGGAGTAGCTTACTATTTAAGACAACAAAATCCACAATTAAACGAAGAGAGCTTACCCCGGTTTGGATTAGTTCATCGAATTGATAAAAATACAACCGGCTTGATTGTATTAGCCAAAACGGGTGAAGCTGCCGCACATTTAGCCAAACAGTTTTTTAATCATACCGTAAACAGACGTTATGTTGCATTGGTTTGGGGAAATATAACAGAAAATGAGGGCACAATCAATGCACATATAGCGCGTCATAAACAACATAGAAAAATGTTTGATGCATATCCTGATGGTGAAACAGGTAAACATGCAATAACACATTACAAAGTATTAGAGCGTTTTAATTACGTAACCCTTGTTGAATGTAAATTAGAAACAGGCCGTACACACCAAATTAGGGTGCACATGAAATATATTGGACATACCTTATTTAATGATGCAGAATATGGAGGTGACAAAATATTAAAAGGCACAGTTTATTCGAGATACAAACAATTTGTAGACAATTGTTTTGATGCTTGTCCTAGGTGTGCTTTACACGCCAAAACACTAGGTTTTATTCATCCAGCTACGGGAAAAGAAATCTTTTTTGAATCCCCAATACCCTCAGATATTGAATCTGCGATTGATAAATGGAGAACATACAGCAAGGTTTAACTTTTCATTAGCAAATTTGGCCAAATTGAAGGCATAATCCCTTTAGAAATAATAAACTCTAACCTTTATTTATCATTAGTATTCTGCAAATTTGTACCGAGAGAAAATTTATTATACATGATTTGTAGGACTGTGCTTGCCATCCTAATTGGATGTGGATTTGGTTACTCATCTTTTGCGCAATCGGAAACTCCCAGAGGTTGGCATTTATTAGACCCAGAAGCCAATCAGTTTTTTGGGATAAGCCTGAATAAGGCCTATGACTTCTTAGCAACAAAAAATAAAAAACCACAAACAGTTATTGTTGCCGTTTTAGATTCAGGGGTAGATACTACACATGAGGACCTGAAAAAAATATTATGGAGAAACCCAAAAGAAATACCCAACAATGGTATTGACGATGACAATAATGGCTATATAGATGATGTTTATGGTTGGAATTTTCTTGGAGGCAAAAATGGGGAAAGCATCAAAAAAGCAGGTGATGAAAGAGCTAGGGTTTACCATAGGTTCAAACAGTTGTACTTAAGCAATCCCGTAGATACCAATCAACTATCAACAAAAGAGAAATCCCAATATCAAATGTGGGTAAAAGCTGCTAAAGAACTCAACTTTAGTCAGGAAGAAATGATGGATTTAATGTTCATTGAAGTAACTGCAAAAGCGCTGAAAAGACATGACAAAGTCTTGAGACATGAAATGGGAACAGAAGAATACACTTGTGAAAAGCTGGAAAAATTTGAGCCGATCACAAAAACTGCCAAAGACGCAAAATTGGGTTTCTTAACAGTTATGAAAATGTTGCAAATTGATCCTGATGAAAAAAACACCAATGCGTTAAAAGAATTAGAAGAATACATTGATGGGAAAAAATTAGCTTTTGAATCTAAAGACATTGCCCCCCCCAATTACAGACAAGAAATTGTAGGTGACAACTATTTTGATTTTTCCGATAAATTTTATGGAAATAATGATGTGATGGGTCCTGGTCCAACTCATGGCACCCATGTGACCGGGATTATTGGTGCACAAAGAAATAATTCAATCGGAGTAGATGGTGTTGCAGATCAAGTAAAAATTATGTCTTTAAGGATTGTTCCAGATGGAGATGAATATGATAAAGACATTGCTTTAGCTATTCGCTATGCGGTAGACCATGGCGCCAAAATTATCAATATGAGTTTTGGCAAGTCTTTCTCTCCAGAAAAAGCATGGGTAGATAGTGCTGTTAAATATGCCGAAGAAAAAGATGTATTAATTGTGCACGCTTCAGGTAATGATGCGGAAAACCTTGACTCTGTTGAAAATTTTCCTAACCCTTGGTTGATCCCATGGAAAAGTTACGCAAAAAATTATATTACTGTAGGCGCAAGTAGCGACCCTTCTATAGGACTAAGTCTTGCTGCAGATTTTAGCAGCTATGGTAAAAAAAATGTGGACGTTTTTGCTCCTGGTGTAAAAATATATTCTACAATTCCTGAAAGAAATAATTACGGAAATTTAAAGGGGACAAGTATGGCAACTCCAATTGTTTCTGGGTTAGCGGCTATCTTAAAATCCTATTATCCCCTCTTGTCTGCAGTTGATTTAAAAAAAATTATTGAGCAGTCCGTTTACGTTCCAGCAAAAGATATCAAATGCATTAAACCTGGTTCTGAGCAAGTTCCTGTATTGTTTTCAGATTTATCGAAAACAGGTGGGATTGTGAATGCTTACAATGCTGTTAAACTTGCACAAGAGTATAAATCAACAACAAATAACAAACCAACCGTTCAATCAAAAAAATAATCATGCCTAAACCTCTACCCGGAGATTACCCCTCCTTTTTTGAAGGATATATCAATCAAATTGAATTTAGTAATATCAAGGATGCGCTTAATCAAATTTCGCATCCCTTAACTTATTTCTATCTAAATCTTCCTGAAGAAAAAGCAGATTATGCTTATGCTGCAGAAAAATGGACTTTAAAAGATATGTTGCAACATATTATAGATACTGAAAGAATTATGCAATACCGTTTGCTTAGAATCGCTAGGAATGATACTACTCCATTACCAGGATTTGATGAAAATGTTTTTGCAAAAAATGCGAATGCCGGTGCTAGAACTTTTATTTCTTTAAAAGAAGAATTAAAAGCCCTTCGAAAATCTACCGACTTACTAGTACTTTCTTTAAGTGATGACCAATTAGCTAATGAAGGAATTACAAGCAATCAAAAAATTACAGCAAATGCAATTGCATATATTTTATTGGGGCATTTAATGCATCATAAAAAAATAATTGAAGAGCGCTATTTTTAAATAACCCTTTATCAAAACAAAAAGTCTCGGCAACCAAATTGGTGTCCGAGACTTTTTATTTAAGCAAATTAGAGCTAAACTAATTGGATTATTTAGTCGCATATAAGTGTACAGCAACCTGCACATCTTTAGCAATATTACCTACACCGTAGTTGATACCAAACAACGTTCTATCCATTGCAAAAAACGCTTCAGCAAATAAACCCTTTTCATCAGCACTACGAATAACTGCTTTAAAGCTTACAGGTAGCGTTGCACCTTTCAAGTTTAAATCGCCATTAATGGTTACATTAGTATCATCAGCATAAACAACGCTGGTAATCTTATAAGTTGCTTCACCGTATTTAGCTACTTCAAAAAAATCAGCAGCTTTAAGATGACCTTCTAATTTTGCTCCAGCACCATCTGTTACTTTTAAATTAGCAAGATCAATAACAAACTCACCACCTGTTACTTTTCCACCATTTACTTGTACAGAACCACTTTTAACGTTGAAAAAACCGGTATGGAAATCATTCTTTTTAGATCCAACCCAGTCAACGCGGCTTTTTCCAGCTTCAACTTTATAAGTGATTATTTCTTTGGTAGTTGTTACACCAGTAAAGGAATAAATTCCTGCTAAAAAAGCTGTGCTTAATAGCGCTAATGCCATTTTTTTCATGTTGATTTTTATTTAGAGTGATTAAAAATACAAAAATTAATGTTACAACAATAATTTTAACAAAAGGTTTAAATCTGCATTCACGATTATCTTATCTTCGCAAAAATTGTTCCATATGAATCTTCATGAGTACCAGGCTAAAGAATTACTCAAAAAATACCAAGTTCCAGTACAGGAAGGTATTGCAGTTGATACCGTAATGGCAGCTGAAGAGGCTTACCGTCAAATTAAAACCCAAACAGGCAATAATTTTGCCGTAGTGAAAGCCCAAATCCACGCTGGTGGACGAGGCAAGGGTAAAATTGTGGGAACCGAACAAAGAGGTGTTGCAGTTGCTAAAAGTGCAGAAGATGTTACCAATATTGCCAAAAATATTTTAGGTGGCACATTGGTTACTATTCAAACAGGTGAAGCAGGCAAAAAAGTGAGCAAAATTTTAATTGCACAGGACGTTTATTATTCTGGACCCAATCCAGTTAAAGAATTTTACCTCTCTATTTTATTAGATAGAGCAAAGGGAATGAATGTAATCATGTACAGTACCGAGGGCGGAATGGATATTGAAGAAGTAGCACATAACACACCTGAAAAAATATTCAAAGAGTGGGTTCACCCAGGGGGTGGATTACAAGGATTCCAAGCAAGAAAAATTGCCTTTAATCTTGGCTTAAGTGGTGAAGCATTTAAAAACTGTGTGAAATTTGTAACCAATCTATACAATGCCTATGTTGGTTTGGATTGCGGTATGTTAGAAATTAATCCACTATTCAAAACCAGTGACGAAAAAATTATTGCGGTTGATTGCAAAATGAATATTGATGATAACGCATTAATGCGTCATCCTGATGTAGCAGCACTTAGAGATGTAACGGAAGAAGATCCAACAGAGGTTGAAGCTGGTCAATACAACTTAAACTTTGTTAAATTAGATGGTAATGTAGGTTGTATGGTGAACGGTGCTGGTTTAGCAATGGCTACTATGGATATGATTAAATTAAGCGGTGGAGACCCTGCTAATTTCTTAGACGTTGGTGGTACAGCAAATGCACAAACAGTTGAAGCTGGTTTCCGTATCATTATGAAAGATCCTAACGTGAAAGCGATCCTGATCAATATTTTTGGTGGTATTGTAAGATGCGATCGTGTTGCAGCAGGTGTAATTGAAGCTTACAACAAATTGGGAAATATCAATATACCTATTATTGTAAGATTGCAAGGAACAAATGCAGTTGAAGCCAAAAAATTAATTGACGAAAGTGGACTAAAAGTTCAATCTGCAATTCAATTGAGTGAAGCAGCTGCGCTAGTTAAGCAAGCGGTTGCCTAATTAATAAGCATATTTTTAAGCCATTAGAAATTCAACTTTGTTTTTCTAATGGCTTTTTTATTTTAAAGGAGCAGTTTTAATATTAGTGCTCCTTTATTTCTATACGTTTTACTTCAGTAATTGCACTCACCGTATAAACCAATCCTGTCTTTAATTCTGTACAGATATATCTTTTACGACGAAGTTCTCCTTTTTTAAAAATTTTCCCATTAGACAATATAAATAGGGCACCCAAGGGCAAATCTGCAATAAAACAAATACCTGGCTTTTGAGTAGTATTAAACTTTCTTAATACCATCAATAATTCAGTCTCCCCATTTGCTGTAGCTGATGGTGATATGATGGATTGCTTCAACGCAACCACTATTTCTGGAGGGAAAACTCCTAAACCAACAAATTCAACCAATAATCTACTGTAGGTTGCTTTCCATTCTTTACCGTGAGCGTCTACTCGATTTTTATATTGTTCAAACGTAAGCAAATGAGCCAACTCATGCAAAAGGGTAATTAAAAACTCATACGCATTCAAATTTCCATTTACACTAATTCGATGATTATTTCCTTGATGTGCGTGTCTATAGTCTCCTAAAACAGACTTACGACTTTTAGCAACTGTTAAATGAACTTTATACTGATAAAGATATTTAACAACATAATCAAAGCTACCATCGGGTAAATAACGAGCCAACTCTTTTAATGGATGCTCAACTGCCGCCATCTTTTTTACTGGGGTTTAATTGCATAGCGATCTTGACTTCTAGCCATGTATAAAGTATATATAATCCCATACTTACAAACAATGCATT
Source organism: Sediminibacterium sp. (assembly GCA_040403845.1). Classification (GTDB taxonomy): domain Bacteria; phylum Bacteroidota; class Bacteroidia; order Chitinophagales; family Chitinophagaceae; genus Sediminibacterium. Next base: position 70,507 of record JBBAJU010000008.1, read on the forward strand.
CACACTTTTGGCTTCTCCCGCATTATATAAATAAATAAATGCGGCAGCCCCTAAAACAAATAGTTTTAAAACAACAGAGCCCATCACACCCCTAACCATTGCGTGCGGATTCTTGTTATTTACAGATTTCATTTGCATACCTAAACTATAGGCACAAATTAGAAATAACAAAGTGTTAGCGCCAAAAACCACCATCGGATTAATTTGCTGTTGTTTTAATGCAGCAGGAAATAAAAAACAAATAGCAGTTACAATAATGAATAAAATAACTAACGGGAAATATAGTTTTTGCAGTCGATTCTTCATAAGTGAAATTTAATCGTTAGATGCTTCTACCTTAGGTAAACTAAGTGGAATGGTATCTAAGGTAGCAGGTTTGTCTCCTGATAATACTTTTTTAATCCCTTCTAGGTATTGCTCTTTGTATCTTATTTCGTTTTCTAAAGAATCTGTTCTGATTTTTAATAATTGTAAAGCAGTTCTGCTTTCTTTGGTCCCATACCCTGGAATATAATACTTAAGCGGAGAAAACGCAATTAAGGCGATGGTTAACCCTACCAATAAAACGAATACCGTACTTAATCCAATATAAACACTCAGTCTAGACAATCTGAACGCAACCATCTCCTCATATGTGTCATCGTTCATGATTACCAGTCGATAGGTATTCCTGAGCCTTTTAAACGTATTGCCAGTTTTAATTTTGTCCATATTATAAAAACTGGTTAAAGGTAAGGATTGGTTCGGTTTTATATCTGTATGCTACAGAAATAACTGTATTTTTAAGGGATTTTATGCGTTATTTTCTCAAGAACCCATATCAAAGCCTTTTGGGCATTTTTTTACTCAGCTGCACCATTTTAGTGGCGCAACCGAACACGAGTGTTACTATTAACAAACCCGAAAATTATCAAAACAGGGTTTTACCAGCAGAAAAGTCAGGAAATAAAAAATTTACCATACCCAAGCGACTATATAATAATACTGTTAGTCATTTCAATTACTTCTATAATGCTTCTGAAAAATTAAAAGATATTATTATTGCGGCTAAACAACAGCACAAAGAAGATTATACCGAATTACTCCCTTTTTATAACTACTCTCTAGATGAAACCGCAAAAGGGCAAATTGATAGTATTATTTATAAGTGTACTGCCGGAATTATATTACACGATTTAAGGAGTGATTGGGTAGACCAATTCTATTTATTGATGGGTAAAGCATACATGTATCGAAAAGATTTCGACTCCGCTACCCAGGTTTTCAATTATATCAACTATGCATTTGCCCAAAAAGATGGTGGATACGATTTACCCATTGGGAGTAATACCAGTAGTAAAGCAGGAGCATTCTCTGTAAGTAGCGACGAAAAGAGATCTCTTTTGAAAAAAATAAGCTCACTTCCTCCTGCAAGAAATGAAAGCTTTTTATGGCAAGTTCGCAATTATATTGAGCAAAAGAAATTTGAGGAAGCCGAATCCTTATTACAGATTTTAATTTCAGATAATTATTTCCCTGCCCGATTAAAAACAAGTTGGAATGAGTACAATGCTTATTTATTGTACAATGAAAAGCAATATGATAGTGCAGCGTATTATTTAGTTAAAGCCTTACCCAATGCGCTTAACCAATCAGAAACGGCTAGATGGGAATATTTAATTGGGCAACTATTTGCCCTTTCGAGTAAAGACTCTTTATCCACTCTTTTTTTTGAAAGAGCAATCAAACACACGACTGATCCGCTAATGGATATTTATGCGCGCTTAAATATTGTTGCCCTTAACGCAGACAATCAAAAAGATGCATTGAACTATCACTTAAGTCAATTGCTTGCAATGGCTAAAAAGGAAAAATTTCAACAATACAGAGACCTAATCTATTATGCTGCTGCAGAATTAGAAATAAGACAAAGGCAATACAAACAAGCAGAAGAATTACTTAAAAAAAGTATTCTATTCAATGATGGAAATAACATACAAAAAAGCAAGTCTTACTACTTAATTTCAGAAACACAATATCAATTAAAAAAATACATAGATGCATCCAATTCACATGACAGCATTACAATTAGCTTATTAAATAAGCCCGCAGCCAATATCATTGATTTTAAAAAAGATCCATTAAAAAAAATTGCTCTAGCACTTATTGCAGTTAACAGAGAAGATAGTTTACAAAGAATAGCTTTATTGCCAGAATCTGAAAGAATACTGTATTTAAAATCATTATTAAAGCGGTTAAGAAAAGAAAAAGGGATAAAAGAAACAGATAACGAAATCAGTTTTGGCTCAGCAATCAATAATACTGTTGCAGCAGATTTATTTGGATCAGATTATTTAAATACTGGATTTTATTTTACCAATAACAATTTAAAAACCAAAGGATTATCCGACTTTAAAGCGAAGTGGGGAAATAGACCTAATATAGATAATTGGAGAAGACAATCGGCAGTTGATAAAAACTTCAAATCAATTAATATTGATAATGACCAACAACCAATTAATAGCAATTCAAGTGGTACAGCGGTTTTAAGTATGGAATCTTTGATGGATAGCTTACCGATTACCAATGAAAAACTACAACAATCCAATAAATTAATTGGAACATCTTTACTCAGCATTGCAATGAACTTTCAATTTCAATTGAATGATTTCAATGCAGCGATTGATACATATGAAATGCTTTCAAAACGGTTTTCAGAAAGCAGCATTTTAGAAGAAGTATGGTTTCAGTTGAATTATTGCTATAAAAAGAATGATGAATTCCGCAAAGCTGATTCAGTAAAACAACTGTTAAACGATTTTTATCCGAAAAGTAAAAAAAATCAATTTTTGCAAACTGGTGTTGAAGTTAAATCGGAAAATAACAATCAGCTATATACTTCCATTTACAATCAATTTATTGAGGGAAAATTTGAAGAAGCAATTGCAAATAAAAACAAAGCGGATGCAAAATTAGGGAACTCCTTTTGGTCTCCTCAACTACTTTACATTGAATCGGTTTATTATATTAAACAGAAACAAGACAGTATTGCCAAACTTAGACTAGCCACAATTAGTGCTCTTTTCCCAAATAATCCTATTGCAGAAAAAGCAAAAACCATGTTGGATGTTTTAAATAAACGTGCCGAAATTGAAGCTTATCTAACTAATTTGTCTATAGAAAGACCCATCGAAACCGAAGAAAGAAAAATTGATTTAAATACAACCCAAACACAGCAGATTCCGATAATTACCAAAACGCCTACAACAGTAAGAGTTCCTGAAAAAGTCACTCCAACGGCTCCAATAGTTTCAGCCATTATTGAAAAAAAGGCTTTGCCAGATGAGTATACATTCAATACAGTAGATTCACAATATGTAGCCATTGCGTTGTATAAGGTAGATCCTGTTTTTGTGAATGAAGCAAAAAATGCATTTAATCGATTTAACCAAGATCGTTATTTCGGTCAAAAGCTTCCTATTACAGTTATTCGAATTAATGAAGGGGAACAACTACTCTTAATGGGACCATTTGTGAATGCAACGGAAGCCAGCACCTATACAGACAAAAACAAAGGATTAGCTGCTACTAGAATTATCCCATGGTTAACCCCTGATAAGTATAGTTTTAGCATCATTAGCCCTTCTAACTTAACTATTTTAAGAAAAAAAGGGGAAACTGCTCAATATTGGCAAATGTTAAAGAATCTGTTCCCTGATAAATATTAATTTTACTGTTTCAAACTTAGAGCATCTAACATGAGTAAACCAGTTCGCATATTTTGGCGCATATTTTTTGGAGGCTTTGCCTTTGTTATTGTTTTATTAGCAATGCTCAATTTTGGCTGGATTGGTAGCATGCCAGACCTTGATGATATAGAAAATCCGTCTGCTTCATTGGCATCCCAGGTATATGCAGAAGATGGAACCCTAATGGGTAAATACTATATTGAAGACCGAATAAATGTGCAATACAAAGACATAAGCAAACATATTATTGAAGCCCTGATTGCAACAGAAGACGAGCGTTTTTATGATCATAGTGGCATTGACGCAAGGTCGTTGGGTAGGGCCATTTTCTATTTAGGGAGTGAAGGGGGTGCTAGTACCATTACTATGCAAACTGCTAAAAACTTATTTACAGAGAACTGGAGTACCAAAAACTTTATTTTAAGAGCCCTTCAAAAAATCAAAGAAGGTATAATTGCGGTAAAACTAGAAAGGAATTTTACCAAAGAAGAAATCATTACTTTATATCTAAACACTGTTGCTTACAGCGATAATGTTTACGGTATCAGAAATGCTTCTAAAACATTTTTTCAAAAAGAACCAGACAGGGTAAATGTTGAAGAAGCAGCTGTTTTAATTGGCATGCTGAAGGGAGCTACTTTATACAATCCAAGAAGAAATCCAAAATTGTCTCTTGATAGAAGAAATACCGTGCTTAACCAAATGGTAAGAAACAATTATTTGGATGCACAACAGGCTGAAATACTGAAACGCAAACCGATTGAACTCAATTATAAAAAGCTAGATGAAACAACTGGTTTAGGACCCTATTTTAGAATGATTCTTGGGGAAGAAATGAAAAAGTGGTGCAAAGAGAATACCAAGAATAATGGGGATCAATACGATTTATATAGAGACGGTTTAAAAATTTATACTACTATTAATCCAAGAATGCAGCTTTACGCAGAAGAGTCTGTTGCCAAGCATATGAGCTATATGCAAAAGCTGTTTAATGCGCAGGCAAATATCAAAACAGGAAGTATTTGGAAAGGATTTGAACCCATTTTAGAACAAGCCATCAAACAAACTGACCGTTGGAAAAATTTAAAAAGGGAAGGATTATCGGATGAGGAAAATATGCGTACTTTTTATCAGAAAGTTCCCATGCGCGTATTTGCTTGGAATAATAACCGAGGGATAGATACCGCTATGACGCCATTTGATTCCATTAAATACCATAAACAAATGCTGCAAGCAGGCTTTATGGTCATGGATCCACTGAATGGACAAATTAAAGCTTGGGTGGGAGGTATTGATTTTAAGACCTTCAAATATGATCATGCGAATATCAATACCAAACGCCAAGTAGGTAGTACCATCAAACCTTTATTGTACAGTTTGGCAATTGAAGAGGCAGGCTTAAATCCTAACTCACCTGTTCAAGACATTCAACAGAATTTTGGACAATACGGCTTAGTTCCTGCAACGTCTAAAACCTGCACGGGTGCTACCATCCCAATGGCGATTGCATTGGCTAAATCTAGGAACTGTGCTTCTGCTTATATCATGAAACAATTAGACAACACAGCCAATAATGGAGCAAAACGTTTTGTTGAATTTTTAGAAAAATGTGAATTGAAAACAAAAATTGATCCATACCCTTCCATTGCATTAGGTGCTTGCGAAATTTCGTTGTATGAAATGATGCAGGCATACAGCATGTTTCCTGGAAGAGGTTTCAATGCAAAGCCCATGTATATCACAAGAATTGAAGACAGGAACGGGAATGTGCTGGCTACATTTACCCCTCAGCGAAAAGAGGTAATTAATGATGTTACTGCTTATTCAGTGATTAAAATGATGCAAGGGGTATTGACCAATGGTACTGGTGCAGGTATTTGGGGATATGGTATTCCAGGGGGATTACAAGTGGCTGGTAAAACAGGAACTACCAATAACAACAGCGACGCTTGGTTCATGGGTTATACGCCACAGTACCTTGCAGGTGGTTGGGTAGGATGTGATGATCGTTTTATTCGATTTGATAGTAAAAATGGAGAGGGCGGTAGAGCAGCAATGCCTATCTGGGCTTATTTCTTTAATAAAGCAGCAGCAGATCCTAACTGTGGCATTGATACAAAGTTAAGTTTTGTAAAGCCTGAAGTGATGAGCAATGATATTATTATTGACTATATCAATGGAACCAATCCTATTTTAGGTGGCGAAGGAGAAGATATGGGCACAGGCAATTCTGAAGATTATGAGCTTACTAAAAATATAAAGCCAGAAGAACTTGGTGCAGAATCTGACTTAATTATTGACAACAAAAAAACATCAACACCGCCTTCATCGCCTGCAAATAATACCCCTAAACCTGCAGACAAACCAAAAGCAATTCTACCACCTCCTGTAAAAAAACCAGGAGGGAATAAATAGGAATTATTGATTTAATTTAATGAGAATAAAAGATGGATCAATTCCTTTAGATGATTCATAAATTAGATCAATCATTTGGGGGCCAAACTTGCTATAGAAAATGGAAAAGTTTTCATGGCGCTCTTGCAAACTATTAGCAGGAAATAGAACTTCTTTTAATTGTGTAATTTGATTTTCAGCTGCACTGAATTTTCTTTTTTCTGCACGGCGAAATTTTAATTCTAATGCTTTAATATTTTTTATTGCGCTAGTTTCTAAAGCACGCACATGATCGTTTAGTGTGGCATCTATTTTTTGGGCTTTATCATAAAGCATTTCGTAAAATGCTTTTGCCTGATTTATATCTTTAGACAAATTCAATTCGTTAGCTGAATTACGTTCAATATACGCTTTTATCAGCTCATGAGTAGGTAAAAATAAATCTGCATCACTTATTTGCAAAGCGGTTTGTTTTGAAACCATTTTATTCGTTAACAATACAAAGGAGTTCCTTAACATCAAAAGAGGATAAGCTACGCCTGCAGCTTTAAAAACATTTTTGAGTTCTAGCCAATAAGCCAACTCTCCTCCTCCCCCAATAAAAATAATATTGGGCAAAATGGATTCTTGGAATGAACCTCTTAAAATTACATTCGGGCTAAACCGCTCTGGGTTATTATTCAACTCTTGCAAAATGGCTTCCTTGGTAAATTGCAAGCCTAATGCTGTTACTTCATAAAGCCCATTCTTAAATTCTATCCTTTCTCTTTTATCTTCTATTAAATAAAATAAATTGATAGGCCTTCCAGCTGCCTGAACTTTATACTGTTCTTGCAAACTGACTATAGTTTCCACAACAATTTTTTGAGAGAACTGCTCGGTTAACTCTTTTGCTATTATTGGTGCAAATAATCTTTTTAGTTTTGGATTATCTGGCACTAAAACCAATAACCCGTATCTTCCAAACAATGCATTTACGAGTTCCAATGTGGATTGTTGGATGGATTTACCAACAGTATAACAAGACTCAAATAATGCTGTCAATTCATTACCATATGGTAACACACCTAATTGACCAGCAATTCTTTTGATTAACCCAATAAAAGCCTTATCCACAAGCATCCTACCAACTGCACCAGACTGAGCAGTATCCCAAACTAATTTTGTGCCATCGATGTTTACAAAACCCAATTCATCTAAATCGGCATCTTCGCTCCCCATATAATAAACAGGAATAAAATTTTTCTCCGGAAATTTGCTTGTTAGCTCCGATGCTAATTTAATGGTATGAATGATTTTATAGATAAAATAGAGTGGCCCGGTAAAAATATTGGGCTGGTGTGCAGTTGTTATAGTATAAGTATTGGGTAATAATAAAGCTGCAATATTTTTTTTAACCCAATTTTCTGTTTCAACTCCTTTGTATTGCTCCATTAGCGCTTCTACTAAAACAACCCTATCTACGCTATGCAAATCTCTTTCGGCCATTGCGCTTTGAACACCTACTAGATTGGCTTCATGCAAATAGTATGGCTTCAAATTTTCATGTTGCTGCAGGTAATCCTGTACAATCTTAGAAAAATATCCAGTGTTTTCGTATGGCAAATAATGGGTGCTACAATCCATATAGAATGTAAAAATACAACATCATTAATTTATACAAGTCTTATATTATTGAGGTGTAAACTAATCGAATCTATTTGGATCAAACGGAGCAATATTCATACTCAATTGTTTTCCCTCAATAATTTCTGAAACTAATTTACCAGTTCCTGCTCCCAAGCTTAATCCAACCATTGCATGTCCTGTTGCCATGACTAGATTATCCCACTGCTTGGTTCTGCCTATATAAGGCAACCCATCTGCAGAACAGGGTCTGTAACCATACCAGATCTTTTCATTAGGGGGCAAAGCAATATCAAATTGAGAATATACGGTTTTAACTGCATCAACTATCCCTTGAACCCTATTCATTCTTGGAGGGGTTTTAGTAGAGGTAATCTCCATAGTACCCCCAAACCTGATTTTATTTCTATCCATTGGAGTTAATGCTACTCTTCCCTCTACTAAAACACTAGGATAGTTAATATGGTAAGGTGAATTTTCTAATGTAATAGAATAACCTCTTCCGGGCATTAACAATAAATCCATATTCAATTTTGCCGCCAATTCTCTACTCCATGATCCAGAAGACAAGACCACTTCATCAGTTGGGTAACTTGCTTTATTGGTTATTACAGAAGTGATTCTTTTACTTTGTTTTTCAAAACCAATAACTTCTTCTTCCTTTACTAGCTTTACTCCTTTTTGCGCTAATGCTTCCAACAATTGTTGCATTAATTTATTCGGATACAAATGTGCATCACATTTAAAAAACAAAGCCCCTAAAGCGTCAATTTCAGTATGTGGTTCTAAGGCCTGTAATTCAGCTTGGGTTAACATTGAAGTATCCAATAAACCCAATTGATGCGCTTTATCACATAAAGCTTTACACTTATCTCCTCCTTTATCAGTTTTAAATATCTCTAATAACCCTTTGTGTTCATAAGAAAAATCAAATAGGGTTGATTGATCCCATTGTTCATACCAATATTGGCTTAACAAAGCAATATCTCTTAGCGGGATAGCTGCATTTTCTACATGTTGTTCAGTTGCAACTTGCATGAATTTCCATCCCCATTTAATTAAGTTAATGTCTAATCGAGGCTGAACATAAAAGGGGCTCTTCGAATTCCACATCCACTTCAATCCCTGAGTAACTATTCCTGGCGTAGCCAAAGGCACAAAATGACTTGGACATACATAACCCGCATTGCCATAAGAGCAATTGTTTTGCATATCTGTTTTATCAATCACCGTTACTTCATGCCCGGCACTGTTTAAAAACCAGGCACTACTTAATCCTATAATCCCCCCTCCAATGATGGTTACTTTCATTTTATTATGCTGTTATTTTGACAATAGCTTATTATCTTTAAGCCAATAATTATGGAAACTTACGGAAAAATTCTACTCATTGCGATGCCTGCTTTTTTGGTATTGATTTTACTGGAAAAATGGTGGGGAATTCGAAAAGGTAATGATACCATCAGAACTATGGATATGGTATCTAGTTTAACGTCTGGAATAACCAATTCAACCAAAGATGTCTTGGGTTTAAGTATAGCCGTTATAAGTTACGATTGGATGGTAACCCATTGGGCTATCTTTCAAATTGAAGCTTCCATATTACTATACATTATTGCTTTTTTTGCATTAGACCTTACTGGTTATTTAGTACATCGAATTGATCATGAGTTTAATTTTTTCTGGAATGCACATATCATTCACCATAGCAGCGAAGACTTTAATCTTGCCTGTGCTTTGCGCCAAAGCATTTCTACTTTTGTTCGTTTATTTACTATTTTTCTTTTACCTGCAGCACTTCTAGGCGTTCCTACTCAGGTAATTGCTGTGGTTGCTCCCTTGCATTTATTTGCTCAGTTTTGGTACCATACCCAGCATATTGATCGAATGGGTTGGTTAGAAAAAATTATTGTAACTCCGTCTCATCATAGAGTACACCATGCCATTAATCAGGAGTACTTAGATAAAAACTATGGCCAGATTTTTATTTTCTGGGATAAATGGTTTGGTACATACCAAGAAGAATTGCCAGATGTAAAACCTGTTTATGGTATTACTAGACCCGTAAGAACTTGGAATCCCATTAAAATTAATTTCATGCATTTATGGCTTTTGATTCAAGATGCATGGCACGCAAATAGTTTAAAAGACAAGTTTCGTATTTGGTTTATGCCAACTGGATGGAGGCCTGCTGATGTTGCTGAAAAATACCCTGTTTATAAAATTGAAGACCCCTACCACTTTGAAAAATATGAAACCAAAGCTGGTACGCTCTTTACTACTTGGGTTTGGATACAATTAGGATTGCTTTTATTATTTATCAGCTATTTATTTGGCAATATTGCAAGCATTGGAAGCCCTGGGATGTTCTATTATGGATTATTCATTTATGTATTTGTTTATGCATTTACCGAACTCATGGATGGAAACCCAAATGCTTGGGGCTGGGAATTATTAAAGCTAGTCATCGGATCTTATTTACTAATAAGTACCAATGGTTGGTTTGGACTTGGCGCAATTGTATCTGTAATGCCATATATAATTGGCGCTTATTTATTGTTATCCTTTGTGTTGACTATTTGTTTTAAAAAGGAGCATAACCGCTATTCATTAGCTGAAAAATAAACTACTATTTCATATCATTAGCAGTAAAACTCAGCGGCAATAAAGATGCTGCATCTTCCAACAGATAAACCACCCCTTCCATCCCACTTAATATGAGCTTGATGGGTTGTTGTTGTTTTAATGTTTGCTCTAATAGGCTTTGTCTGCATATACCACAAGGGCTTACAGGATTTTTACTTTCTCCTTTTAAATTATGATAACTAATTGCAAGCGTTTTAATTGCTACACCATTATATAAAGAAGATAAAGCAGACAACAGAACTCTTTCAGCACAAATACCAACTGGATAACTGGCATTTTCTTGGTTGGTGCCTTCGATTGTTTCTCCATTATTGAGCATTGCCACTGCCCCAACCTGAAATTGAGAATAAGGCGCATATGCTTTTGACGTAGCTTCTCTTGCCATTAATAATAGTTGGGCATCTTCTGTAGAAAGCTCCGAAGCATTTTCTAGTACTTGATATTGGAATACGATTTCTTTCATTCAAGTTATTGAATCACTTTAAATATTCTATCCCATCTTGGTCCTTTATTCCAACTAAACCAAATTAGTGAAGCTTTACCAACAATATGTGTTTCAGGAACAAAGCCCCAGAAACGGCTATCCTGACTTCTGTGCCGATTGTCTCCCATCATCCAATAATAATTATATTGAGGCGTATAACTATTTGCTAATTTGCCATTAATGATGAATTGATCATTTTTTTCTTCCAAAGTATTGTGCTCGTAAACAGTAATCAATCTTCTATATAAAGAGATATTATTTTGATTTAAGCTGATTGCTTTTCCTTTTTGAGGTATGGTTAAAGGTCCATAGTTATCTAAAGTCCAAGGAAAATTAGCTTCATCATTTGGAAAAAACATTCCAACATTAGTATCTACATATTTTACCAATGAAACTACGCCAGGATATTTTTTTACTTTCTCTGCAGCTTCAGCGGTAATATTAAAAATATAGGTTTTACTATCAGGCCCTGGCGAAAAATTGCCATTGTTGTTTTCAAGGTCAATCCCTAATTCATCCTGCAAAAATTCATCACTGAAGCCAGAGCCAGTAGTAGTTGCTATATAATCAGTTTGAGCACCACCAGGTAATACCGCAAGCTTTCCATTGATAAATAAATCTGCATTCTTTATTTCTAGTACATCCCCAGGAACGGCAACACATCTTTTAATGTAATTATCTGTTTTGTCCATTGGATGCACCAAAATAGGGTATTCAGATAGTAGCGCTTCCCGATTCCCCTTAAATTGGCTGCTTCTCAAGACTTCATAATAAGTGATTTTACTCCCAAATTCAGGTAAATTAATGATGGTATCTCCCGCCGGAAAATTAAAGACAACTGCATCGTTTCTTTTAATTGTTGTAAGCGCTGGCAATCTCTTATATGGAACTTGAACTTCCTTAATATAGGATGGAGTAGTTAAGCTAAATGGCATTGTATTATGAACAAAGGGGAAAGAGACTGGCGTTTGAGGTATTCTTGGTCCATAACTCATTTTGCTAACGAATAAGAAATCGTTCACCAACAAACTTTTCTCCATACTTTCCGTTGGGATTACATATGCTTCAAATACAAAAGCCCTGATAATAGTTGCAGCAACAATCGCAAAAACACCTGCATCAATCCATTCTCTAGAAGCAGGTTTGTGATAATGATTTAATGCGCTTGGACCATACCATTTTTCTTTCTCAGAAAACCCTAAATATGGGAAATATATAAACGGGAAAAAAACCACCGCAGCATGCGCCGGAACAGATACTTTTTTGAAGTTCATTACAAAAATGATGGTAATCCAAATGGTAATAAACTGTCCTGCAATAGGAATCAATTGTAACCAAAACCAAAAGCGTT
>JBBAJU010000009.1:0-82112 GCA_040403845.1 Sediminibacterium sp.
ATGCAATACCGTGAATTAATTTATGAAATATATGAAGAAGTATGTGGGTCCCGTCTTACTACTAATATTGGGCGTATTGGCGGCTTTGAAAGGAATTTCACAAATACAGCGTTTACGAAACTCGAGAAATTCTTAAAAGAATATCCGGTTGCGTTGGGTGAGTTAGAGAGTCTTTTAACACGTAACAGAATTTTCATGGAACGCACGATTGGCGGTGGTCCTATTAGTGCTGAACGCGCACTAAACTATGGATTTACTGGTCCTAATTTACGTGCTGCAGGGGTAGATTATGATGTGCGTGTTCATAGTCCTTACAGTAGCTACGAAGATTTTGATTTTGAAATTCCTGTGGGTAAAACAGGTGACAACTACGATCGTTTCTTAGTGCGTAACCAAGAAATGTGGCAGAGTATGCGCATTATCCAACAGGCTTATAATAAAATACAAGAGTTTAAAGGAACTGATGCAGAAGTTTATCACGCAGATGTTCCTGAATATTACTTGCCTAAGAAAGAAGATGTGTATACCAAAATGGAGGCATTAATCTGGCATTTCAAAATCATTATGGGTGAAGTGGATATGCCTAAAGGTGAAGTATATCAATCTGTTGAAGGGGGTAACGGTGAGTTAGGATTCTATATGATTAGTGATGGTGGTAGAACCCCATTCAGACTGCATTTTCGTAGACCTTGCTTTATATACTATCAGGCATACCCTGAATTAGTAAAAGACAGCATGTTATCGGATGCCATATTAACCATGAGTAGTTTAAACCTGATTGCAGGAGAATTGGATGCTTAATAATATTACTGTATGAGTAAGTTTAATGACGAACAACTGAAAGAGTTTAGCCGATTGGTGGCTCGCTATCCAGCAGACAAACAGAAAAGTGCTTTATTGCCTGTATTGCATTTGGCACAAGATAGTTTTGGTGGATGGTTAAGCGCAGAAACCATGGATTATGTAGCGGAACTTTTACAAATTAGTCCTATTGAAGTATATGAAGTGGCTACATTCTACAGCATGTATAACCTTAAACCAATTGGAAAGTACTTGTTTGAAGTTTGTCAAACAGGTCCATGCATGGTAAGTGGATGCGATGATATTATTGAATATATCGGAACCAAGCTCGGTATTAAACCAGGTGAAACCACTACAGACGGTATGTTTACGCTGAAGACTGTTGAGTGCTTAGGCGCTTGTGGTTACGCACCAATGATGCAAATGGGTAAACACTATCGGGAACATTTAACCAAAGAAAAAGTAGACGCCATTATTGATGAGTGCAGAAATAATGCTGCCGTAAATAATTAAGAATATGGGTGTAAAATTATTATTAGATAAGGCGCATGTGCCAGGTATCCGTTTCTTTGAAACTTATCGCAAAGAAGGGGGTTACAGAGCAGTTGAAAAAGCGCTGAAACAAATGGATCCCGCTGCTATTGTTGAAGAAGTAAAGAAGAGCGGAGTTCGTGGTAGAGGTGGTGCTGGATTTCCTGCTGGAATGAAGTGGAGCTTTATTGCAAAGCCAGAAGGCGTGCCTCGTCACTTGGTATGTAATGCCGATGAAAGTGAGCCAGGTACTTTTAAAGACCGTTACTTGATGGAATTTTTACCTCACTTATTAATTGAGGGTTTAATCATTTCGTCTTTTGCATTGGGCAGTAACGACACTTATATTTATATCCGTGGTGAATATGCATGGATAGTAGATATTTTAGAACAAGCGATTGACGAAGCAAATGCAAATGGCTTTTTAGGAAAAAATATTTTAGGTACCGGATTCGATTGTAATATTTATGTTCAACGTGGAGCAGGTGCTTACATCTGTGGTGAAGAAACTGCGTTAATTGAATCGTTAGAAGGAAAAAGAGGTAATCCAAGAATTAAACCTCCATTCCCAGCTATTGAAGGTTTATGGAAAAGACCAACGGTGGTGAACAACGTAGAAACCTTAGCAGCCGTGGTTCCTATCATCAATATGGGCGGTGACGAATATGCAAAAATAGGCGTGGGCCGTTCTACAGGTACAAAATTAATTTCTGCATGTGGTAATATTAATAAGCCCGGTGTGTATGAAATCGAAATGACCCTTTCAGTAGAAGAGTTTCTTTATTCAGATGAATATTGTGGTGGAATTGCGAATGGAAAAAGATTGAAAGCTTGTATTCCAGGTGGATCATCTGTTCCTATTTTGCCTGCCAATCTTTTACTCAAAACGGCCAAAGGAGAAACCCGTTTAATGAACTATGAAAGTTTAAGTGACGGTGGTTTTGCATCAGGCTCTATGATGGGTTCGGGTGGATTCATTGTGTTAGATGAAGACCAGTGTATTGTTAAAAACACATACACATTGGCTCGCTTTTATAGACATGAGAGTTGTGGACAATGTTCTCCTTGTAGAGAGGGAACAGGTTGGATGGAAAAGATTTTAAAAAATATTGATACCGGAAAAGGTAAGATGAGCGATATAGATTTATTATGGGACATTCAACGCAAGATTGAAGGTAATACCATCTGTCCGTTGGGTGACGCTGCTGCATGGCCTGTAGCTGCTGCCATAAGACATTTTAGAGATGAATTTGAATGGCATGTAACTCATCCGGAAGAAGCACAAAAAAGAAATTATGGATTGGCACATTATGCAGATCCTATTCATGTACCAGCTTAATTAAGTTATGTCTGAACAACCATTATTTAAAGTAACCATCGATAATATCACGGTAGAAGTACCTGCGGGAACTTCCATTTTAAATGCAGCGCGTAAGATTGGCGGAGATGTTGCTCCCCCTGCAATGTGTTATTACAGTAAGCTAGAAGGAAGTGGTGGTAAATGTAGAACCTGTTTAGTAGAAGTAAGTAAAGGTTCTGAAAAAGATCCTAGACCAATGCCGAAATTGGTTGCAAGTTGTAGAACCACGGTGATGGATGGAATGGAAGTAAAGAATATTACCAGTGATCGTGTGATTGATGCGCGTAATGGGGTGGTAGAATTTTTGTTAATCAATCATCCGTTGGATTGCCCAGTATGTGATCAGGCTGGTGAATGTCATTTACAAGACTTGAGTTATGATCATGGTAAAGCGGGCACTCGTTATGAGTTTCAACGCAGAACTTTTAAGAAGCACGATTTAGGCGATAAGATTCAACTACATATGACTCGTTGTATTCTTTGCTATCGTTGTGTATTTACTGCAGATCAGCTAACTGGTAAAAGAGAGCATGGTGTTTTAGACAGAGGAGATCACGCTGAGATTGCTACTTTTATTGAAAAGAATTTAGACAATGAATTCATTGGTAACGTAATTGACGTTTGTCCGGTGGGCGCATTAACCGATAAAACATTTAGATTCAAAAACAGGGTTTGGTTTTTAAAGCCTGTTGACGCGCATAGAGATTGTCCTACTTGTAGTGGTAAAGTTACTTTGTGGAATAGAGGAGACGAAGTATATAGGGTAACAGCTAGAAAAGATCAGTGGGGTGAAGTAGAAGATTGGATTTGTAATACTTGTAGGTTCGATAAAAAGCAAACCAGCGATTGGGTAATTGAAGGACCAAGATTAATTGATCGCCATTCGGTTATTTCACAGGGCCATTATGCTGGATCTGTAGGTACACATAAACCAACAGAAACATTTGAAGCTGTTCATTCAGGTAGACAACCCAAGTTATTGATGGATATTCATAGTGTTAGTGAAGTTAACCAAACTGATATCACATTGAGTAAATTGGATAGACCTGCTCATTCAACCGACTTTAACCATAACAAAGACTAATTACAATAAGCATGACACTATTGGCCTTAGATTGGATATTGATGCTAGAAAAACTAATCCTGATTGCGATTATTGTTTTTGCTAGTTTGGGCATAGCCCTTTACACCACTTTTTCGGAGCGAAAAGTAGCTGCTGTTTTGCAAGACAGGCCAGGTCCTAATAGGGCGGGTCCTATGGGTTTATTACAGCCATTAGCGGATGGATTAAAGCTAATCATGAAAGAGGAAATTATTCCTAACTCAGCCAGTAAAGGCTTGTTCATTCTAGGACCTGCCATGGCAATGACAGCTGCTCTAATGACTTGTGCTGTTATTCCTTGGAGTAGCTCGGTTGAATTGTTTGGCCGCAAAATTGACTTACAAATTGCAGATATCAATATTGGTATTCTATATGTATTTGGGGTAGTGAGTATGGGGGTTTATGGTATCATGATTGGTGGATGGGCTTCTAATAATAAGTTTTCTTTAATGGCCGCATTGCGTGGTGCATCTCAGGCTATTAGTTATGAATTAGCTATGGGCTTGTCGTTGATTGCGGTGTTAATGATTTCTGGCTCATTGAGTTTAAAAACCATTGTTGATCAACAAATGGCTCCCGGTGCATGGTGGAATATTGTATATCAACCCTTGGGTTTTATACTGTTTTTCATTTGTGCAATGGCAGAATGTAATAGAACTCCTTTTGATTTACCTGAAGCAGAGAACGAATTAAACATGGGTTACCATCAGGAATATTCTTCTATGAAATTGGGCTTTTACCTTTTTGCCGAATACGTCAATATGATCATGAGTAGTGCGGTGATGGCTAGTTTGTATTTTGGCGGATATGATGTTCCGTTTTTAGACGAGTCTAGCTTAGCTCCAAACATAGCTGCTATTATTGGTGTACTGTCTTTGTTAACCAAGATTGTGATTTTCTTATTTCTTTTCATGTGGATTAGATGGACTATTCCAAGATTCAGGTACGATCAATTGATGAACCTGGGTTGGAAAAGTTTAATACCACTGGCTTTATTGAATATGTTGGCAACAGGTGCAGTCATTTTATGGCAGCAGGGTTAAAATAGAAATTCTACATTTGTGAACCTTTTATACTAAAGAATAAATGCAAGCTTTAACAAACAGAGCAAAACAAGTGAGTAGGGATCCAATGACTTTCATGGAGCGCCTTTACTTGCCGAATATTGTAAAGGGCATGGCCATTACATTTAGCCATATTTTTAAGAAACAACCTACTATTCAATATCCAGAACAAAAACGTGAGTTTAGCCCGGTATTCAGAGGTTTGCACGTACTAAACAGAGACGAGGAAGGAAGAGAGAATTGTACTGCCTGTGGATTATGTGCAGTTGCTTGTCCGGCCGAAGCGATTACTATGGAAGCAGCAGAACGTATGCCTGGTGAAGAGCATTTATATCGTGAAGAGAAATATGCAGCTAAATATGAAATCAATATGCTTCGTTGTATTTTCTGCGGTTTATGTGAAGAAGCTTGCCCCAAAGACGCTATTTACTTAAGTGAAACTTTTGCGCCTGCTAATTTTACCAGAAAAGGCTTTATTTATGGTAAGGAAGATTTATTAATTCCTGATAAAAACAAAGCTCCGGAAGAATACGCAGCAGCAAGAGGTGCTGCAAGAGGTTAATATTTTTGCCCGTTTTAATACAATCAAACCGATGGATACGATTCAAATTTTGTTTTTCTCTTTAAGTGCGCTGGCTTTGTTTAGTGCTATTATGGTACTGGTTAGTAAGAATCCAGTGCATAGTGTACTTTGGCTTATTGCAGTCTTTTTTGCTATTTCTGGTCATTATATTTTACTCAATGCACAGTTTTTGGCCATTGTTAATTTGATTGTTTATGCAGGAGCCATTATGGTACTATTCCTATTCGTAATCATGTTAATGAATTTGAATGCCGATGCAGAGCCAAGGAAAAACTGGACGATGAAGTTGGCGGGAGTAGTTTCTGGAGGATGCTTTTTGATGGTTATGGTTTCATTAGTTAGGCAAGCAACTGAACTTTCAGGCAAAGCTGCATTGATGAAAACAGGAGAGATTGGCTTAATCAAAAACTTGGGTAAAGCTTTATTTAGTGATTTTGTAATACCATTCGAAATAAGCAGTGTACTCTTTTTGAGTGCAATGGTAGGTGCGGTGGTAATTGGTAAAAAAGATTAATTTATAATAACACAACTATGCCAATACAGTATTATATCTATTTTTCATTAGCCTTATTTAGCATAGGTATTATTGGTGTGCTCACCAGACGAAATGCTATCATCGTTTTTATGTGCGTAGAACTGATGTTAAATGCAGTTAACCTATTGTTGGTGGCATTTTCTAAAATGCATCATGGAAATGCCTTACTCAATAACGCAACCAGTACTGCAGGCGTAGAAGGTCAACTTTTTGTATTTTTTATTATGGTTGTTGCAGCTGCAGAAGTAAGTGTAGGATTGGCCATCATAGTAATGATGTATCGTAACACCCATTCTGTAGATATTAATTTCTTGAACCGATTGAAAAACTAGCACCCGCAACTTAGTATATGAGTAAAATTGCTTTTTTAGTACCATTGTTTCCCTTGCTGGGTTTCCTGATTAACGGATTGGGTAGGCATCGCTTGTCTAAATCTGCCGTAGGTTTTATCGGTTCAGGAATGATATTTTTATCCTTTATAGCATCGAGCTATTTATTTGGATATGTGTATGGAGCTGCTGCCAACAGCGGGGGAGCGCCAATTAATTCTGTAGTTACGCTGTTTGATTTTATTAAAACAGATGCATTCACGATTCCTTTTGCTTTTCAAGTAGACCAGCTATCTGTATTGTTTTTATTAATCATTACTGGAATTGGTTTCTTGATTCATTTGTATTCTACTGCTTACATGAAGGATGAAGCACCGCATCATTTTGCGCGATACTTTGCTTACTTAAATTTATTCGTGTTTTCGATGTTGTTGTTAATCATGGGCAGCAACTATGTAATCATGTTTATTGGCTGGGAAGGAGTAGGGTTGTGTTCTTATTTACTAATTGGATATTGGTTTAAAAACGGTGATTATAATTATGCTGCTAAAAAAGCATTTATCATGAACCGTATTGGAGACCTTGGATTTTTATTAGCGGTGTTTTGGTTAATCTTTAAATTGGGTACCGTAAACTATACCGATGTTTTTGCAGGTATTTCACAGCTGTCTTCATTTGATATTACTGCAATTACTACTTTATTATTTGTTGGTGCAATGGGTAAGAGTGCACAAATTCCATTATACACTTGGTTGCCAGATGCAATGGCGGGTCCAACCCCAGTATCTGCATTAATACATGCTGCAACCATGGTAACTGCGGGTATTTACATGATTGCCAGAAGTAATATTTTATTTACAATGGCTCCTGCAACACAAACTTTAGTTGCGGTTATTGGATTGGCTACAGCCATTTTTGCTGCTACTATTGCGCTAAAACAAAACGACATTAAAAAAGTGCTGGCTTATTCTACTGTAAGTCAACTAGGCTATATGTTCTTAGGGTTGGGAGTGGGTGCTTACACCGGTGCTGTGTTTCATGTAATGACACATGCTTTCTTTAAAGCATTATTGTTCTTAGGTGCTGGATCTGTTATTCATGCCATGCACCATGAGCAAGACATCCGTAAGATGGGGAATCTTAAAAAGTATATGCCTATTACGCATATCACTTTCTTATTGGCTTGCTTAGCAATTGCCGGTATTCCTCCTTTCTCAGGCTTCTTTTCTAAAGATGAAATATTAGTAGCAGCTTATTCAAGTAATCCGCTGTTCTATTATATTGGAGTAGGTGGTGCATTGATGACAGCCTTTTATATGTTTAGATTGTACACACTTACATTCTTAGGAAATTTCAGAGGAACACATGAGCAAGAACACCATTTGCACGAGAGCCCATCGGCAATGACCATTCCTTTAATTGTATTAGCAGTTCTTTCTGTTGTAGGAGGATTTATTGGAATACCTGCTGTTTTTGCAGAGAATCAACATTGGTTACAAAATTTCTTAGCGCCTATTTTTGCGGAATCAACCAAACTAGCAGAAGCGCATCATTTAAGCCATTCGCAAGAATATTTGATGATGGGTGTGGTTACGTTGTTAATTGTTTTGGTGATTGGTTTTGCAGTAAAATCTTATCGGAATTATAATAATGCCAGCGAAACAGAAGAGACTGGATTGGGTAAGGTATTAATGAATAAGTGGTATGTAGACGAATTCTATAATGCCATTATTGTAAATCCGTTGAATGCATTGGCGGGCTTACTCAAAAATGTGGTAGAAAAATCAGGTATTGATGGTGTAGTGAATGGAGTGGGTAAACTGGTTGCTTATGGCTCGAGACAAATGCGCCTAATTCAAAGTGGACAGGTAGCAAGCTATCTCCTTGTAATGGTTTTATCAATGGTAGTATTTTTCATTATATGGTTTAATGATGCCACTATCATCAAGTTAATAAATAAAATATTTTAATTCGTTCATTAAGTAGCTAGCAATAATGATTACTTTATTACTCATATTAACACCACTTGTAGCTGGACTAATTGCATTTTCATTAAAGCAGGGTTCTTCTGCCAAAACATTTGCTTTACTAGCATCTTTGGCAACACTTGCTATTGCATTAGTTGCGGTATTCACGCCCGGAACAATCGGTTACGATGCAGCCTGGTTAAATAGTTTAGGTAGTAGAATCAGCTTTAAAGCAGATGGCATGGGTAAGATGCTGAGCTTATTAACCGCTGTTTCTTTCCCAATTATTTTTACAGCTGTATACAATAATGAATACAAAAATGCATCTTCTTTTTATGCGCTGATGCTTTTGTCTCAAGCAGGATTGATGGGTGTTTTTCTAGCTTCAGATGCATTGTTGTTTTACTTTTTCTGGGAATTGGCTTTAATACCAGTTTACTTTTTATGTTCTATTTGGGGTGGAGAAAAGCGAATTGCGGTTACTTTTAAATTCTTTGTATACACTTTTATTGGGTCTCTAATCATGTTGATAGGTCTTTTGTTCATGTATTTCAACACAGCAGATCAATCTTTTTCATTAGAAAGTTTTTACGCAGTAAAATTGACTGCAAAACAGGAGCTAGTGATGTTTTGGTTATTCTTTATTGCATTTGCTATAAAGATGCCCATTTTTCCTTTTCATACTTGGCAGCCAGACGCCTATGAGCAATCACCCACTGCAACTACAATGGTTATGAGTGGTATCATGGTAAAGATGGGTGTATTTGCAGTTATTAGATGGTTATTACCAATGTTCCCCAATGCTGCAGCTCAATCTGCCAATATAGTGATTATCCTTTCCATCATTGGAATGATTTATGCCTCATTGATAGCAATACGACAAGATGATATTAAGCGAATGATTGCTTATTCATCTATTGCGCATATTGGCTTAATGAGTGCAGCAATGTTTACGAATAATCAGACTGCAATGGATGGAGTAATGATTCAGATGTTTAGTCATGGTGTAAATGTGATTGGCCTTTGGATTATTGCAGACTTAATCGAAAAACAGTTAGGCACACGAAATATGAGTGAGCTAGGCGGATTGGCTCAAAAAGCACCAGTGATGGCGATATTACTAGTGATTATGGCATTGGCCAATGTTGCATTGCCACTAACCAATGCATTTATCGGAGAGTTCTTAATGTTTAATGGCTTATTCCAATATAATATGATCATGGCTGCTGTTGCAGGTATTAGTATTATTTTGGCGGCAGTTTATACATTGAATATGGTGCAGAAAGTTATTTATGGAGAATTAAACGCAACTACAGAAAAGGCAATAGACATTCCGTTTAATATTCAGTTTGCTTTGGTAATTATTGTTGTGCTAATTCTTGTATTTGGGTTATATCCACAACCATTGTTAAACCTAACAGGAGACAGTGTTTCAGCCTTATTTGTAAAAAAGTAAAAGACCGATTTAGTAGTTATGAACGCAATTATATTTTCAGCAATTCTTGGTGTGGTAATGATGTTCACAGGCATTTTTACTAATAAAAAGCCGGTCATTACTTTAACTGCAATTATTGCATTGCTTGTTTTGTTGACCGCTAACTTAATGAATAGCTACGGCATTTTCTCTATTCAAATCGACACTAAAGAGTTATTGCATTTTAATAAAATAGGTCTATTCTTTAATAGCTTAATCATAGGAGCAACATTAATTTTTGTTTTATTAAGTGGATCAGAAATTGAGAAGTTAGGAAATAAAACTGCTGACTACTATGCATTAATTTTCTTTGTGCTTTGCGGAACTGCAATACTTACTTCATACAATGGCATGCTCATGTTGTTCCTAGGGATTGAAATTTTATCTATTCCATTGTACATCTTAACAGGTTCTGACAAGCATAATCTTAAGAGTAATGAAGCGTCGCTAAAATATTTTTTAATGGGTTCTTTTACAACAGGCATCATGTTGATGGGTATTGCCCTGTTGTATGGCGCTACTGGAACTTTTGGTATGGCAAGCGTAGGATCAGGCGCTTTGCCTCCATCATCTGGCGTTCAGGGTCCAGCATTTTTGCAAGTAGCAGGATTACTGCTATTATTTGCTGCAATGTGTTTTAAGGTTTCTGCAGCTCCTTTTCATTTTTGGACACCTGATGTATATGATGGCGCCCCAAGTGTTTTCACTTCGTTTATGGCAACCATCGTTAAAGCAGCAGGCTTCTTTGCCTTTATTAAATTATTTTCTGCTAACACTAATTTATTAGGACCTACATGGAATATATTGCTCTCTTTTGTAATTGTGACAACCTTATTAGCTGGAAATATTACAGCGGTATTTCAGCGTAGTATTAAGCGTATGTTGGCTTATTCAAGTATTGCGCAAGCAGGCTTTATGCTATTTGCTTTGTATAGTAATAACGATTTAGGAACAGAGGGAATCTTGCTATATACGGTTGCTTATTGTTTGGCTACCATTGGCTTTTTTGCCATATTAATGAAAGTGAAGGATTATACTTTTGACGGATTCAATGGATTAGCTTCTACTCAACCTGTACTGGCATTTGTTGCAACTATTTGTCTTCTTTCTTTAGCCGGAATTCCATTAACAGCAGGCTTTTTTGCCAAATATTATATGTTGGCGTCTGTAGTTAAAGCAGGTGGTCCATTATGGATTGTAATAGTTGCAGTATTATTTGCTGCTGTAAGTGCTTACTACTATTTTAAAGTAATACAAGCAATGTACTTTAAAGAGGGCCAACCTGAAACCAATGAAATTACTAGTGGATTCAAGTTTGGGCTGGTTTTGGTAGCTGCTGGCATTATATTGGTTGGCGTTCTTCCTTCAATAGTGCTCAATTGGTTCTATTTTTAACCACTCTTCATAATTAGACTGTTTGGTAGAAAGGGTTTAAGGATAACGCTGTACCTTTATTTTATGACAGCTTTCGACTCATTCACTTTGGCTTGGCGCACGGTAAAAAGCAATAAGCTTCGTGCAGGTATTACTATTGCGATTATTGCTTTTGGTATTATGGCTTTGATTGGCATTATTACCGCTATTGAAGCGATGAATCAAAGTTTAAAAGAAAGCTTCTCATCTATGGGAGCGAATTCTTTTAGCATACGGTACAAAGATTCTCGTGCCAGAATGGGTCCTGACAATGAAGAAGTGAAAAAAACCAAGCGCGGTTTAAAAGAAAAAAAATCCAACTTAAATAAGCCCCTTCGATTAGAAGAAGTAGAAGGGTTTAAATCAAATTATAATTTCCCAGGTGCATTGGTTAGTGTTTACAGACGTGGACCAGGCGGTCAAGAACTTCGCTATGAAGATCGTAAAACTAACCCGCAAATATTGGTTTGGGGAGGAGACGAAAACTACTTGTTGGTAAATGGATATACGATTCAGCAAGGGAGAAATTTGAATAATCTTGATGTACAAAGTGGAAGAAATGTTTGTTTGATAGGGAGTAATGTTGCTACACGATTATTTGGAGAAAGACCTGAACGATCATTAGACAAAATCATTAAAGTGGGCAGTACGCCTTATAGAGTAGTGGGATTGCTTAAAAGCAAAGGCTCTAGTGCCATGCTCCGTCAAGACGATGTAATTGTCACTACTTATACAAATGTGCGCAGGTATGCCAATATTGGCCCCACTTATCTAATTGGGATTAATGTTACAGATATCAATGTAATTCCTGTAGCTACAGATGAAGCTACTTCTGTTTTTAGGGCTATAAGGAAATTACAACCTACCGAAGACAATAATTTTGTGATTGAGAAAAGTGACAAGTTTGCCGAAATGTTCATTGGCTTTCTAAGCAGTATTACAGGAGCCGCAAGTGCGATTGGTTTAATTACTTTAATTGGGGCAGCAATCGGGTTGATGAATATCATGTTGGTTGCTGTAAATGAGAGAACCAAAGAAGTTGGTCTTATTAAAGCGATTGGTGGTAAGAGTAAATATGTGCGTCAGCAATTCTTATTTGAAAGCATGATCATCAGTTTATTGGGCGCTATTTTTGGAATTATCTTAGGTATCCTAGTAGGGAATATTTTTGGTGTTATTTTAGATACAGGCTTTGTAGTTCCATGGACATGGGTATTCATTGGAATTATTATTTGTTCCATAGTAGGATTAGCAGCAGGTATTTATCCAGCCATGAAAGCGGCTAAATTAAATCCAATTGTAGCTTTGAGATACGAGTAGAAATTAAGCGTTTACTGCTTTATTTGCTTATCCGCTTTTAATTTATCGTTGATATAGTATTTTATATCTTCTTCTTTAAGATGCTTTCTTAGCCATTCGTAAGAAGGTCTGTGACGCTGTACAAAACTTTGCAATGCTTCATTCTTTAAGCCACTGTACTTTTTTACAATTGCTAAAGAAAAGCGATAATTAATATAAGCTTCTTTTTCACTATTGCTAAAAAGTTGAACTGCTTTTCTTTTACTTTTTTCTCTATTGGATAATCTGTTTAAACTAATACCAAATCCTGCACCCGAGTTAGCTAATTCAACTGCTTTTACAGGTGGGCTAATCATTGCCTCTTTAAATTCATTGCTTCTTTCTAGGCTATCTAATGTGTATTGACTAATTCCAGAGTTTTGTACAGTTACATTGTTCAGATTACGGCTGATAGGAACTAAGTAGAGTTCTACTGTATCGGAAGCCGCAATCAACCCGCTATATATAACAGTGTAATAACGGTAACCAACAGCTGAAACAGTTAGAATATCATCCTTACTTATTTCTAGTTTAAACAACCCTTTATTATTGGTAATAACAGTTTGTTTTTTATTGGTATTGGTAACACTTGCTAATTCAATTGGCTCATTACTGATACTGTCTCTCAAATATCCCCAAATGGTTTGTTGTGCATTTAAATTTGATGCAGCAAACAGGATGACCATTAATTGTAGAATCTTTTTCATATCGTAAATATACAATTTACTTGAAGCCACTATTCTAATTACATAAAAAACCCACAGGTATTTAAACCTGTGGGTTATACTTAGTAAAATTTATTTACTAATGTAATATTGTTGGTTATTTAGGATCCAACGCTTCTTTAATTCTTTCAGCCAAATCAACCAAATGAATTTTGCTCATCTTGTCAGCAGTAGTTGCTGCTGCAGTATTTAGTTGACCACGAAGACCCACTAATTGAGCACGTACTATTGCAGTAACGTCTGATTTCTTAGCGTCAATAGGAGCACTAGCTGGTCCGCCAAAACTAATGGTAATACCACCACCACCAGAAGAAGGAGGATTTAATATAGAAGCCAAACGATCTACATAAGCTCTTTGCAACATACGCTTATAAGTATCAATTGCTTTTTTGCTGCTTAGTTCATTGAAAACAGTGCCTTGAACATCGTTTAATAATTCCATTGCGGTGTACGCTTTATCGGCGCCGAATCTTTCAGCGCTTAACTGTAAGCGACCTAAACGATCAGTGCTAACAATGCTGTTTACTGTTCTTTCTTGAAGGCTCATGATAGGATCTGCGCTAATTGGATTATTAAACTTATTCCACATTGCGCGATCTACTAACCAGGTTGGTGTTTCAAATACATTTTTATTGATAAATCCAACAGCTTCTTTTTGGCGAGTTTTAGGAACAATTTCATAAACAGCTTCATTTTGTTCTACTGTTTTAAAGGTTTCATAAACACCACCAATATTGGTACTAACATGACCAATATATCTACTGAATTGACCTAATGTTTGAACATACATAGTTGCAAGGTTTTCATATTGATCACCTTCTTCTTTTGTCCACTCTGGTAAGCCTTTCATTACACGCTTCAAATTCATCACACCATACTCACTTGCTTTAACAGAGTTATCACCTAAGTCTTCACTTTGGCTTCTAGGATCAACTCTATTTCCGCTTTCATAGGTTCCAAACCAATGACGAGGATTCTCTTTTAAAGCAGCAGTAACCATTTTATTGCTGTTCATCTTAGTTTCCTCTTCGGTATTTCCAGGAATGTATCCGTAACCCCATTTCATTGCCCACTTATCGTAATCGCCAATTCTTGGGTATAATCCTTTTCTGCTGATATTATCTTCTGGCTGTGCAACGTAATTGAAACGCGCATAGTCCATGATAGATGCAGTATGGCCATTTGCTTCAACCCACTGCTTGTCTCTTAATTTTTCTACAGGAGTTTGGCTACTGCTTCCCATATTATGACGAAGACCTAATGTATGACCTACTTCGTGAGAAGACACAAAGCGAATTAAATCACCCATTAATTGATTATCGTATTTCATGCTACGTGCACCAGGATCGTTTGGCCCTGCTTGCAACATATACCAATTATGAACCAACTTCATTACGTTGTGGTACCAGCCAATATGGCTTTCTAAAATTTCACCACTTCTTGGATCATGCACATTAGGTCCATATGCATTGGCAATATCAGAAGCAAAATATCGTACAACAGAAAAACGAGCATCTTCCATACTCATGGTTGTATCGTTTTCTGGCCATTCTTTACCCATGATGGCATTCTTGAAACCAGCTTTCTCAAATGCTGCCTGCCAATCATTAATACCCGCAATTAAATGTGAACGCCATTGCTTTGGTGTTGCAGGATCTATATAATAGATAATAGGTTTCTTAGGTTCAACTAATTCACCTCTTCTCCATTTTTCCCATTCTCCGTCTTTAGGCTCTAATCTCCATCTAACGGCAAAGCTTACCTCTTCTACTTTTTGTTGTGCGTCGCTATAACGTACAAATTCATCAGTAAAATAACCCACTCTTTTATCAGCAATTCTGCGTTGCATAGGAACTTTAGGTAAAAGCAATAACGAAGTATTGATTTCCATAGTTACTGCACCAGCATCTCTAGCAGCAGGCAATGAAGCACCACTACTTGGTAACCCTGGAATACTAATTCCAGCAGGAGCTGCAGAAGCATTATAAGTTTTTACAGTCACAATCTCAGTATTGATTGGATATGTGCTGATTTTACCTATGTAAGAACGGTCTTGTGCTAAAACACTTAAACTGTATCTTCTTTTTGTATTTGGATTAAGGCTAACAGCTTGGTTATCTCCTTTAAAAAATTCTGTAACATCAATTACAATGCTTGCTGAATCTTTGCCAAATGCAGCAATAGGGAATGCTGATGCAATTGCATTTAGGTTAGAATTTGTTACAGCTTTAAATATGTCTTGGTTTTCTTCTGCCTGATTAACCAAAGTTACTGTTCTTAAAAAGACGTTACTATTTGGTCCTTTTTCGAATGTAATACTTTGCTGATTAGCAATTTCACCACCGTAACCTGCGCCGGCAGGTACTTTGGCAAAACGAACTACCGATAAAATTTCCCTACCAAAAATTGAATCTGCAATTTCAAAGTAATACTTGTCTTCTACTTTGTGAACAGTAAATAAGCCTACTTTAGACACTGCTTTTGCAGTAATTACTTCCTTGTAAGGTTTAGGTCCCTGTCTTTGAGGATTCATCATATTTGATAAATTTCCCATATTAGGAACTTGTGTTGGAGCACCCGTACCTGGCGTTTGCGGCGGGGTTGGGGGACGCTGCTGAGCAAACACGGTTAGTGCAAGCATCAGTGCTGTGCTGGAGAATAATAATTTTTTCATTGTTGCAATTAGAATTTTTAAAAAAATGCCTATAAAGATAGGCTTGAATAGTATTTAACAATCAAATGTCTTAATGGATTGGATGAATGGTGAACTTTTATTATAAATCGGTAAAATATCACCAAAGAATATTGTGTTCAAATTTGTTGCTTTAAATAAAATACCTATTTTGTAAGCCCTTTAGGATGCCATTTGAATTTGTTTTAAAGAATTTGATAATTCAGAATAATTTTCATTAGCATTGTGAAGTAATTTTTTAAACCATTTGTTATTTTTTTTAAAAAATCAAAAACCATTTGAGTCATGGCTGAAACAAAACCAACCGCTGCAGTGAAAAGTGCAACTTCTACTCAACCGAAGAAGAGCAGCAACATTATTTCTTGGATTGCTCCATTTGCTGGAGTTTTATTAGGGTACATTCTTTGGAGATTTGTACTTGGAACAAATAGTAATTTCACCAATCCAGATTTAGCTGGTGGTTTTTGGCCTAACCACAAAGGACCTTTAACTGGATTAGCTAAAATGTATGAAGGTGGTATCGTTGTACCTATCTTGATTGGTAACTTTGTTATCGTATTGATTTTCGTTATTGAGCGTATGCTTACCGTGGTTAAAGCTACTGGTACTGCAAACAATGCAGAATTTGTACGAAGCGTTCAATTTCACTTAGCTAACAAAGAAGTAGATAAGGCTTTGGCTGCTTGTGATAAGCAAAAAGGATCTGTTGGTAACGTAATGAAAGCAGGCCTTAAGAAGTATAAAGAAATGATTACCAATACAGAGTTGGATACAGAGCAAAAAGTATTGAATATTCAGAAAGAAATTGAAGAAGCAACTGCATTAGAATTACCAATGTTAGAGAAAAACTTAGTATTCTTATCTACCATCGCTTCTGTTGCAACCCTATTAGGATTGTTCGGTACTGTATTAGGTATGATTAAATCATTCTCTGCATTAGGAGAAGAAGGTGGTGGTGATGCTGCTCGTGAATTATCAAAAGGTATTTCTGAAGCATTGTTTAACACTGCATTGGGTATTGGTACTTCTGCTGTTGCAATCATTTTCTATAACGTATTTACCACTCGTATTGATGGTATTACTTATGGAATTGATGAGTCTGGCTTCACTTTAACTCAGAGCTTTGCTGCTAACTACAAATAATTTTTCATTATTTGTGGAATTAGGAAAGATTTGAATCTTAATAAAAGTGAAACAGTAAAAAACTAAACAATGGGTAGAGCCAAATTACCTCGGAAGAGTACAAACATCGATATGACCGCAATGTGCGATGTGGCCTTTCTCTTGTTGTCGTTCTTTATTTTAACGACCAAGTTTAAGCCCGCTGAAGCAATTGCAGTTACAACTCCTAAATCAGTTGCTGCAAAAGTGGCACCCCAGAAGGATTATGTAATGGTAATTTTAGATGCAAATGGGAAAGTGTTTCTTGAAATGGACGACGAGTCTAAAAAAGAAGCAATTGCAAATGCACTAAATTCTACTAGAAATCTGGGATTAAACACCGCTTCTTTTAAAAAGTCGCTGTTTTTTGGAGCGCCTTTTGGTAGCCTAACTTCATTCCTTGCCTTACCTGAAGACCAGCGTAAAGGCGATAAGTTGCCTGGAATTCCTGTAACGGATACAGCTAATAATGAGTTAGTTACTTGGATGAGATTAACCAAAGAAGCCTATATGGGTGAAAAAGAGCCAGCGTTCCTGTTAAAAGGAGACAATATGGCTAAATATCCTGCTTTCAAAGCAATTGTTGATGCTTTCAAAAAGAATGATATTTTGAAGTTTCAAATGGTAACCAGCCCTCAAGCTGCTCCAGTAGGGACTGATCTTTGGAAATTGAACCAAAAAGGTGAAAAAATAGAAGAGTAATAGAAATAAATTTTTAACGTAAACTAAATTCTACCGACATGGCAGAAATGGATACCTCCGACAGTGGCGGCCACAAAAAAGGCCCCGGGGTCAAGAAAGGGAAAAAACTATCAACTAGGGTTGACTTAACACCTATGGTGGACTTAGGTTTCTTGTTGATTACCTTTTTCATATTCACTACAACCATGAGTCAGCCAACGGCTATGAGGCTAATTTTACCAAAAGACGCCGATAAGCCTGAAGACCAGAATAAAGCAAAAGAGTCAGGTGTAATTACCCTGCTATTGGGCAATGACAATAATGTCTTTTATTACGAAGGTCAATTGGCAGTAGATGGGTCTAATTTTAAATCATCCAACTTCAAGGATATCAGAACTGTTTTGATAGACAAGAAAAGAAATACTCCTGAAAGGGATTTGGTGGTAATTATTAAACCTTCTGCTGAATGTACTTATAAGAATGTAGTGGATATATTAGATGAGATGGCTATTAATATACTTAAAAAGTATGCATTAGTTGATATTTCTGAGGGCGAAGCCGCTTTGGTTAAGATATCTGATGCAAGCGGAAGTGCTGGAGCATCTAATTAGGATCAACAAGCAACTAACAAATAACATTTTTTACAATGGACGTAAATAAAATTCAATCAGCAGATATTCTTGACATCATCTTTGATGGCAGAAATAAGGAGTATGGTGCTTATGAGTTGCGCAAAACTTACAACAAGCGTATGACAAAGGCTTTAGTAGGGACCGTGCTCATTCTTTTACTAGCAGTGCTGGGTAACATACTTGCTAATACTGTCGGCAAAGAAAGTAAAGAGTTAATTGTACAAGACGTGTCGCTGGAAAACGTGCAACAGGAAGAAAAAAAACCTGAGCCACCGCCACCACCGCCACCACCAAAACAAGAACCTCCTAAAGTGGAAATCACTAAGTTCACTCCTCCTAAAATTGTAAAGGATGAAGAAGTGAAAGAAGAAGATGAAATTAAAGAGGTTGAGAAATTGGAAGACACTAGGATTGGTACGATCAATCAGGAAGGAGCAAAAGACGAAGGTATTGTAGCTCCTCCAGTTGAAAGCGGTACTGGTGTAGTTGAAGCCCCTAAAAAAGAAGAAGATTACGACAAGATATTTACCGTGGTGCAAATTCCAGCAGAATTCCCTGGAGGTTTGCCAGCTTGGGCTAAATATTTGGAGCGTAACTTAAACAGAGATTTACCTGTTGAAAATGGTGCACCTCCAGGAAAATACACAGTTGTAGTATCTTTTATTGTAGCTAAGGATGGAGCAATCAGTGATGTAGTTGCTGAAAATGATCCAGGATATGGTACAAAAGCAGAAGCAGTTCGTGTAATTACAAGAGGTCCAAAATGGAAGCCTGCTGTACAGAATGGTAGAAACGTAATCTATCGTCACAAGCAGAGTATTACTTTCATGGTATCTGAAGAATAATTCAACCATTCAATTTTATACAGCCCTGAGTCTTTTAGATTCAGGGCTTTTTTATTTCTGTTTTTAGCACTGCTATTTTGTTTTTTGATTTTTATGGAAAACCAGCATTGCTGTATCCTATTAGTAAATCATTACTATAAATAAAAATCTATTTCTGGAATTTCAACAATTGCTAAAGAAGATGAATCAGGAAAAATATTTTATTCGGTAGAATTTGCTGCAGAATTTCCAGGAGGAATTAATGGTTGGAAAAAATTATACAGGCTATGGAACCAAAGCAGAAGCTATAAGAGTAATCCAATAGCATTAACTTTGTGTAATGAGGATGCAATTACAAGGTTGGGACGATACTATAGTGGCAATGGCTACCGCACCAGGTATTGGAGCAATAGCAGTGATTCGTATTAGCGGTCCAAAATCATTTGAAGTGTTGAATCAATTGTTTCCCAAAAAGGATTTATTGGTTCAAGCATCCCATACCATTCATGTTGGTTTACTACAAGATGGAGACACCATTTTAGATGAAGTGGTTTTGTCTTTATACAAAGGCCCTAAATCGTATACTGGTGAAGATGTGATTGAAATTAGTTGTCATGGTTCACCCTATATACAAGAACAAATTTTGCAATCCATTACAAAACGTGGCGTACGATTAGCCAAGCCAGGTGAGTTCACACAACGCGCATTCTTAAAAGGAAAAATGGATTTGGCGCAAGCAGAAGCTGTTGCAGATTTAATTGCAAGTAATACGGAAGCTAGTAAGAAAGCAGCATTACATACCATGCGTGGTGGATTCTCTTCTGATTTGAGTCAATTGCGTGAAACCTTAATTAGTTTTTCTGCCCTAATAGAATTAGAATTAGATTTTTCTCAAGAAGATGTAGAGTTTGCAGATCGTACTCAATTTAAAAATTTGATAACGGAACTAAAGCAAGCAACATCGGCTTTAATAGGGTCATTTAAACTTGGGAACGTCATTAAGAATGGTGTTCAGGTAGCAATAATAGGAAAGCCTAATGCAGGCAAGTCTACTTTGTTAAATACACTCTTGAATGAAAACAGAGCAATCGTAAGTGATATAGCAGGCACTACTCGAGATACCATTGAGGAAGTATTAAATATTGAAGGCGTTTTATTTAGGTTGATTGATACCGCCGGCATACGCGAACACACTGATGATGCAATCGAACAGATTGGTGTAAGTAAGAGCAAAGAAAAAATGCGTGCTGCACAAGTGGTAGTATATTTATATGATCTCTTAAATATTCGTGCGGAAGAATTACAGCAAATTGTAAATGAATTTGAACAAGAGCAAATCAACTATATATTAGTTGGGAATAAATCAGATTTAGCTGATGCTGAAACTTTAAATCAGTTTGCTGCTTTTAAAAACAGTTTGTTTATTTCAGCAAAGAATAATCAACAAATTGATGCGCTAAAGAAATCCCTTGTTGATAATACCATTCAAGGGAATATTCATACTGAATCTACTATTGTTACCAATGCAAGACACTATGAAGCATTGGTAGGATTAATGCAATCATTAGAAGAAGTGGAACAAGGATTGCACAATCAAGTGCCAGGAGATTTATTGGCATTAGATATAAGGCAGTGCTTACACTATTTAGGCACCATCACTGGAAGCATTACCCACGAAGATCAGTTAGACTATATATTTAGTAAATTCTGTATTGGGAAATAGCCCAGTATTGCTGAATAATTAAATACTTCTTTACTTAGTTTGTTAATTGTTTGTTCTCATTGTTGTTATTTCTTTCGAAATTTCTTCAAGTGTTTCAATGAATTCATCTAATCTATTGTTGTTATTTATGTAGACATCATAGATCATTTTTCCAATTTCATAATGAATTAAACAGCGCCAACGAGTGGCTCCAGTGTAGCACTCAATCATAAAACCAGATCTTGTAAAAAAGCGAAATTCGGTATATCGCTCAGTATTGGGGTCTTTCTTTTTAATTTCTTCCTTCACCATTTTTAGATGGGCAACTACTGAGTCTATTTCATCTTCATCAATATATTCAACATTGGTCATAGGGGCATCTGTAAAAAGATTCCTGCTACCTCTTTGGTCTATTCTTATGCCATAAAGTTTATGCCCAGTTACTAAATCTTCTACGGAAGCTAAATAGACGATTAGCTCACGAATTCTTCCTCTTTCTTCTATATGGTATTTTACATGGTTGCGATAATTGTATAACTTTCTATGTAGTAAACTTTCGAAAGTAGAGTCAGCTCTTATCACTACGGTATCTATATGTTTTTTTTGTTGGGCTTTAACAGTAATACTACAAAAAAGTAGAACTAAAAATACAAGTATTCGCATATGATTTTTTTTAAATAAATACAAAATATATGCCAAAGCTGATCAGTTCTATGTTCTCAAACATAAAAATGTGCTTTTTTATTTCAAGTAAAATGATATAAATCTATTATTGCTTCTACCGCGAAAACCTATTCAGCATCATTTAAAGTGCTTGAAAAAAAATAAATTCATACAGATTAAAGTAAATCCAATAATATTTAATTTGAACTTAGAACTTTAAATCAATGAAATGAAAACCAAACTAGAACAGATTAAACAACATTCAATTGATTTTTAATAAAGTAGCTCGACCTATTTCTTGCATTTTGCTATTGTTTAGCTGTATCAACAGTAATCATAACACGAAAGTAGAAGCGCAAAAAGATACTGCCCACACTTGCATGCAAGTTCCTCAGCGCTTTGGTGCCAATTCCGATTCATCTATTGGTTTTGGTGGAGACAGTTCCTATGTAAATATGGTGCTGATACCTGGTGGTAGTTTTGAAATGGGCGGAGACAATGATCAGGCAGCCGAAGATGAATTTCCCAAACACAAAGTAACCATTGCATCAACTAATAATTATACAGGCGCTTTTTGGAATATACTTCCTACATTCAACGAAATAGCAGGTGTTGACGCATTGCCTAAAACGGATGGTATTTCATTTGTAAACGCTTTAAAAAATAAAAAGCAAAAAGCACATGATTGTTTGTATTGGGAATTTTATGAAGGTGGATTTAAGCAAGCTATTTTGCAAAATAATTGGAAAGCGATTCGTTATTATAAAGGCACTATCCCGCATAGAACTGAATTGTATAACTTATAAATTGATAAAGGAGAAACAATTGATATTGCTGGTCAAATATTTCAAATTAAATAAGCCATGAAAACTCAATTAGAAAATTATTTTTTTGAAAAATACCATCACCAACCTGCAATAATCGTTAGATCTCCAGGAAGGGTTAATATCATTGGTGAACATGCCGATTACAATAATGGATTTGTATTGCCAGCAGCTATTGACAAAGCGGCTCATATTGCCATTTCTTTACGAGATGATAATGAAATTCATTTGACTGCATTAGATTTAAATGAGCAATTTTCTACAACGGTAGATCAGTTAAAACCAATTGGAGAAATAAGATGGCCAAATTATATATTGGGAGGAGCTGCTCAGTTTTTAAAACGATCTATAAAGCTTCCTGGGTTTAATGCAATACTAACAAGTGATGTTCCTATTGGGGCAGGACTTTCCTCTTCTGCGGCAGTTGAATGTGCTACCGTTTTTGCTTTAAATCACTTATTGCAAACCAATATTGAAAGAGTAGAAATGGTTAAAATGGCACAAAAAGCAGAACATGAGTATGCAGGAGTCATGTGTGGCATCATGGATCAATTTGCTTCTATGATGGGTAAGACTAATCAAGTAATAAAATTAGACTGCCGTTCATTAGAATACGAGTATGTTCCGTTTAAATTAAATGGGGTTAAAATTGTATTACTAAATACCAATGTAGAACATTCATTGGCTTCATCCGAATACAATACACGTCGCTTAGAATGCATACAAGCGGTAGATATGATTCAAAAACATCATCCTGAAGTTCATTCATTAAGAGATGCATCTGTTGAAATGCTTGATCAATACGTGTTACCTTTTAATCATCTGGTTTATCAACGAAGTCGATTTGTGGTAGACGAAATGGCTCGATTAAGTCTTGCATGCCATTTTTTGCAAGAAGATAATATACCAGCATTAGGTAATTGTATGTTTAGTACGCATGATGGATTAAGTGTTCAATATGAAGTGAGTTGTAAAGAATTAGATTACTTAGTCAATTTTGTACGAAAACGGGAAGAAGTAATAGGGGCTAGAATGATGGGCGGAGGATTTGGAGGGTGCACTATCAACCTAGTTCAAGAAGACCATATTGATTCACTCATTAACGATATAAAACCAGCATATGAAGACGCTATGGGGCTGAAACTTGATTATTATATAGCAACCATACAAAACGGGACAGAAATCATTTAATTATGCTTTTTAATTAAATTGGGGAAAGACTAACATACAAAGTCAATCCCTTATCGGTATCTGATTCAACCAAAATACTTCCGCCATGTTTATCTATGATTCTTTTTGCGATAGCTAATCCTAAACCGTTTCCTTCAAATTTGCTATGGTAGCGTTTAAATGGCGTAAACAGTTTTTTTATTTGTTCTTCGTTTACTGGCATTTGTTGTTTACTAATTTCTTGAACAATATCATTGATGTTTACTGTTGTTTTTTTAAAGCCTGTGTCCCTAATCTAGAAAATGCCTATAAGTCTTGGGTAAGTGTTTTCATACTTAAAATGGTGGTTCTAACCATTTGTAAATACGCTTTGTTTTCGTCATTTAAGCTATTTGGGTCAAACAAATCTACTACTGTCAATATTTTATTAATGGGCGAATTCAAATCATAGGCAGCAATAGAAAAGAATGCTTTAATGTCTATAATTATTTTCTCACCATCTTTCCTAATTACTTCTGTCTAAAAAGTTAACTCTCTTGTCTATTGGAATAATCTTTTTAATAATCGAACTGTCTATTAGTTCAGCTTCTGTATAGCCTAATATGCTACAATAGCTGGGATTACAGTAAACAAGTTTTCCATTATAATCAAAACTTGCAACACCTTCCCTTAGCGAGGCAACCAGTTTTCTAAATTTACTTTCACTTTCTGCTAATTGTGTTTCTAATAAAAGGCTTGCAATTTGTTTCTTATTAAGCAGATTTACATAAAAGTAAACTAGAATAAAAATAACTATGGTAAAAATAATAGTATGTAGTTCAATACCAAACTCAGTGCTATACAATTTTCTTTTTTCTCCCAATGTTCTTAAATATCCTAAAATGGCGCTATAGGCAACAACAAAAACGATAATACTAAGTATTTGTCTAATATTGAAGAGCCATTTCTTTGGTGAGTCTGAACTGATGATAATAATGCCACTGAATAAAAAATAAAACAGCTGTCGTGGGAGCCAAATGTGAGTTGATTAAATTGGATTCATAGAAGTCATCTCACTCGAAAAGCTTTTTAAAATTGTTATGTCAAATTGCCATCCTATTAAATTTGAACATCCTGCTAGAATAATCAATAAACCTATAAAATGAATGTATTCAATTCGATTTGTACTAAACCTAACAGTGGGGTTGGTAATTTAGTGAAATTAAAAATGAATTAAATGGTTGAACATTGTTTTAGTCATAACTGATTAAAAATAGTTTAGGTTCAACTACATCATTAAATTTAGTACTTTAATTATAATAATTATTAAAACCTGCTATGAAGTCTTATATATTATGTGCTTTATTCCTTATTGCAGTAGCATCTTGCAATCAAAAGAGTCCACTGTTCAAGGAAATTAAACCAGAAAAGTCTGGATTAATTTTTTCCAATACCATTACTGAAACCGAGGAATTAAATGTATTAAACTATGAATACATCTATAATGGAGGTGGTGTAGGCATAGGGGATTTCAATAACGATAGTTTGCCCGATGTTTATTTTACTGGAAATAGGGTGCCGAACAAGCTTTTTTTAAATAAAGGAAATTTAACTTTTGAAGATATTACAGATAAAGCAGGAGTAGACGGAAATGGAAAATGGAGTAAAGGAGCTAGTGTCATTGATATTAATAATGATGGGTTAATGGATATTTATGTTTGTGCAGCTGTTTTGCCAGATAGTAATAAGCGCAAAAATATTTTATACATCAATCAAGGGATTAATAAAGAAACTGGTATTCCAAGTTTTAAAGATCAGGCAGCAGAATATGGGTTGGCAGATGCTTCCAATACCCATATGGCTGCTTTTTTTGACTATGATAATGATCAAGATCTAGATGTTTACCTTTTGATTAATGATTTAGATGGAACCTATCCTAATGAGTTTAGACCAATCAGAAAAGATGGTAGTTGGCCCAATACAGATAAACTGTTTCAAAATAATTTTGATTCAACGCTAGGACATCCAGTGTTTTCAGATGTGTCAGCAAAGGCGGGCATTTTGATTGAAGGACATGGTTTGGGAATAAGCATAGCAGACATCAATTTAGATGGATACAAAGACATTTATATAAGCAATGATTATTTATCAAATAATGTCCTTTATATCAATAATAAAAATGGAACATTTACCGATCAAGCTGCGAGCTACTTTAAGCATACCAGTAAGAATGCAATGGGGAATGATATTGCCGATATTAATAATGATGGATTAGCTGATATTATCGAAACCGATATGATGCCTGCGGATAACTATAGACAAAAAATGATGCATTCCGATATCAGTTATCAAACATTTCAGAATAGTGATCGATATGGATATATGTATCAGTATCCACGAAACACCCTTCAATTAAATCAAGGCTTCCTGCCAAATGGTTATGATTCAATTACAAGACCAGCATTTAGTGAAATAGCCTATTTCAGTGGAGTTGCTCATACAGATTGGAGTTGGGCACCACTTTTAATGGATATGGATAATGATGGATATAGAGACTTGTTCGTAACCAATGGATTGCCAAAAGACATGTCCGATAAAGATTTCATGGCTTATAGACAAAATGCAGTAGCTAATGCGCCTTTACAAGAAGTGCTTAGGCAGTTGCCAGAAGTCAATATCACCAATTATGCATATAAGAATAATGGAGATTTAAAATTTACTGATCAGTCAAAAGATTGGGGAATCATTACGCCTAGTTTTTCTGCAGGGGTGGCTTATGCAGATTTAGATAAAGATGGTGATTTGGATTTGGTAGTTAATAATACCAATATGCCAGCTACCTTATTAGAGAATACCCAACAACAACAAAAAGAACACGATAACTATTTAAGGATAATTTTAAGTGGCACAGCACAAAATAAATTGGCTTTAGGGGCTTGGGTACATATCTATGCGAATGGCATACACCAAGTAATAGAGCATTCGCCTTATCGCGGCTACCTTTCAAGTGTTGAACAAGCCATACATTTTGGTATTGGTAAAAAAATATCCGTTGATTCAATTAGAGTGGTTTGGCCCGATGGAAAAACTTCCCTAAAAACAAATGTTCAAGCCAATCAGCAATTGGTTATTAGTTATTCAAATGATTTAGATTTTGGGGGATTACAAACGCCTATCAGTACTCAGTCGCTAATGACAGATATAACACAAAGTGTTGGAATTACTTACGGGTTTTCCGAAGTTGACTTTATTGATTTTGATATTCAAAGACTTTTGTTACATAAGCTAACCCAATATGGACCATCATTAGCATCAGGCGATTTAAATGGAGATGGATTAGATGATATTGTTTCAGGTGGAGGTTCTCCTTTTCATGCGTCTATCTTTTTCCAAACTAAAAATGGAAAATTCATTAGAAAGTTTTTGCCTGGGAATAATAGCCCACAATTGCAAGATGATGCAGGTGTCATTTTGTTAGATGCTGATAAAGATGGCGATTTAGATTTATTTATTGTTTCTGGAGGCGCAGAAAATCAGCCTCAAACAAAAGCATATTCCGATCATTTTTATTTGAATGATGGGAAAGGAAATTTTTCGGAATTAGTAGCTGATTTTACCAATAATAGAGCAACTAAAAGTGCTGTTGTTGCAGCAGATTATGATTTAGATGGAGACCTTGATTTATTTATTGG
Source organism: Sediminibacterium sp. (assembly GCA_040403845.1). Taxonomy (GTDB): domain Bacteria; phylum Bacteroidota; class Bacteroidia; order Chitinophagales; family Chitinophagaceae; genus Sediminibacterium. The sequence continues at coordinate 27,243 of JBBAJU010000009.1, forward strand.
TGGAAGGGTAATACCTGGTAGATATCCCATACCCACTAGTAGTTTTATTTATCAAAATAATTCAAAAAAGGACAAAGTACAATTTACAGATGTAACCAATAAAGTAGCACCAGAGTTATTGAATATTGGAATGGTTACTTCCGCATTATGGTCTGATGCAGATGGGGATGGTAAGCTGGATCTATTGATTACAAAAGAATGGGGGAGTATTGATGTATTTAAAAATGATGGTACAAAATTGACCAAAGTAAAAACTCCATTGGATAGTTTTAAAGGTTGGTGGAATAGTATTGTCTCTACCGATATAGATAACGATGGAGACATAGATTATGTAGCAGGCAATTTTGGAACCAATTCTTTTTTACAGGCTTCTAATGAAGAACCATTGAATGTATACGCAAAAGACTTTGACAATAATTTTAGCTTAGACGTCATATTTAGTCATTGGATTCAAGATCAAACTGGTGGAGTGAAAAAAGAATTTCCTTTAGCAGGAAGAGATTTATTATTGCGCGAGATGAGTATAATGAAAGAAAGATTTCCTAATTATGCTAGCTATGCAAAAACTGATATAGGACAATTATTTACGCAAGAGCAAATGAAAGATGCTTATACTGCTAAAGCAAATTATTTAAAATCGAGCTGGATAGAAAATAAAGGAAATTTCAATTTTGAAATACATGAATTACCAGCAACAGTCCAATTTGCGCCCATATTTGGTATATTACCCAAGGATATCAATAATGATGGTTTGATAGACTTAATTTTTACTGGGAATGAATATGCAATGTCTCCTTATTTAGGAAGACAGGATGCTTTAAACGGGTTGGTATTGTTGAATAAAGGGAAAGGACAATTCAGTTCATTGTCAACTGCACAAAGTGGGTTTTATACTCAAGCTAGTGGCAGGTCATTAACTTCATTAATTGTAAATGGACAACCCACAGTAGCTGCAGGTCAAAATAGGGATTTTTTAAAATTATTTCAGATAACTAAAAGCAATACTACACCAATTAAAATAACAGAGGAAGAAACGCATGCAATCCTGACTTTTAGCAATGGTGCCAAAAGAAAAGAAGAGTATCCCTTTGGTCAAGGGTTTTTATCGCAATCAACAAGATATGTCCTGCTTCATTCAGGTATTGCCAGTATCGATATTTTTGCAGGTGCAAAAAAATCAAGAACAATCAAACCATAGTAAACATGATTCAATTTTTTAAATATGGTAAAATACTGCTGATTGCATTCATCATCATTAGTTGTAAAAGCAAACCAACAAAATTGTATTCAGGAGCAGAACTCCAAAACTATTGTGTTCAGCAATTGACCGACGTAATTGTTTACGATATCAATAATCCACCAGTTGCAGGCAGAATGTATGCCTACAGTAATTTGGCTTTTTATGAAGCAATCAAACCAATGAAGCCCGGTTACGAAAGTTTCTTGCCTAAATTAAAAGGCTTTTCAAGTTTGCCACAATCAGAAAAGAATGCCAAAATTGATTATCCATTTTCTGCGAGTATAGCATTTATGAAAGTGGCAGAAGCGTTGGTTTTTTCAAAGGACAGCATTAGAAAAAGCAGGGCTTTTTTACTAGAAAACTATACGCATCTTGATGAATCTATACAAACTGCATCCATTAATTGGGGAGAAAAAGTGGCCGCAACCATATTAGCACGGGCTTCAAAAGATGGCTATAAAATTACCAGGGGTATGCCCAAATTTAGTGTGCTAAAGGAAACTGGAATCTGGCAACAAACCCCTCCCGATTATGAGGAGGCAATTGAGCCTAATTGGAGGTATATAAAACCGATGCTCTTAGAGTCTGCTTCTCAGTTTAAACCAGCAAGACCACCTGCTTTTTCAATGGAACCCAACAGCCCATATTATAAAGAAGTGCAAGAGCTTTTTGCTATGAGTAATACATTAACAGATGAACAAAAGCTGATTGCTAAATATTGGGATGATAATCCATTTGTATCTGAGCACAAAGGGCATTTAACATATGCAACCAAAAAAACAACACCAGTAGGGCATTGGATGGGAATTATTGCTATTTTATCTAGTCAAACAAAAAAAGATGAGTTAGAAACTGCTAAGGCTTTTGCACTTGCATCAATGGCTATTTTTGATGGATTTATTTCTACATGGGAAGAAAAATTTACCAGCAAAACAGTAAGGCCGGTTACTGTAATAAGAGAGTACCTGAATTCTGAATGGAATCCATATTTGCAAACACCGCCTTTTCCTGAATATACCAGTGGGCACAGTGTAATATCAGCTGCAGCTGCAACTGTATTGTCAACAGTTTTTGGGCGTAATACATCATTTACGGATACAACAGAGTTGAAATACCTAGGAATGAAAAGATCATTCCCCTCAATTGAAGCAGCAGCAAATGAAGTGAGCATGAGTAGGATGTATGGTGGAATACATTATCGTGCAGCTGTTGAAAATGGTCAAAAACAAGGAAGAGAAATAGGGAGTTATTATATTAATGTATTTTTACTCAATGATTCAAGTAACTAAAATATTTAGATTCGAAACAGCCCATGCCATTCATGGGTATAATGGACATTGTAGAAATATTCATGGTCATTCGTATGTATTACATGTAACAGTTGGTTCAGACATAGATGATACTGCTTATTTGCCTAAGCCAGGTTTTGTAATAGACTTTAAAGACTTGAAGAAAATAGTGAATAGAATCATAGTAGATGAATTGGATCATCGTTTGATTTTATCTCAGGATTTTTTAGCAGAGCATCCTCATGCTGCCGCTTCAGAGAATTTAATTGTTTGGGAAATGGAGCCTACCGCGGAAAACATCTTACTATATATAAGAAATGTTTTATTAGCAGAGCTGCCTAATGAAATTAATTTAAGGAAATTAAAGATTTATGAAACCAGTGATTCCTATGCAGAGTGGACAAATTAATTAATTATGAATCGAAAGAATTTTATTCAAAAATCAGCAATGGCATCCGGTGCTTTCATGTTGTCATCCTCTATGTTAATGGCAAAGAATAATGCTAGTAAAGTAAAGATTGTACTTATTGGTACTGGTCTTCGTGGACAAAACCACTTAGATCTTTTATTGCGTAGAGACGATGTAGACTTAACTGCTATTTGCGATATCAATGATAAAATGCTTTCTGCTGCTAAAGCAATGATAGAAAAGTCCGGAAAAAAAATGCCCAAAATTTATACCGGAAACAATCAGGCTTGGAAAGAAATGATAGTAAAAGAAAAACCTGACGGAGTGGTCATTGCAACTCCTTGGGAATTACACAAAGAAATGATTATTGATTCTTTGCAAGCAGGCATAAAATATGTTGCAACCGAAGTGATCTTAGGAATAACGCTACAAGATCATTGGGATGTAGTAAAAGCTGCTGAACAGTACAAGGGTCAAGTAATGATGTTAGAAAATGTATGCTATCGAAGAGACGTGATGGCGGCATTAAATATGGTACGTCAGGGATTATTTGGAGAAATCATTCATTTGCAAGGAGGGTATCAACACGATTTAAGGGAAGTGAAGTTTAACGACGGAGTGCGTCCTTACGGGGGTGGGGTAGAATTTGGTGAAAAAGGATTTTCGGAAGCTTCCTGGAGAACCACCCATTCGGTATATAGAGATGGAGATTTGTATCCAACACATGGAATTGGGCCAATAGCTCATTATATCAATATCAATAGGGGTAATCGTTTCTTATCATTGTGTTCATTTTCTTCGAAGGGAAAAGGATTACACGATTATATTGTTAAAAAAGGGGGCCCTAATCATCCTAATGCAAAAGTGAAATTTAAGTTAGGCGATGTGGTAACCACATCTATTGACTGCAATAATGGAGAAACCATTTTATTACAGCATGATACTAATTTGCCAAGACCTTATTCATTAGGATTCAGGGTTCAGGGTACTGAAGGTATTTGGATGGATTTAAATAAATCTGTTTACATAGAAGGGAAATCAGCTAAACCACATCAATGGGAATCACAAAAGGAATGGTTTGATAAATATGACCATCCATTATGGGTAAGATGGAGTAAAGAAACAGCAGGGGCGGGGCACGGCGGAATGGACTTTTTTGTGATTCATGCTTTTATAGAGTCAATTAAAAATCAAACACCTACACCAATGGATGTATATGATGCAGCTGCTTGGAGTGCAATTACACCACTGAGCGAAATGTCTATTGAATTGGGAAATCAAACGGTAGAGTTTCCTGATTTCACAGGTGGGCAATGGATGTATCGAAAACCAGTGTTTGCATTAAATGATCAATATTAATGATGAATGTTTTAAATGCATTTGGAATAAATTCGAATGCAGATTTAATGCAAATATCAAGTGGTATCATTAATAGCACTTGGAAAGTAAAGTCTGGCCCAAATAGTTATATTTTACAACGCATTAATGATCATGTTTTTACTAGTCCAGAAAACATACATCATAATATTTCGGCTGTTGCAGATTATCTAAATAAATATCATGCTGAATATTTATTTCCTGCTCCAATTCTTTCTTTGGGTGGAACTGAGCTGGTTCATATACTAGGTGAAGGCTATTATCGGCTATTCCCTTTTATTGCTGGAACCCATACCATTAACGTGGTAGAAGACGCGAAGCAAGCATTTGAAGCAGCAGAGCAGTTTGGAAGATTTACTGCTTATTTAGGAGGATTTGATATAAGTCAATTAAAGATAACCATACCGCATTTTCATGATTTAATATATAGGCATCAACAATTTCTAGATGCTATAAAAAATGGAAATCGAGAGCGAGTAAATGCAGAACAGACCCTGATTGAGCGGCTATATAAATTTGATTTTTTAGTAAAGCAATTTGAAGATATTACACATAATCCTGCCTTTAAAAAACGGGTAACCCATCATGACACTAAAATTAGTAATGTATTATTTGATGAGGCAAACAAAGCTGTTTGTGTAATTGATCTTGATACTTTAATGCCGGGATATTTTTTTAGTGATGTGGGAGATATGATGCGAACTTATTTATGTCCTGTTTCAGAAAACGAAGCTGATATCAAAAAGATCATCATCCGTCCTTCTTTTTATCATGCAATCGTTCAAGGATATTCAAAAGAAATGCATGAAGAATTGACTCCTATTGAAAAAGAACATTTTTTTTATGCTGGGCAGTTTATGATTTATATGCAAGCCATCCGTTTCTTAACGGATTATTTTAATAACGATAAATACTATCAAATACTTTATAATAATCATAATTTAGTTAGGGCTATTAATCAAACTGTGTTGTTGGAGCGATTAATGGAGCATGAAATAGATTTCAAAAAAATCTTTTATGAATAGAATATATATTTTCTTTTTTTCTTTATTGCTAAGTATTCAACTGCTTGGTCAAACCTATCAACCTACTACACAAAATTTACTGGCACGCAAACAATTTCAAGACAATCGATTTGGGATGTTTGTTCATTGGGGCGTATCCAGTATGTTAGGGGCAGGAGAATGGGTTATGCAGAATCGAAATATCAAAGTAAAAGATTATGCACTTTTAAAAGAAACATTTTATCCGTCTCAATTTAATGCAGCAGAATGGGTGGCCGCAGCTAAATCAGCCGGTATGAAGTATGTCGTATTCATTACGAGACACCATGATGGTTTTTCTAATTGGGATACAAAACAAAGTGATTGGAAAATCACCAATACCCCTTATGGAAAAGATGCATTAAAGCAATTAGCTGAAGAATGCAAGAGACAAGGAATGCAATTGGGATTATACTATTCTACCTTAGATTGGTTTAGAGAAGATTATCCCTATTCAACCGGACGAACAGGACAAGGAACTGGAAGAAAGACCGGAGGGGATTATCCTTCCTATTTAAAGTTTATGAAAGCCCAACTTACAGAGTTGTTAACCAATTACGGCGATATCATGTCTATCTGGTTTGATGGACATTGGGATCAAACCAATCCAGAAGGTTCAACAGATAGAAGTTCAAGAATCAATTGGAAGTACAACGAAATTTATGAATTGATTCACCAATTGCAACCTGCTTGTTTAATCGGAAATAATCATCACTTAGATCCATTGCCAGGAGAAGACTTTCAGATGTTCGAAAAGGATTTACCTGGTCAAAATCATACTGGGTTAAGTTTTCAGAAACCATCTGATCAATTGCCATTAGAAACTTGTGAAACCATGAATAATTCATGGGGTTACAATATAACCGATCATGCACATAAGTCTGTTAAAGACTTAATACATTATTTAGTTAAAGCTGCTTCACTGAATACAAATTTCTTATTGAATGTAGGCCCAATGCCTAATGGAAAAATTCAGTCTGAGAACATTGATACTTTAAAATTATTGGGGAATTGGATGAAGCAAAACGCTGCTTCAATACAAGGAACCAGGGGGAATATTATTCCAACCCAAGAATGGGGAGTAGTTACCGCAAAAGAGAAAAGTGTATTTGTACATGTACTTAAACAAATAGATGCCGATTATATTTTTGTTCCTTTTACAAAAGGTAAAATCAAGTTGGCATATTTGTATGCAACAAAATCCACTATAAAGTTTAAGCAAGTTGAAGAAGGCGTATTTGTCTATTTAAAAAATGTACAGCAAGACCCAGTCGATACTATTATTCAATTAGATTTAGAATAGCTAGTCTATTTTATCTAGTATGGTGGCTGTATTGACTGCCTCTAAGCTGATTATTAAAATTGTTGTACCTTTATTAGGTTGAGAAAGCGAATAGCCATATTATTTTTATCAATTTACTTGTGTTCTACTACAGAAGCCCATGAGTTATTGAAAATTCCAGTGGTGTTTCAACATTTTATAGAACATCAACAAGAAGATCCGCAAATTTCAGTAATTCAATTTTTACATATCCATTATTTACAAGGAGATGTAAAAGACAAAGATTATGACAGGGATATGCAACTTCCTTTCAAAACGGCAGGTGAATTTTTTGCTTCTTCTGCAACACCTTTTGTGCCACTGAACGCTCAGATTGTTATTCAATATCCTGAAGATGCAAATAATATTGTTTGGTCTCAGCAAACAACTCCATTCCTTTTTTCTGCTTATCAGGTTAATATTTGGCAACCTCCTAAAAGGGCTTAGTTATTTCGTTTAAGAATGAGGGGCTTACACAAGTGGTGGCTTCAATCAACTTATAATTAATTCAATAAAAATGCTTACAAAAATTATTGAGTTTTCCGTAAGGAATAAACTCATTATTGGGCTATTTGTAATTGCCCTATTAGGATATGGAACGTATAATTTAACCAAGCTTCCTATAGATGCTGTTCCGGATATTACCAACAATCAAGTTCAAGTGATTACCATAGCGCCTTCCTTTGGTGCTACTGATATTGAACGTCTGGTAACTTTTCCTATAGAACAAGCCAATAACAATATTTCTGGTTTATTAGAAATAAGAAGTTTTTCCCGATTCGGATTGTCGTTGGTTACCATTGTTTTTAATGATGAAACTGATATTTATTGGGCAAGACAGCAAGTAGCAGAACGACTGTTGCAAGTTCAATCACAAATTCCTTCGGGGATTGGAACGCCCCAGTTAGGGCCTGTTTCCACAGGTTTAGGCGAAATATATCAATATGTAGTAAGACCCGAAAAAGGGTACGAAAATCAATATGATGTTACCGAACTAAGAACCATGCAAGATTGGATAGTGCGAAGACAGTTATTGGGTGTGAAGGGGGTAGCCGAAGTAAGTAGTTTTGGTGGAAAGCTTAAGCAGTATTCTGTGGAAGTAGACCCTTCAAAGTTATTAAGTTATAATATCTCTATTGGGGATGTTTTTACAGCTTTAGAAACAAATAACCAAAATACTGGTGGGGCGTATATTGAAAAGGGGCCTACTGTTTTATTTATCAGAACAGAGGGACTTCTTGGTAGTATAGATGACATCAAAAATATTGCAATAAAAAGAACTTCTGGAGGAACCCCTTTATTTATAAGGGATGTGGCTGAAGTTAAAATTGGTCATGCTACTAGATATGGTGCAATGACCTATAATGATCAAGGAGAAGTTGCTGGTGCTGTTGTGATGATGCTAAAAGGCGCCAATAGCAATGATGTAATTAGGCAGGTAAAAGAACGGATTGTTCAAATACAAAAGTCGTTGCCAAAGGGAGTGGTGATTGAGCCATTTTTAGATAGAACTAAAATGGTGAATAATGCCATTGGTACAGTAGAGAAAAATTTATTAGAAGGCGCATTAATTGTTGTTTTTGTATTAGTTATTTTTTTAGGGAATCTAAGAGCAGGATTAATTGTTGCTTCTGTTATTCCATTGGCCATGTTGTTTGCCATTATCATGATGAACTTGTTTGGGGTAAGTGGAAACTTAATGAGTTTAGGTGCGCTCGATTTTGGATTAATTGTAGATGGCGCAGTGATTATAGTTGAAGCAGTCATGCATCAGTTAAGTCATAGTAAAAAGTTTAGTGTAGTAAATAAACTGACGCAAGGTCAAATGGATAAAGAAGTCAACCATTCTGCTAGCAAAATGATGAATAGTGCAGTTTTTGGGCAAATCATCATCTTGGTTGTTTACTTGCCTATTTTTACTTTACAGGGAATTGAGGGTAAAATGTTTAAGCCAATGGCACAAACGGTTGCGTTTGCATTATTGGGTGCATTTATTCTTTCGCTCACTTATATCCCCATGATGAGTGCGGTGTTTTTAAGTAAAAAAATAAACCATCAGCCAACTTGGTCGGATCGTGTAATGGCTAAATTAGAGCGTAGTTATAAAAGGGCATTGGATTATATTTTGCACTTTCCAAAAATGGTCCTCGGTTTTGTAATTAGTTTATTTATTGTTGCTTTATTCATTTTGAGTAGGCTAGGAGGAGAATTCATCCCTGCATTAGAAGAAGGAGATTTTGCAATAGATACAAGGGTTTTAACGGGTAGTAATTTGAATACAACGGTAGAAAGCACTCAAAAAGCAGCTTCACTTTTGCTCAAAGAATATCCAGAGATTGAAAAGATTGTAACTAAAATAGGAAGCGGAGAAGTACCCACCGATCCAATGCCAATGGAAGCTAGTGATTTGATGGTGATATTAAAACCCAAAGAACAATGGACATCGGCTAAAACCTTTAATGAGTTGGCCGAGAAAATGGGTGCAACAATGGCTACTGTTCCAGGAATTACCACTGGATTTCAATTTCCTGTACAGATGAGGTTTAATGAATTAATGACAGGTGCAAGACAAGATGTGGTATGCAAAATTTTTGGCGAAAATTTAGATACGCTGGCTGCTTATGCTGCTACTATTGGTAAAATTGCAGGTACTGTAGAAGGTGCTAAAAGTATTTATGTAGAAGCTGTTACGGGCATGCCACAAATTTTAATTGAGTACAATCGAAACACAATTGCACAATACAATTTAAATGTGCAAGACATTAATAAAGTAGTGAATGCAGCATTTGCTGGTCAAAGCAGTGGCTTGCTTTTTGAAGGCGAGAAGCGATTTGATTTAGTTGTTCGTATAAAAGGCGAAATGAAAAAAGACCTTAAAGACATTCAGCAATTATTGATTCCAACTCCTTCAGGTGTTCAGGTACCACTCTCTCAATTGGCAACTATTGAAATTAAAGATGGTCCTAATCAAATTCAAAGGGAAGATGCCAAACGCAGAATTGTAATCGGTTTTAATGTAAGGGGTAGAGATGTAGAAACCATTGTAAAAGAGTTGCAGCAAAAAATAGAGAAGCAGGTAAAGTTTCCAGTGGGCTATTATATTACCTATGGAGGCGCATTTGAAAATTTAAATGCGGCAAAAGCAAGATTAATGATTGCTGTTCCTGTTTCATTATTACTGATATTTTTATTGCTTTATTTTGCTTTCAACTCTATTAAACATGGGTTGCTTATTTACTCGGCTATTCCTTTATCTGCGATTGGAGGAATCTTTTTCTTGGCATTAAGAGATATGCCTTTTAGTATTAGTGCGGGAGTGGGTTTTATCGCTTTATTTGGCGTAGCCGTATTAAATGGTATTGTATTGATTGCAGAATTCAACCGACTTAAAAATGATGGAATGGATAATGTAAGAACGATTGTGCTTACTGGAACAAGCTTGAGGTTACGCCCTGTTTTAATGACCGCTTTTGTGGCTTCATTGGGATTTCTTCCAATGGCATTGAGTAATGGGGCTGGTGCAGAAGTTCAAAGACCATTGGCTACTGTAGTTATTGGGGGATTGATGATTGCTACATTTCTCACATTATTTGTATTGCCTGTATTATACATGATGTTCGAAAAAGGATTTAATGCTAGTTCGCCCATCAATAAAGGGGCAGCAGTTTTGTTGGGTTTTTTATTGATGGGTTCTGTTGCTATTGCACAAACCAATAATGCCCAACCTATTTCTGTTAAAGCAGCTGTTGACTCTGCTTTAAAAAATAATTTATTGGTGAAGAATGAACAGCTAAAAGCAGCATACCAAGAAATATTAATAGGCACTGCAGGCAATTTACCTAAAACTGCTTTTATAGGTGAAGTAGGACAAATCAATAGTATTTATACAGATACTCGATTAGGTATTAGCCAGTCCATTGCTTTTCCAACTGTGTATAAAAGAGAGCGCGATTTATTGCAAGCTGAATATAAAAACAGTGTATTAAATATTGCCATTCAAGAAGCTCTTTTAAAAAAGCAAGTACAACAAGTATATTATGCCATGGTGTATTTGCAAAAGAAAAAAGAGTTATTACTTTTTTCAGACAGTTTGTATGCAGCATTTTATCAAAAAGCAGCTTTACGTTTGAAAACGGGAGAATCTAATATTCTAGAAAAAACAAGTGCTGAAACATTGTTAGGGCAAATACAAATGCAATTGCAGCAATTATCGCAAGATGCTTCTATGATGCAACTACAGTTTCAACTCTTGTTAAATACAAAGATGGCTTATATCCCAGAAACTGGTAAGGGACCATTGTCACCAACTGCTTTATTAGACACTGCTCAGTTGAGCAATCATCCTATTTTACAAAGCATGCTGCAACAACAATCATTAGCAATGGCTAGTACAGAGTTAGAAAAAAGCAAACTCTTACCAGATTTATCATTGGGCTATTTAAATGGAAGTATTCGAGGGATAGGTGCCGATGATGTATTTTACAGTGGTAAAAGATTCAGTACAGTTCAGTTTGGAATGGGGATACCCTTATTTACTAAAGCGCAAAAAGCCCGAATCAATAGTGCCTCTTTAAGTGAAAAATTAGCGGAAGCAAAATACCAACAAGTAAGGCAACAACTAACTACGGAATATCAAACTACTATAACACAGTTTTCTAAATACTTAACAACTGTTCAGTATCTAGAAAAAACAGGATTAAAAAATGCCCAATTAATTACAGAAACTGCTAATAAGCAATTGTCTGCAGGATTAATCAATTATTTAGAATGGGTACAATTAATTAATCAGGCAACCAGTGTTAGAAATGACTATACAGAAGCAGTTAGAAGTCTAAATGAAACGATCATACAATTAACCTATTATATTCAACAATAACGATCATGAAAACCTATTTATATATTTTATTCAGTGGCCTATTTGTAATGGCCTGTTCAAATAAGGATCAACAGGAAGAAACTGTTACAGCTGCTACAACTGCAGATACATTGGTTTTAACCAATGAACAATTAAAAAATGCTTCATTGGCCATTGGTCAAATGCAGGAATTGGAGATTTCTTCATTAATGAAAGTGAATGGAAAAATAGATGTACCTCCTCAAAATATGGTCTCTATTAGTGTTCCACTAGGAGGGTATTTAAAAACCAGCAAATTGTTGCCTGGCATGCACGTGAATAAAGGAGAGGTAGTGGCAGTGATGGAAGATCAACAGTATATACAATTGCAGCAAGACTATTTAACTGCAAAAGTAAAGCTAGTCATGTTCGACAAAGAATTTATTCGTCAGAAGGAATTGAATGCCAGTCAGGCCAGTAGCGATAAAATGTTGCAGCAGGCAGAGTCTGAATATAAAACACAAAAAATATTGGTTTCTGCACTTGCACAAAAACTACAGTTAGTAGGAATAAATCCATCCACTTTAAATGAAAATAATATCAGCAAAAGCGTCAACATTCATTCTCCTATAGATGGCTATGTTACCAAAGTGAATGTAAATATTGGGAAATATATTTCCCCTACAGAAATCATGTTCGAATTGGTGAACCCAACCGATATTCATTTAGCGCTTAAAATTTTTGAAAAAGACTTAGACAAGTTGTTTATTGGCCAAGGATTGCTTGCTTTTACCAATAACAATCCTCAGAAGAAATACGAGTGTGAAGTGCTTTTAATAGGAAAAGATATTAACCAAGAGGGCTTTACCGATGTCCATTGTCATTTTGAAACCTATGATAAGCTATTGATTCCGGGCACTTATATGAATGCAGAAATTAAAGTCAGGAATAGGAAGGCCAATGTTTTGCCAGTTGATGGAATTGTTCGCTTCGAGGGCAAGCAGTATGTTTTTAAAGCAATTGATAAACAACAATTTATCATGACCGAAGTTCGTTTGGGCGATACCGAGAACGGGATGACCGAAATTTTATTGCCTGAAAAAGATATTCTAGATAAAGCAAATTACGTAACAAAAGGGGCATATACCTTGTTAATGATGCTCAAGAATGAAGCAGAGTAATTAACTCTCAGCTAATTAGCAAGATTATAATAAGTCTATTGTTTATAATCCTAAAAATGCAAGTGCTTGGTTTAATCAAGCAATTCAAATTGATCCTAACTATGGGGATATATATTCAAACAGGGGTATTTTAAAACAACCATCCGGGGGTTGTGCTGATCTGCAAAAAGCGGCAGCAATGGGTGTTTTTGCGGCAACTATAGCGCTCGAAAAGTCATGTAAATTGTAACCATTTGAATTATTAATTTACCGTTAACATATTAAACAGAAATATTCTGTATCAAGTTTGTAATATTGACAAAATATTATACACTAATAGGTAAATTAATTAAATACACTTTTATGAAAAAGGTTTTGTTGTCGATTTTTGTTTTAGTTGCTTCTGTATTTAGCCTTTCAGCTCAAACTGCAGAAGAAGTAATTAATAAGTATGTAACTGCTATTGGCGGTGCAGATAAGTGGAGTAAAATACAGTCTTTAAAAGTAGAAGGCCAAATTGAAGTGCAGGGTATTGCTATCCCATTCACGATGCAAGCCATTCACATGAAGGGGATGCGGGTAGACGCTGAATTTCAGGGCAGCAAAATCATTGATATTACCACACCTACCAAAGGTTGGTCTCAAAACCCATTAATGGGTAAAACCAGTTTAGAAGCCATTACTGAAGATGAGCTTAAAACTAAATTGGATGAATTAGACGTTCAAGATGAGTTTGTAAACTATAAAGAAAAAGGTTCTACTGTTGAGTATTTAGGTAAAGAAGAGGAAGAAGGAACATCTTATCATAAATTGAAATTGGTAACCAAGAACGGAAACGAAAAAGTTTATTTCTTTGACCTTACAACCGGTTTGATTTACAAAGAAGAATCTACTGTGAAGCAGCAAGGACAAGAAATGAAACAAGCTGTAAAATACCTAGACTATCAAACTTTAGAGAATGGTATTAAAATGGCTTTCAAGTCTGATATGGGAATGATGATGATGGTTACCAAAAAAGTAACCATTAATCCTACCATTGACGCAGCTATTTTTTCAGGTAACTAAATCAAATTAAATGAGAGTACTTCTTGTTGCCCTGATTTCAGGCATGGGCATGCTATTGCATGCGCAAAACATTCCGTCTTTTAATACTGCTCAGTTTCAAGTAATGGGTGCAAGGGCTTTAGGCCCTTCTACCATGAGCGGAAGAGTCACTTCTATTGAAGGTGCATATGCAGATGCACAATTAAATTTATACGTGGGCACTGCCGGCGGTGGTATTTGGAAAAGCCAAAATGGAGGTCAATCGTTCACCCCAATTTTTGACAAATACAACCAATCAATTGGTGCTTTGGCTCTAGAGCCTGGAAATGCAAAAGTGGTATACGCTGGCACTGGAGAAAGCAATATGCGAAATTCAGTTTCTATTGGGGCGGGTTTGTATAAAACTACTGATGGTGGTTCTAATTGGCAAAAGCTTGGCCTCGATAGTACCGAGCATATTAGTAAAATTGCAATAGATCCTACTGATAAAAAAGTGGTTTATGTGGCAGCCCCGGGCCCATTGTTTAAATCATCTTCGCATAGGGGTTTATATAAATCTGTTGATGCAGGTAAAACTTGGGAGAAAATCTTATACATCAATGAAAATACCGGCTGTGCAGATATAGCGGTACATCCTACCAAATCAAATATTGTATTTGCTTCCACTTGGGAATTTAGAAGAAAGCCGTTCTCATTTGTTTCTGGAGGATCTGGCTCTGCATTTTATAAATCAGTAGACGGTGGCAAAACCTGGAACAAATTGACTAAGGGTTTGCCTGAAGGTAATTTGGGTAGAATTGTAGTGACCATTAATCCTTCTAAACCTTCACAGGTATTGGCATTGGTTGAAGCCAAAGAATCTGCTTTATATCAGTCCAATGACGAAGGTGAAACTTGGACAAAACTTACTTCTGCCACAGGCTTAACGGCCAGGCCTTTTTATTTTAGCACTTTGGTAGTTGACCCTAAAGATCCTAAGCGTGTTTACAGACCTGCTTACGATTTTAATTATTCCAATGATGGCGGTGCAACATTTGCAAATACGGTGATTGGTGGTGTTGCTCCACACGCAGATCATCATGCTTTATGGATCAATCCTTCTAATACCGATATGTTGTTTTTGGGTACCGATGGTGGCGTTTATTTAAGTTATAATAAGGGCGTCACTTGGCAGTTCTTAAACAACTTGCCTGTTCCTCAATTTTATCATGTAAGTATCGATAATCAGCAGCCATATAATATTTATGGTGGATTGCAAGACAACAACAATTGGATGGCTCCCAACACTGCACCAGGCGGCGTTGCAGCTACTGACTGGAAGGCGCTTGGTGGTGGGGATGGTTTTTGGGTACAGCCAGATGCATTGGATGACAAAATCGTTTATGCAGAATCTCAGGGTGGTGATATGTATCGAATCAATTTAAGAACCGGTTTATCTTCTGGCATTAAGCCAAAGAAACAAACTGGCGAAGAGGATCATCGATGGAATTGGAATACGCCGATTGTTACTGCTAAATCTAATACGAAGTCTGCTGCTGGTAAATCGCAAAGCAATTTGTATGTAGGTGCGCAGTATTTATTTAGGTCTAGAGACAATGGTAGAAACTGGGAAAGAATATCTCCAGATTTAACCACCAATAATAAAAGCATTCAAAACAAGTCAGAAACAAGTGAGAGTGTAACTGGTGATAATACCAGTGCAGAAAATCATTGTACCATTTTCACTATTGTACAACATCCCAACAATGAAAATATTATTTGGGTAGGTACAGATGATGGTAATTTAATGTTTACTAGTAATGGTGGAAAAACTTGGACGAATAAGGCAAGCGCATTTTTAAAAGCGGGTGTGCCAGTAAATGCTTGGATTAGCAGTATAGAACTGTCTGCTCATAATGCAAATAGAATTTTTGTAACATTAGACCATCATATGTATGGAGATAACACTACTTATGCATTGGTGAGTAATGATGGTGGAAATAGTTTCACCAAATTTGAATCAGAAGAGTTAACTGGGTTTGCGCATATTATAAGAGAAGATCCTAAAGCACCTGAATTACTTTTTCTTGGAACCGAATCAGGTTTTTTCATCTCATTAAATGCAGGTAAAACTTGGATGAGAAGTAAGTATCAAAATTTACCTTGGTACAGTTTAGTAAGAGATATTAAAATTCATCCTACAACCAATGATTTAGTCATTGCTACACATGGAAGAGGAATTTATATTATTGATGATATTCAGCCTTTAAGAGAAATGGTTAAATCTGATTTGAATAAACCATTTTTATTTTATCCTATTCAGCCGTTTAAGTATGAGTATGGCGCGCAATACCCTCAGGCAGCATCTAATTTAGTAGGCTATGCAGGAGCTAGTAAATCATTGGCACCCACATTCTATTATTACTTAAAAGATCGCAGTAATGATGTAGTTAAGATTGAAATTTTTAATGCTGCAAATGAAAAAATCAAAGACCTAAATGGTACTGGATTAAAAGGGTTAAATAAAGTGTTTTGGACACTTACATCAAATCCTCCTCGAGTTGCAAAAGGTGGATTTGTTGCACAATCATCAATTCAATATGCAGGGTTTTATGGACCTAAAGTTCCTGCAGGAAAATATCGCATAGTAGTTAAAGCAGGAAAAGATAGTAGTTCGCAAATATTAACGATATTGCCGAATCCCGCTGCAGGTTTGAGTGAAATGGCTTTGCAAAAATTACATCAACAAAGTATGCGTGTCTTTTTATTACAAGAACAATTAGCTGATATGGTAGATACTATTGATGTTAAGTTAGCCGCTTGGAACAAAGCACCTAGTTCTGATGAAATCACCCAAAAAATAAAAGCGATGGATTTATTCAAAAGAGAGTTGTTAGAGCTCAACAGAAAATCCATCTTTTTTGATGAAACAAAATTCAGGAAAAGAATCAGCGATTTTTACCTTGATTTAGTTACGGCTTTAGAGCCATTGTCTGAGGGTCAAGAGAAAGGAATTAATCTTTTAGAAGCAGAAATGAAAGGATTTAAAGCTAGATTCAAACAATTGTTATAATTGGTAAGTTTTTCTAAAAGCCGCAAATAATGGAATGTTATTTGCGGCTTTTTTATTTTATTGATGCGGTTATTTGCGTTTATTTATTTATTTCATTTTTTTGTTGATTTAAATCTGCACACTTACACTTTTATTTACATATTTGCGTTATTAAAGGCCACTTTCTTATTAAAAACTTTGTTAATTGATGCAACGTTTTATGCTGAGTTGTGGTCCTAAAAAAGTACGAATTACTCATTGATTGGTGTCTAATATTTTTTTCTTAATTTACTATAAAAAATTAACAAAAATTTTATTTAATACCAAAAATGTGTATTTTGTACACGCTTAATAACCAGTAAACTGCCATTTATGAATCTAAGACTGCTTGCCAGGCCCATATTGATGGGAGCCTTCGCTTGTCTGTTTGCCATCTTCTCGCATGCGCAAACGAAAACAGTTACCGGAAAGGTAACTGACTCAAAAGACGGATCACCGCTTTCTGGTGCATCTGTAGTAGCTAAAGGAACTTCAACAGGTACCCAAACGGGTGCAGATGGTTCCTACAAATTAACTGTTCCTTCTTCAACAAAAACCTTAGTGATTTCTTTCGCTGGTTTTGGTAATGTAGAAGTGAATGTTTCTGCATCTAACACTGCCGATGCCAAATTAACCTCTAGCGCTGATGCGTTAACTGATGTTGTGGTAATTGGTTATGGTGCAAGAAAATCTAAAGACGTGACAGGGTCTGTTGCGCGTGTTACAGAGAAAGACTTTAACAAAGGTCAAATTGCTTCTCCAGATCAGTTGTTGCAAGGTCGTACACCAGGTGTGTTGGTAACTCCTTCTACTGGTGAACCAGGTGCTGCTGCAACAATTAATATCAGAGGTACTGGATCAATCAGTGGTGCACAAGAACCATTGTATGTAATTGATGGAGTTCCTTTGGGTCAAGGAAGTTCTTTGGGATCTGCTAGTGGCGTTGAAGGTAGCACTACTCCAAGAAATCCGCTTGTGTTCTTAAACCCCAATGATATTGAAAGCATCACCATATTAAAAGATGCATCTGCTGCTGCCATTTATGGTTCAAGAGGTGCGAATGGTGTTATCTTAATTACAACCAAGCAAGGTAGAGGCGGTAAAGCCGGTGTATTTAATTTTGGAGCTAATACTAGCATAGCTAATACACAGCGTCGTTATGACTTAATGAATGCACAAGACTTCTTATTGGCTGCAAAAAAAGCGAATATTGATGGTGGTGCAGATCCAATTGCTGCGGGTGAAGCGGTTAAAGGAATTGACAACGGTGCTAACACCGATTGGCAAGACCAAATTTTCCGTCAAGCGATTTCTCAAAACTATAACTTAAGCTGGGCTTATAGCAACAAAGGGACTACTGCGCGTTTAAGTGCTTCTTATGATGACCAGCAAGGTATCATCAGAAATAGTAGCTTACAGCGTTTGACTGCTCGTGCCAATTTAGGACAGAAGTTATTCAATGATAAATTGAGATTAGAAGCGAATATTACTTATTCTAGTACTAAGGGCCAATTCCCTCCATTGTCTAACAATGCTGGTTTCCAAGGTTCTTTATTGGGTGCTGCTTTACAGTTTAATCCAACTAGTCCAGTATTTAACAGAGACGGATCATTCTTCCAACCAGGCGATCAGCGTAACCCAGCTCAAATGTTGGCTTACTTTGATGACAGAGAAGTTACGAATAGATTCTTGACTAATTTATCTGCAACTTACCAAATTACATCTAGCTTATCTTACAAGGCTGTTCTAGGATTGGATAATGCTACTTCTGAACGTACTGCTTTTGCAGATCCTCGTTTGGGCGCAAATGCATACGGTG
Organism: Sediminibacterium sp.; assembly: GCA_040403845.1. Taxonomy (GTDB): domain Bacteria; phylum Bacteroidota; class Bacteroidia; order Chitinophagales; family Chitinophagaceae; genus Sediminibacterium. Next base: position 45,849 of record JBBAJU010000009.1, read on the forward strand.
GTACTATCAACGTATTTGGTAGAGATTACCAAAATGGTATCCAAGGAAATGGACGTGGTACTAGACAAAATCAAGAAGTTAATAACACTTTGTTTGAACAATACTTGACTTTTGATAAAACGTTTAATAATGTACACGCTATCAATGCGGTTGCAGGTTATTCTTATCAAAGTTTTGAAAACCGTTACACTGGTAGCTTCGGATGGGGCTTAAATACACCTGTGGTAAGGCCTACTGATGTATTTGTTAGAAATTTCAATCAATTTAGAAATTATGCAAATTTCCTTCCTGGTTATGGAAGAAATGAATTACAGTCAGTATTTGCTCGTGTAAACTATACTTACAAAGACAAGTATTTCTTCACTGCAACAGTAAGAAATGACGGATCTTCTAAGTTTGGTGCTAACAACCGTTACGGAACTTTCCCAGCGTTTGCATTTAAATGGAGAGTAATGGAAGAATCTTGGGCTAAGAATACATTGGGTAAACTATTCAGTGAATTTAACGTAAGAGCCAACTATGGTAAATTGGGTAGCCAAGATAATTTAGGTAGCTATGCCGCATTAAACCTTCAAGAAACGTTTGATGTAGGTAACAATACTCCTGCTGGTCCTAGAAGCCGTGTTATTCAACAAGGTAATCCAAACCTTCAGTGGGAAGAAGTGGCTACTACTGGTTTTGGTGTAGACTTCACTTCTAAGAACGGTCGTTTGTCTGGTACTATTGATTACTATAATACTGAGCGTACTAATATGTTGTTCCTTGCTCCAACTCCAGGTGGATTTGCTCCTACCAGTAACTGGTGGATCAACTTACCAGGTAATGTTACCAACAAAGGATGGGAATTTAGCTTGAACTATAAAATCATTCAGGGTAACAAGTTTAATTGGGACGTAAGTGCTAATTTAACAACAGTAGAAAACAATGTAACTGGTCTACCTGCTCCAATCAATACTGGTGGGGTAAGTGGACAAGGACTTACTGGTGCATTCGCACAAACCTTAACCAATGGTTCTCCAATCTTTACATGGTCAATGCCTGTTTTCCAAGGATTTGATGGTAACGGTAACGCACGTTATGCTGCAGGTGCTGCTAACCAATTGGTTGGTACTGCATTGCCTAGAATGTTTGCTGGTTTAACCAACAACTTCTCTTACGGAAGATGGAATTTAAGTGTATTCTTAAATGCGGTTACTGGCCACTATATTTACAACAATACGGCGAATGCGTTGTTCTTAAAAGGAAGCTTACGTAACGCGCGTAACGTAACAAATGAAGTTGGTAATGGTCCTGAAAATCCATTTAACCCAGGTTCGGTATCAACTAGATTCTTAGAGAAAGGAGATTTTGTTCGCTTGGCTAACTTGAACTTAAGCTATGCTTTCGATATCAAGGCTGGTAAAGCAATCAAGACTTTATCTGCATTTGCTTCAGGTCAAAACTTGGCATTGTTTAGCAAATATTCTGGTATTGATCCAGAAGTGAACGTAGACAAGAGCATTGGCGGTATCCCTTCTCGTGGATTTGATTATACTCAATTCCCAAGACCAACTGTAATCACTTTAGGTGTTAACGTAGGGTTTTAATATAGAAAAACAAAAACATTGATCAATATGAAAAATTTATTAAAAAGTTACATTTTACCAGCTGCGGCAGTAAGTGTACTTACGATCACGTCTTGTTCCAAGCTTGATCCAAAGTTGGAGGCACCCAACTCTATCGCTCCAACTCAAGCGGGAGGTGTGCCTACAGCTTCTTCTATCTCAGCTGTTTACGAACAGTTGAACCAATTAACCGGCGGTCAAGGTAACTGGTTTGGTTTGCAAGAGCATTCCACCGATGAAATCATGGGGCCAACACGTGGTACCGACTGGGATGATTTTGGTACATGGCGTCGTTTACACTTACATACTTGGGCTGCAGATCATAACCAAATTAACGACACTTGGAATGGATTAAATGGAGCATTGTTCCAAACAACCTTAACTGCTGAAACCAGAACTGGTTTGGAAAAAGCAGAAGGCCAGTTCCTAAGAGCGTTTTTCCGTTTCCTAGTTTGTGATATTTATGGTCAAGTGCAATCAAGACCTGCAACAGCTGCTGCTAACGTTATTCCTGATGTATTAACCAGATCGGCTGCTATTGATGCAATCATCACAGAATTAGAAGCTGCTGTTCCTGCACTTCCTGCTTACAACGTTGCTAATCGTGGTCAAGCTACTAAAGAAGCTGCATGGGCTTTATTGGCTAAAGCTTATTTAAACAGAGCTGTTTATAAGCAAGACCCAACTAAACCAGCTGGTCCTTATACTTTTGCTGCTGCAGACATGAATAAGGTAATTGAATACTGTAATTTAATTGCAGCAAATACCAATTTGTCAATTGATTCTTACTACTGGGATAACTTTAAGTGGGACAATGGTACTGCATCTTCAGAAAACATTTTCGTTCGTAAAGCGGGCAGTGATGCAAGAGCTGGGAACGGTGCTGGTTTAAGATGGCAGACTTCTCAAAGCTGGCACTACAACCAAACTCCTTCTTCTTGGAATGGATTCGTAACATTGGCTCAATTTTACGATAGCTTCGAAGGGAATGACGTTCGTAGAAACGATACTTTAAGAGGTCACACTGAGTTTACTGGTGCTACTGCTGGTTTATTAGTTGGTCAAGCACGTGGACCTAGAAATGGTATGATTGGTGATCCAATTGTAGACTTAAAAGACCGTTCTGGTAACCCATTGATTTTCACTCGTAACGCTTCTATCTTCTTTAACGGAGAAGCTAGTGGTATACGTTTGAATAAGTTTCCTCTAGATCCAGCTACCATTAATGATGGTGCTTGGGGAAGTGCGAATGAGTTTCCTTTCTTCCGTTTTGCTGATGTTCGCTTAATGAAAGCGGAAGCTTTATTAAGAGGTGGTACAACAGGTGCAAACGGTGAAACTCCATTGTCAATTGTAAATAATTTACGTTCTAGCCGTAGAGCAACTGCTCTTACTGCTGTAACTCTTCCAGTATTATTAGCTGAAAGAGGTCGTGAACTATATCTAGAAGGTCACAGAAGAACAGATATGATTCGTTTTGGTGTATTCAACGCTCCTGTTGATGAAAGACCAAATGCGTCTGATGGATATAAAGTGGTTTATCCAATCCCAACTATTCCATTGTCTTCTAACCCTAATTTAAAGCAAAACTTCGGATACTAAAATCTTCGGTTTTTTGATACTGATCCCTCCAAAAATCTTTACGAAATTTGGGGGGATTTTTTTTGTTTAATTTAGCGAATGCGTATGTCTAAGTATTTTGTTTTTGTGCTAATTATTGGCCTGGCATTATCTTGTAAAACCAAGAATGCGAATACCCTTTTTGAGGAAGTCAACACCAATATCCAGTTTACCAACTCATTGGTAGAGTCTGAGGCATTTAATGTATTTAAGTATCGCAATTTTTACAACGGCGGAGGTGTGGCTACGGGTGATTTAAATAATGATGGCTTGCCCGAAGTATTCTTTACTGCTAATCAAAGTGCCAACAAATTATATTTAAACAAAGGCAATTTTGAGTTTGAAGACATCACCCAAAAAGCAGGTATTACTTATAGTGGTGAATGGAGTACTGGGGTGGTATTTGTAGACATTAATGCAGATGGATGGCTAGATATCTATGTTTGCAATGCAGGCAATATGCTGCAAAAAGAAAAAAGAAAGAACAAGCTCTACATCAATAACAAAAATAATACGTTCACTGAAAATGCTGCTCGTTATGGATTAGATAATGATGGCTATTCTACACAAGCAAGTTTTTTTGATTATGATTTAGATGGCGATTTAGATTGCTTTTTAGTGAACAATAGCCCTATCCCAGTGAATACGCTTAATTACGCCAATATGCGTAGTATACCTGATGCGCAAGCGCCTTTTGCTGAATTCTTAAAAGGTGGTGGAGATCATTTATACAAAAATGAAAATGGTAAATATATTGAAGTGACCAAAGAAGCGGGTATTTATGGAAGCATTATCAGCTTTGGTTTGGGGGTTACGGTAGGCGATATCAATTTAGACGGTTATCCTGATGTATATGTATCCAATGATTTTTTTGAAAAGGATTATTTATACATTAATCAAAAGAATGGAACATTTAAAGATGAACTTTCTAGTAGAACACAACATATTAGTTTCTCTTCAATGGGAGCAGATTTACAAGACATCAATAACGATGGTAAGCCAGATATATTTACGACCGATATGCTGCCCGGTGATGATTACAGGCTAAAGACCAATACCTCATTTGAAGGCTACGATGTTTTTATGCTTAAGAAAAACCAAGATTTTTATAATCAGTTTACTCAAAATGCATTGCAAGTAAATAATGGGGAAGGGAAATTTTTAGAAACAGCTTTTTACAGTGGGGTTGCAGCGAGTGATTGGAGTTGGGGTGCATTAATGTTTGATGCAGATAACGATGGCTTAGCAGATATTTTGGTTTGTAATGGGATATATAGAGATGTGACCGATCAAGACTTTATTGATTTTTTTGCCAATGATGTAGTGAATCAAATGGTGTTAAAAGGTAAGCGTGAGCAGGTAAATAATGTGATAGATAAAATGCCCTCTGTGCCTATTCCGAATAGTATGTTTAAAAATAGAGGAAATCTTCAATTCTCGAATGAAAGCACTAATTGGGGCTTAGACAAACCCAGTTTTTCCAATGGAGCAGCTTATGCCGATTTAGATAATGATGGCGATTTAGATTTAATCATCAATAATGTGAACCAACCCGCTACTGTTTATAAAAATAAAAGTCGCGAACAAAATAAAGGTCAGTTTATTGGAGTGGCTTTAACCTATAGCAGCCCCAATCCATTTGCAATTGGCAGTACTATTAAAGTATATCAAGGCAACCAAATTATTACAAGAGAATTAATACCGAGTAAGGGTTTTCAAAGTTCAGTAGAATACAAACAAACGATTGGTTTAGGAACAAGCCTGCCAGATTCTATGCAAATTATTTGGCCCAATCGATCAACTACTACTATACAAAAGCCAGGTATCAATCAATTGCATAAAATTATTTATGACCCCAATACATCAAAGCCTTTTCATCCCAATGAGTCTAAACCAGTAATTCCTTTATTGCAGCAAACTACAGTGCAACTTCAAAAACATACCGAAGACGACCAAGTAGATTTTTACATAGAAAGAAATATTCCATTCATGTTGAGTAAGCTGGGACCTAAAGCAGCAGCAGCTGATTTGAATGGGGATGGATTAGAAGACCTATTTATTGGAGGTGCAAATGGGCAAGCAAGTCAACTTTATTTTCAAACAAGTACGGGCTTTAAATTGCAAGTAGTACCCGACTTTAATACTTTTAAATTTAATGACGTCACTGCTGCATTTTTCTTTGATGCAGATGAAGATGGAGATCAAGATTTATTTGTAGGCGGAGGAGGAAATACTGCGCCTGCTAGTTCAGACTTATATCAAAACCAACTCTACATCAATAATGGAAAGGGGGCTTTTGCTTTGCAGTCAGGTGCATTTTTAATCAGCCACACCAATTGTGGTGTAGCAATCCCATTGGATTATGACTCGGATGGGAAGATGGATATTTTTATAGGAAGTAGAAGCGAACCACAACAATATGGAATAGCACCTAAAAGTTTCTTATATCACAACGAAGGAAACGGAATGTTTAAAGAAGTTAGTGCTTCTGTAGCTCCATTCTTAAGTAATCTTGGTATGATAACAGGAGCAGTGTATGCCAACGTAATGGGTGATAAACAACCCGAGTTGGTTATCACTGGTGAGTGGATGTATCCTCATGTTTACCAGTTTAAAGGCAAGCAATTTGTTGAACAAAAAACTGGATTAGAAAATCAATTGGGATGGTGGCAAACAGTTGTTGCTGCCGATCTTGATGATGATGGAGACAACGATTTAGTATTTGGTAATTTGGGAGAGAATTTTTATTTGCGTGCCAATAAGGATGCACCCGTAAAAGTTTTCATAAAAGATTTTGATAAGAATGGTAGCGTTGAAAAAATATTCAGTCATACGTTGAATGGAAAAGATATGCCAGTCTTTTTAAAGAAAGACATCACAGAACAATTGCCTGCATTAAAAAAAGAAAATCTAAAGCACCAAGATTTTGCACCTAAAACCATTCAGGAATTATTTCCAAATACACTGTCGGATGCAAGGGTTCTTTCAGTGAACACCGGTGCTTCAATCATTGCGTTGAATAATTCAAATAAAGGGTTTAGCGTACAAGCTTTGCCTTATCAATTACAGTTGTCCAGTGTACAGTCTCTGGTTGTAGAAGATATGAATGGAGATGGCAATGTAGATATTTTAGCAGCGGGTAACTTTTTTGATTTATTGCCTCAGTTTTGTAGCATTGATGCTTCTTATGGAAACCTCTTATTGGGAAATGGGAAAGCTGGTTTTTCAGTTGCTAGTCCACAACAATCTGGCGTAAGTATCAATGGACAAATCAAACAGATTTTACCATTGCGTTTAAACAATCAATTGGGTTATTTATTCTTACAGAATAATGATTACCCAGTATATTTTAGAAAAACCAGTGCAGTAAAAAAATAGGGACTATGAAGCGTTTGAATTATTTTATTTTATTACTGGTCGTATTTGGTTCTTGTAAAAGTAAACAGGAAGACAGCTTGTTTACGCCAATTGAATCAACTAAAACAGGATTAAATTTTACTAATACCTTAATCCCAACTACCGAGTTTAATTTATTCTCTTACATGTACTATTACAATGGTGCAGGGGTAGGGGCAGGAGACTTTAATCAAGATGGGAAAATCGATTTATTTTTTGCTGCCAATCAGCAATGTAATCGGCTCTTTTTAAACAAAGGGCAAATGCAATTTGAGGACGTAACCAAGCTTGCTGAAATACCAGCTGATAGTGCGTGGAGCACAGGGGTTTCAGTTGTTGATATTAATAATGATGGCTTATTAGATATTTATATATGCCGTGTTGGTAGGTATAAAATGCTAAAGGGAAAAAATCAGTTATTGGTATGTACAAAAATTGACGAAAAAGGAATACCGCATTACGAAGATCAGGCCTCACAATACGGATTGGATTTTTCTGGATTTAGTACACAAGCTGCATTTTTAGATTATGATGGGGATGGGGATCTTGATTTATTTTTATTAAATCATTCCGTAAATCATGATGGAAATTATGCCCCAAGAAAAAACTTTGAAAATACATTTGATTCATTAGCAGGGCAAAAATTTTATCGGAATGATACCGAGCTGAGTAAGGCCGGAAAAATCACCGGAAGATTTACTGATATCACCCAAACAGTAGGAATCAATGGATCTAAAATAGGTTACGGATTAGGTGTTGCGGTTTCAGACATCAATTTAGATGGATGGCCGGATATTTATGTAGGCAATGATTTTCATGAAAATGATTATTTGTATATCAATAACCAGAAAGGGCAGTTTGAGGAGCAAGGTAGAACACAACTCATGCATACCAGTCAGTTTACCATGGGGGTAGATATAGCGGATGCAAATAATGATGGACTTCCTGAAATTATTTCAATGGATATGCTGCCTTATGAATCTTATATGCTCAGAAGGTCTTTGTCTGAAGATGATTATAATATTTTTCAAAACAAATTGGCATTTGGATACACGTATCAGTATGCAAGAAATAATTTGCAATACAATCGTGGCAATAGCAGATTTAGTGAAGTAGGACAATATGCAGGTATTCATGCAACCGATTGGAGTTGGGCCTCATTGTGGATGGATTTTAATAACGATGGAAATAAAGATCTTTTTGTTTCGAACGGAATACCGAAAAGAATGAATGATATTGATTATATCAATTTCGTTTCGGGAGAAGCTTTACAGGAAAAACTAAAAAATAATAGTTTAGAAAGCAAAGACCTGACGTTGATTAATCAGTTTCCTGAAATTAAAATACCGAATCAGTTTTTTGTAAATAAAGGTGCATTCAGTTTTAATAATATCAGTGATAATATTCAGAATAATCCGAATAGTTTTTCTAATGGTGCTGTATACGCAGACTTAGACAATGATGGTGATTTAGATATTGTTGTAAATAATATCAATGACCCCGTATTGGTTTATCAAAACAATACCAATAAAGATAGCATTGCAAAAAATTATGCAAGTATTGTTTTAGAAGGATCACCAAAGAATCGTTTAGCGGTAGGAGCAAAGCTATTGGTTTATGCAAAAGGCCAAGTGTATACCCAAGAGCAATATCCTGTGCATGGATTTCTCTCTAGTATGCAAATACCTTTAATGGTTGGGTTAGATCAAATTAAACCCGATTCAGCTACACTTATATGGCCCGACCAAACTTTTCAAAGGGTTCAATTACAACCGGGCAAGACACAAAAAATTATCTATCAAAATGGTTTGCCTAAATATTCATTTGAGAAAAATATAGCCCAACAAGAAAAATCATTAACTCCTTCTTTTGAAGATATTACGCTTGCAACACAACTCAATTATTTGCACAAAGAAAATCCATTTAATGAGTTTGATCGGGAGCCGCTGATACCACAAATGGTTTCAGCCGAAGGTCCTGCATTGGCTATTGCAGATATCAATGGAGATGGATTAGAAGATGTTTTTGTGGGCGCTTCAAAATCTTTTCATAATGCGGTGTATGTTCAAAATAAGAATGGAACATTTAAACCAATGCCACAACCTGCACTATTACTAGATTCGATGTGGGAAAATACAGATGCCATTTGGGTAGACGTAAATAAAGATGGAGCAAAAGATTTAGTGATAGCAAGCGGAGGAAACGAGTATTATGGCGAAGATCCCCATTTATTGCCTTTATTGTATTTGAATGATGGCAAAGGAAACCTAACTAGAAAAGCAGATGCATTTACGGCCATTCACACAACACAAAGTAAAATTATAGCAGACGATATTAATGCGGATGGACATATTGATTTATTTATTGCAGGTAGGGTAGAACCTTGGAAATACGGAATTACGCCAAGAAGTTATTTATTGCAGAACGATGGGAAAGGAAAGTTTAGCGATGTTACTAGTAGCTATTCTAAAGACCTGATGAACCCAGGTATGGTAACAGACGCACATTTTGTTGACTTAGATAAGGACGGAAAAAAGGACCTCTTATTAAGCAGTGCTTGGGGAACCATTGATGCGTATTTTAAGAAAGGGAATACGTATAATAAACAGACGCTCTTAAAGGAAAATGGATGGTGGCAGTCGCTCACAGTAACAGATATTAATGCAGACGGAAGCCTTGATATCGTTGCAGGCAATTTTGGATTGAATAGCCGATTAAAAGCAAGTAGCGCAGAACCAGTTACCATGTACATAAATGATTTTGACAATAATGGCAGAGCTGAGCAAGTAATCACTTATTATTTAAATGGGAAAGAAATACCATTTGCCAGCAAAATTCAATTAGAAAAATCATTGCCAGTATTAAAAAAGAAATTCCTTTATGCAGAAGATTTTGCAAAAGCCTCATTAGATCAATTATTTGAAAAAGAGAAATTGAATAAGTCAATTCAATTAAAAGCCACACAATTTGCCAATATGGTTTTATTGAATAAAGGGAAATTAGGTTTTGAAGCTGTTGCAATGCCAGCTAATGCGCAATTAACAAATTATAGAGCGGTGATTCCTTTTAAGCATCAAGATCAAAAACTAAATAGTTATCTGCTATTAGGAAATTTCGGTTACAACAATATAGAGATTGGTAAACAAGATGCAGATTTTGGCACAATGCTCCAATGCTCTGCAAACGGGGAACCAAAAGCTCATTTAATTGAACAGTTATTGGTAGAAGGTGAAGTAAGAAAAGCTGCGCCCGTGAAAATAGGTAATAACATTTGCTATATTTTAGCTAAAAACAACGGTGCCCTTCAAGTGCTTAAAATTCGGTAAGCCTAATTCAATTATTGAAATACTGGGTAATTAATAGTAGTTCTCCATTTAGTACTATCCTGAACGGTTCTTCTATTGGTAATTAATCTTTCAAAAGAAATTGCAGGGCTGGTTTTGCGATGGTCTTGAACATAATTTTTTACGGCTTCATTACACTTTTGTATAACGTTTTTATCACCTATTACTTCACAAACCACAATATTGCCCAACATCATATTCTTCAGCATAAATTTTCCATTAGAAGGGATATCTCTTTCTGTAGCAACCGCAACCATAGCAGTATAAGAACTAGCGTCTTCTTTAAAAACGTTTAAAATGGGGTAGTTCATAATTTTCACTTCTACCCCATCAATAAATTCATTCACTTCGTCTATCAATGCATAAATTTCATCAGTAGTTGGTTCATGATCATAGGTTTGTTTGGTAGAAACATACGACGAGTTGGGAACTTTTTGCATTTCTATAGGGAAGCCATATACTTTTTTGACATCCGAAAAATAATCTTGCATTTGATAAAGTAATCTTTTGCAATCATTTTCAACTGAATTTAAAGAGAGAAACTGTTTAAAACGCAACAAAGGATTGTACGTAATTTTCATTACGGTATTTAAAGTAAAACTTGTTTTAGCGTTGTAATCAGCCATAAAAGAAAAGTCAAGGTCTACTTCAACGCCCTTATTAACCATTGTTGCCTTAAAGCCATTCATTAAAACCTTATGAATAGTGATAGGCGATTCGTAATAGGTATATACGCTATCATTCACTTTTGTTCCTGGAAACCATTTAGCCCAATCTTTCTGATTAGTAACTACCCTAGTAATTGCATCTACAGGCATTGAAACGGATATTGTTTCGGTTGTAGGTTTTTGGGTAGGGAGCAAATAGGAGATGATTAAAAAAAACAATATTGGAACCAGTATATATAAAACTTTTTTCATAATCTTCTTTTAGAATTCGGTACGATTAAAAACAAAAATAAAATATTTTGTATGTAAAAAATTAAAACTATTTTTATTGTTGTGAAGAAGGGTTTTACCATACTATCCTTGTGTTTGCTGCTCTTTAGCTGGGGCGGATATAACCTGTTGCTTAATTATTTAGAAACCAAGTCAGATCAAGATTTTCAAACCAGTCTTTTTCAGGATCAGTATGACGAAGCTAACTTAATCCATATTAAAATTGCTGCTAGTACACCATATGGTTCTAACTCTGAAGTATTTGAAAGTACAACAGGTGATATTGACATTGATGGGGTAACTTATCATTTTGTAAAACGTCGATTTTTTAAGGATTCTTTAGAATTATATTGTATTCCCAATATAGACAAGATTAGCATTCGTAATGCAAGAGATCAGTTCTTAAACTTAGCAGCTAATTTTAATAATAATTCGAATAACGAACAATCAACCAATCAGCATACACAACTTAAGTTCTCATTGTCCGACTTTACAGGTGACCATTGCTTTACCTGGCAGTTTCGTGATGGAGACATTCCTAAAGCGGTTCAATTGAGTAACCCAATGCTTGATTTAGCTGATTATACTTCATTCTTAGAGCGTCCGCCACAAGCCTAATGCTGGCATATTAAGCATTCATTTTATTTACTATTAATTATTTTTCTATGTTAAAGCGCTTGGCGGTGCTTGGCTTTTTTGTTTTAGCCTTGATTTCGTGCAACAACAATACTGAGTATAAGAATTTTTTGCATAATCCAATCTTATTTAGCAAAACTGTTCATGAGTTGAATACAGTGGTAATGGGAAATAATTTTCCACCCATGGTTGCATCTCGAAATTATGCGTATGCGGCAATTGCAGCTTATGAAGTAATGGCAGCGAGTAATCCTAGCCAATACCATTCTTTAGGTGGTCAATTGAACGGACTGCCCGAATTAAAACTACCTGCTTCTACACCTGATACCGATTGGAAATTAGCTTCATTATTGGCGTATGCTAAAGTAGGTGAGTCGGTAACTTTTCCGGAAGGAAGCATGCAAGTTTATACGGATAGTATTATGGAGTTGGCTAGAAAACAAGGTCTTCCGTCAAAGGTAGAAAAAGCTTCTAAACTGCTTGCGGATAGTGTAAGTGCAGCCATCATCAGGTGGAGCAAAAAAGACAATTATTTAGAGACCAGAGGGGCCGAAAAATATACTGTTACCAAAGAACCAGGAAGATGGGTTCCTACCCCACCAATGTATGCTTCTGCAGCAGAACCACATTGGATGGAAATAAGAACAATGGTAATAGATAGCGCTAGTATATATGAACCCGCACCACCACCAACATTTAATATAAAAGATAAGAACAGTAAATATTATCAAGAAGTAATTGCCATCAAAAATGCAATTGATAGTTTAACCCCCGAACAAAAACATATGGCAGAATTCTGGGACGATAATCCGTTCAAGATGAATGTAACTGGGCATGTAATGTTTGGGAGTAAGAAGTTTTCTCCTCCAGGACATTGGATGAGCGTAGTAGGCATTGCGGCAAAGCAAGCAAATAGTGACTACGCAGAAACCATTTACGCAACTACTAAAACGGCTATTGCTTTATTTGATGCATTTATTCAATGCTGGTATGTTAAGTACAAATACAATACAGCACGTCCGGAAACAGTCATTAATCAATACATCGATATTAATTGGAGACCTTATTTGCAAACACCTGCATTTCCAGAATACACTTGTGGACATTCAACCATTTCTTCTGCAGCAGCAGAAGCGTTGACCAGTGTATATGGAGATAATTTCGCTTATACAGATTCAACAGAATTAGAATTTGGTATTGCCAATAGAAGTTTCAAATCTTTCCGACACGCGGCTGAAGAAAACAATTGGGCCAGATTTTACGGTGGATTACATTTTCACAATTCTTGTATCATCAGTACAGATATAGGACAAAAAGTAGGTAAGCATATTGCGACCAAACTGAAGATGAAAAAGTAACTATCATTTATTTATTTCTTAACAGAAATCATTCATGAAAAATATATTTGGGCAAGCCTTAAAGCGGATTGCCATGTCTACTGCTTTTGTAGTAATGACTATTTATTTGCACGCACAAACAGATATGGATGCGTTGATGATGGCTAAGAATAATTTCTGTACAGGTTTTATGTATGGGAACAGCAGTTGGAAAAATTATTGGGAAGGAACGCTAAAACGCGACAATCAAAATTTAGGAACAGTAAGTTCTCAAATGATTGGTATCATGGGGAACTATGGGATTAAGGATAACCTAAATGTTCTTTTTTCGGTTCCATATTTTAATAATAAAGCATCAGCGGGTACTTTTGTTGGAAGGCATGGAATACAAGATCTTACATTAACATTAAAGTGGATGCCCATTGAAACTACTATTGGAAAAGCAGATTTTGCTGTTTATGCATTAGGCGCTTATTCTACACCATTAACCAATTATGTGAATGATTATCTGCCCTTATCAATCGGGTTTGGGACTAATACTGCAATGATTCGATTGATGACAGATTATCAATTGGGTAATTTTTTTACAACAGCTTCAGCCGCTTTTTTCTCTAGAAGCAATGCCACCATCGATAGAACGGCTTACTTCACTACCAGAATGCATTACACGAATCAAGTTGAAATGCCCACTATGAGTAATTTCAATTTTAGAGCAGGATATAGAAGTGGAAAAGGGTATGCAGAAGCCATTGTGGATATTATGAAAACCAATGGAGGGTTTGATATCTCCAGAAATAATATGCCTTTTTTAAGCAATCAAATGAATGCTTCACGAATAGGATTGGGTTTTAAATACAATTTCGGAAAAGTAGAAGGTTTATCTGCTGTTGGCAATGCAATGTACACGATTGCGGGGCGCAATATGGGACAAGCAACTTCCATTTCAGCAGGCATATTTTACATTTTAGATTTTTCAAAATCGTCTAACAATCAAAACCAATCCGATGAAAGCAAATAAAATTGTACAATTAACACTACTTTTTGTGCCGGCTTTTTTTGCATGCCAAAGAACGGTGACGGAAAAAAATATGGTATACGAATCACTCAATCCAACTAATATAGATGCCAATGCAGGCGATTGGAAACCAGTGGTTTTAAGTTCAGCTAACGAATTTCCTTTGCAAGCCCCTACGCCAACTAATATAGCTGTTTACAATAGAGAACTTACAGAAATAAAAGGATTTCAAGCAACACTTACTGCGGAACAAAGAGCCAGTATTCAATATTGGAGTGCAGGTGGTGTTTTAAGGTGGAACGAAATATTACGTGCATTAGTGGCTAAAAGAAATTTACCTCCAGTAAATAATCCTGATGGTACTTATCCAATACCTTCAGCAGCGAATCCATTTGGCTATCCAGAATTTCCTTTTGCCAATCCACCGTATGCGGCAAGGGCTTATGCTTATGTAAGTGTTGCCCAATATGATGCATTGGTAGCAGCATTCTATTATAAACGACTCTATAGTCGGGCAGCGCCACATGCAGTAGATGCTAATATTAAACCATTAGTGCCAGCAACTAATTTACCTTCTTATCCAAGTGAAGATGCAGTTGTTGCAGCAGTAAGTGTAGAAATGCTCAAGCTATTGTTTCCTGCTGATATTGCTTACATACAACAAAAAGCAGATGAACATATGCTCTCAAGAATTATGGCTGGCATGAATACCAGATCAGATATTGAAGCAGGTATTCAATTGGCAAGACAAGTAGCTGCTAAAGTGATTGCACGTGCAGCAGGAGATAATATGTCTAAGGCAATTGGAACCCCTGCGCAATGGGCGGAATTAGAATCACAAACTGCAGCAACTGGAGAAATCCCTTGGATAAGTCAGGAAATTCCGAAGCGTCCACCCATGCTTCCTTTTTTTGGTAGAGTAAAACCATTTTTATTTGATTCATTAACAACTATTGCAATAAGACCAATTGCTCCACCATCAGTTAAATCGCAAAAGTTTAAAGAGGAGTTAGAAGAAGTAAGAAATTATGCAAAAAATGCAACCAGACAGCAAATTGCAATCGTTCATTTTTGGGCAGATGGTGTTGGCACATATACACCACCGGGTCACTGGAATGCCATTGCTGCTGATGATTTTGTAAAACAACGTTTCAGCGAAGTAAGATGGGCTAGAAATTTAGCTTTGTTGAATATGGCAGAAATGGATGCGGCTATCGCTTGTTGGGATACAAAAACGTTCTATTTTAATCCAAGACCAACACAGGTTGATCCATTTATTAAAACCCAAACCGGTTTACCTAATTTTCCAGCTTACACATCTGGACATTCTACATTTAGTGGCGCAGCTGCTACCATCTTAGGACATATTGTGCCTGCGAGAGCAGCTGCTTATACTGCAATGGCTAAAGAAGCATCAGAGTCTAGAATTTATGGGGCTTTACATTATAGATCCGATTGTGAAGTGGGATTAGCACAAGGGGTTAAAGTAGGCAACTTCGCTATAGCTCGAGCCCAAAGTGATGGAGCCAATTAAATATATTAAACTATTTCAAACACCGCAAACTGGTAGGGTTCCATGACGAGGTATTCGTGATCGGACCCTACTTTGTATTTTTTACCAGACCAATGATCTGTTAAATAGCTTGGCTTAACACCATGTTCTTTAAACAAATACCAAGTTATAAAAGAGGGTTTATGATTAAAATTAAATAAGCAGTATAGTTGCTTATTTTCATTGGTTCTAATAAAACCAGCTACATGAATATTGTGCGGCCTTAACCATATAAGATTTTTACTGTCAGAAAAAACAGACAATGATTTTCTAAGTTGAATCAATTGTTGCGTTGCACTATATATTCGGTTTTCAATTGTTCCCGCTTGATTGGCCAATGCATTCTTATTCCAATCAATGATGGGACGATGCATCCAACGGTTATCATAACTTTTACCTGAGTCTCCTAAATAACTATAATCATTGGTATAACCCACTTCGTCTCCATAAAACAACATGGGGATTCCCCCTAAAAACATCGATTGCGCTTGCATCAAAATAATTTTTGCAATAGCTGTATCAATGGCATTCGTATCATTTTGTTCAATCGCTTTTTCTAGCCCACAAAGGGAGGCCAAACTTCCACTAATGCGTGCATCTTGTGTTTTAGGATTCACCGAAAATAAAGCTCCGGTAGCAGGAGAGTTATGAAAACTACCAGAATAATACTCTTTTAAAAATTTTCTATGTTCGTATGCATTGAACCCAGCTGCTGCAATCATACTATCATCATAACCTAAACCAATATCATCATGACAACGGGTATAAGTTATCCAAGTAGTACCAAAAGGTTTTTGTAAAAGTTCGTGTTGAGCAGCCAACATTACACGGGTATCTCCAGTAGCCAAAGCATCCCATTGCAAAGCCATTTGTGTGGCATTGTAGGCAACATCACATTCTTTAGCAGTGAATGCATCGGTGCCAAAATATTTCATGATTTCTTTGGGCGCAACAATGGCTTCCCCTAATAATGCCATACCAGGCGTTGCTATATGTACACACTGTTTAATTAAACGCAATAAAGTGTGTGCTTCTGGCAAATTTTGACAAGTAGTCCTCAATTGCTTCCATATAAATGCAGGTGCATCAATGCGTAAAATATCAACACCCAAATTAGCATAGAAGAAAATATTGGAGAGCATGGCTTTGAAAACAGCGGGGTTAGTATAGTTCAAATCCCACTGATAATGATGAAAAACCGTCATTGCCCATTTGTTGCATTCAGGCACATAAGAAAAACTACCCGGAGAAGATTCAGGAAAAATTTCTGGCATTGAAGCATCAAATTGATCGGGAATTTCTCTACTATCGTACATATAATAATAGTCTTGAAATTCTTTCTCACCTGCTTTCGCTTTAAGCGCCCATTCATGATGATGAGAAGTATGATTTAATACAATATCAATCATCAGGTACATGCCTGCAGCCTGCATTTTTTCTTGCAATATTTTAAACTCGTTAAGGGTGCCAAAACGAGGATCAATTTTTCTAAAGTCGGAAACGGCATATCCGCCATCACTCTCTCCTTCAGGGCTTTGAAATAGGGGCATTAAGTGTAAAAAATTCACTCCTAATTCTTGTAGATAAGGAAGTTGATTGGGCATATTTTTTAAATTGCCCGCAAACCGATCTACATACAAACTCATCCCAGTAATTTGATTGCTGGTAAACCAAGCTGCCTGCTGTTCTTTTTCTTGGTCCTTTTTTCTAAATACAGGGTTACGTTGTTTATAAGATTCAATGATTAAAACCAATAGTGCATCAAAATCTTGTACTGCATTTTTTTGGTTACCGTAAATAATATTATATAAATCTTGTAAAGTATTGGCATTGGCAATGAATCTAATATAGAATGGGTGGTCTACCCCAGCAATATCTAATAATTGATCGTTGCAAATTTTATTAATCTTCTGATGAAGTAAATATTGATACACGTATAAAATGGTTTACTTGAAAATTTGATTGTTCAAATATTTGAAAGCTTCCATAGCACCCATGTATTCACAGGTTCTGGCGCCCGCTTTATTTGCGTTCAAAATTATTTTATTCCATTCATCTAATGAAAGCGATTGAATAGCTGATGGTTCTAAATGACTTAATTGATACAGCACTGCACCTACAAAAGCATCTCCTGCACCAGTAGTGTCTACAGGTTTAATTGGAATCGATTCAATAATATATTGCTTTCCATTCAATCCCAATAAAGTACCCTCTTTTCCTAGTGTGATGGTAAACACGCCTGTAGTTTCTTTTAATAAAACAGCCGTAGCATCTTCTAGCGAAGCAGTATTGGTCAACAACATAGCTTCTTCGTCACTTACTTTAAAGAAATTGCAGTGGCGCAAAAACTGCCAGCTCTGACTAATAAAAGTGTCGGTATTATTAGGGAATAATAAATGCCGATAGTTAGGATCAAAGCTGATATAAATTTTATGATGCAGCGCTTTTTGCAAGAGGTGTAAATAGGCCGCTTGTAAAGGGCCAGGTAAAAAACCTGTAGCCGATCCAAAATGAATGATCCCTACATTATTTAAATTGATGGCGTCTACATCCTCGATAGATAATTGTCCATCTGCACCTCTATTAAACACAAAATCTCTTTCGCCATCATGCATTAAAGAAACAAACGCAAATGTGGTAAAATGGTGTTGGTCTTCTAGCATGGCTTGGGTGCCTACGCCAAAAGATTCCATGGTTTGAATCAATTGTTTGCCAAAAGGATCTTTGCCCACTTTAGCAGCCAACTCTACTTCGCCTCCTAAAGCAGCAATGGCAGCAGCTACATTGGTTGGCGCACCGCCTGTCTTTTTTAGGAAATTAGATCCCTCCAATAAAGACATGCCTTTATCGGTACATATCATATCAATCAAGGCTTCGCCGATGCAGAGAATTTTCATTGAAAAAATTTCGTTTATATGAATAAGAAAAAAAATTCAGTTGAGTACCAATTAGTATCCTCCAACAGCCACCGATTGAATTTCTTCTTCTGGTTTTACATCTTTAATTAAAAAAGTAGCAGCACAGGCCAAAAGCAATAAAACGCCCGCAAATGAAATAGCATGTCCTGAATTATTTCCTAAAAAATTATTGAGCACCCAACCAAAAGTAGTGGTTTGTAAAATCATTGGAATTACAATCATCATATTAATGATACCCATATAGACCCCATATTTTTCTTTAGGTATATCATTCACCACCATCAAGTAAGGAATGCCCATCATGCTTGCCCAAGCAATACCAAATCCTGCCATTGGAACAAAAAGTAAATACTTGTTTTCAATTTGTGGAAATGCCAACAATGCAATACCTGCCATCAACAAACAAACTATATGTACTTTCTTAGGAGAAAACTTTTTAGCCATCCAAACCAATCCAAAGGCAGATAAAAATGTAACTACATTGTACCAGCCATTTACTAAGCCAGCCCAACCAACGGCTTCTTCGTACAAGGTTTTATTTTCAGTAGGACTGGTTTTCCAAACCGACTGTGCAATACTTTTTGAAGCATTTTGCCAATAGCAAAATAAGGCATACCATTGAAATAAATAAACCAATGCCAATTTCCACATTACAATAGGCATATGAACAATGGCTTCTCCAATTTCAATAAAGGGTTGTAGAATTCCTTTTTTCTGTGCTCGCAATACAGCCAACTCCTCGGGTGTAGGTGGAATCTCTGGTGTTTTAGTAATACTCCACATTACAGAACTAATGGAACAAATGGAGCCTAAAAAGAAAGAACCAAATACCCAGTAAGGAATGGCACCATGCTGACCTGGAATATATTTTTGAAAAATGAACAATGAAATATTGGCCAGGGTAATACCCAAACCAGTAAAAAAGCTTTGGGTTAGAAAGCCAGTTGCCAATTGTGGTGTAGGAAGTTTATCGGCAATAAATGCGCGATAGGGTTCCATCGCTGTATTATTGGCAGCATCTAACACCCATAATAATCCAGCAGCCATCCAAAGGGTGGTACTAAATGGATATAAGAATAAGCAGAGGCTACAAAATAAAGCGCCTATAAAAAAATAAGGTTTTCTTCTTCCAAATCGAGGATGCCAAGTTCGATCGCTTAAAACGCCAATAATGGGTTGAACCAATAAGCCCGTCATTGGTCCTGCTAGATTCAGTAATGGGATTTCGTCGGGCTTGGCCCCTAAAAAATCATAAATAGGATTCACTGCACTTTGCTGTAAGCCAAAGCTGTATTGAATTCCAAAGAAACCCACATTCATGTTAATGATTTGCATGAAGCTGAGTTTGGGCTTGCTCAATTGCATATAAATTGTCTTAGTCTTTAAAAATAGCTAATTTTATTTCATGCAACACGCTTTTAGCTACGACAAAAAGAAAGTAATACAAGGCTTAAGGTATCATTTTGTGCAAAGGCCCGAAGTAAAAGTATTGGTAGTACTCGTAAATGTATTTGCCATTGTAGCAGCTATCTTATTTTATGCTAAAAAAATTAGACCCGAACCTTTTTTATTGGGATCATTTATTTGGGTAATGATGATGGCTGGTTTTTGGTACATCTTACCAAATTCTATTTATAAAAAAGCGATTGATACTTTTAGAGACCAGTTTACCATTGCTTTTAAAGACAGCGGTGTTACACTAGAAAATGAAAAAGGATATATTCATTGGGATTGGATACAGTTTAGTCATTATTTTGAAAGCCCACATTTCTTTCATTTGTATTTTAGTTCAAAGTCTTTTTTTATGGTTCCTAAAGACGAGATGGGCGATGAATTCCGTCATGAATTAAGAGCGGCCTTGAAGAAAGGGATCAAGAAGTGATTTTCCGGCGGCTGTAATCCACCCCCTAAAATTATTTTATAACTCCTTGCCCATGACCACGTGTGGAATGGTTAATTCAATGAAAGGTTCACTTTCTACTTGATACCCCAATTTCTCAAAAAAATGAATGGAGTCTTTGCGGGCATGCATTACGATTTTGTGATAACGATTGTCTCTGGCTAGATTTTCAGCAAACTGCACCATGGCTCTCCCAATCCCCTTTCCCTGCAAACCAGACAAGACCGCTAACTGTCTAAGCCGAACGGTGTCGGGTGAAATTTTCACAAGCATGCTGCAAGCTTCCATGGTGTCGTCGTCGGTATATGCCAGCAGAATATTATCCTTTTCCTTGGCCAATTCTTCTTGGGTAAACTGCAAGCCTAATGGTTTGCGCAACAATTGGTACCTTAATGCTACCATTTGTTCATATTCATTAGACCCATGTTGAATCATTTTTAATGCCATAATACTAATATAACCATAAAATGTATATTTTTGCGGCAGTAAACAAAAACTTTAACAATGTCAGACATCGCAACAAGAGTAAAGAAAATCATCGTAGACAAATTGGGCGTAGACGAAGCAGAAGTAACTAACGAAGCTTCTTTTACCAACGATCTAGGTGCAGATTCTTTGGATACCGTTGAATTAATTATGGAATTCGAAAAAGAATTCAACATCTCTATTCCTGATGAGCAGGCTGAAACCATTACCACTGTAGGTCAGGCAGTTGCTTATTTAGAAGAGCACGCTAAGTAAGAATATCTATTTAGTAAGGAATAATTTTAATCCGCCTTTTTAGGTTTTACCATGAAAGGCGGATTATAACATAAACTGGTTTGTTGTATGCAATTAAAGCGCGTAGTTGTTACTGGTATAGGTACGATCACTCCAATAGGCAATAATCTAGAAGATTATTGGCATGGATTAATTAATGGTATACCCGGTGCTGCTCCTATTACTTTATTTGATGCAACTAAGTTCAAGACCCGTTTTGCCTGTGAGGTAAAAGGGTTTGATCCAACCAGTTTCATGGATAAGAAAGAAGCTAGAAAACTTGATCGCTTTGCACAACTAGCGCTTTTTGCAAGTGATATGGCCGTACAAGACGCTCAAATTAGCAAAGAAAATATTGAGGTAGATAGAGTGGGAGTCATATTTGCTAGCGGAATTGGTGGACTAAGAACTTTCCAAGAAGAAGTACAGAATTTTGCTACTGGAGACGGTACACCAAGATTCAATCCTTTCTTTATTCCTAAAATGATTTTGGATATTGCGGCCGGACAAATTTCGATGCGTCACGGATTCCGCGGTCCAAACTTTGCAGTGGTGAGTGCCTGTGCTTCTAGCACCAATGGCATTATTGCTGCTGTAGATACCATCAGACTCGGCAAGGCTGATATCATTATTAGTGGCGGATCAGAAGCCGTTATTAGTGAAGCAGGTGTTGGTGGTTTCAATGCCATGAAAGCCATGAGCGAAAGAAACGATGATCCTGCATCAGCTAGTAGACCCTACGACAAAGACAGAGATGGATTTGTTATGGGCGAAGCCGCAGGTTGTTTGGTTTTAGAAGAATATGAGCATGCTATCAAAAGAGGTGCTAAAATTTACTGTGAAATTGCGGGAGGCGGTGCAACTGCTGATGCGTATCACTTAACTGCTCCACATCCAGAAGGGTTGGGTGCAAGAAACGTAATGATAGCAGCCCTTAAAGATGCTGGCATGCAGCCTGATGAAATTGATTATATCAACACACATGGAACTTCCACCCCATTAGGTGATGGTGCAGAAGCTAAAGCCATTACAGAAGTATTTGGAAGCCATGCGTATAATCTAAATATCAGTGCAACAAAATCTATGACAGGCCATTGCTTAGGTGCAGCGGGTGTAATAGAAGCCATCGCATGTATCCAGAGTGTGATTCATGATATTGTTCCCCCTACAATCAATCACTTTACTGATGATCCTGAACTGGACCCAAAATTGAATTTTACGTTCAATAAAGCACAACAACGAACAGTGCGTGCTGCATTGAGTAACACATTTGGTTTTGGTGGTCACAACGCATGCGTTATCGTGAAAAAATACGTAGCATAATAAAGTGCAATTTTTAATAAAGTTATTTAAACCGAAAGCTGCCTCATCTTTTGAGACGCAGATCAATGACATGTTAGGTATACAGCCTGGCAATCTGCAACTTTATCGCAGTGCATTAAGTCATCGTTCGGTTAAAGAAACCCCCGATGAAAATAATGAACGCTTAGAGTTTTTGGGTGATGCTATTTTGAGTGCAGTAGTGGCAGATTATTTATTTAAATTATACCCATACAAAGGCGAAGGATTTTTGACAGAGATGCGATCTAAGATGGTCAATCGACAGCAGCTGAATGATATTGCTTTAAAAATGGGTTTGCGTAAATTGACTTTTTACAACAAGTTTGATAGCGCTTTAAAAGCTAGCCATATTTTTGGCAATACCCTAGAAGCCTTGATAGGAGCGGTTTACCTAGACAAAGGCTATGTTAAAACGCAAAATTGGATTCTGAAACAAATTGTGATTCCGTATTTATTCATGGAAGACTTAGAGTTGATTGATATCAACCTTAAGAATAAACTAATTGGTTGGGCCAATAAAAATGGTAAGACCATTACGTTTGAAATGGCGGATGAAAAACTAGAGGGCAACAGAAGAATTTTTACCATGAACGCCGTATTGGATGGCGCCGTTTTTGCACAAGGAAAAGCGGGTAACAAAAAAGATGCCAGTCAGATAGCCGCGCAGGTAGCTATTGAAAAGCTGGGTTTATAAAATATGTGTATCCGGATGATGCATCTCTTGGCACAATTCAATTAAGACCCCATTGGTTCCCTTAGGATGTAAGAAGCATACCAACTTATTGTCTGCCCCTTTTTTGGGAACTTCATTTAACAGGGTAAACCCTTCTGATACCAAGCGCTTCATTTCTGCTTGAATATCGTTGACATCAAAAGCAATATGGTGCATCCCTTCCCCTTTTTTGTCAATATACTTGGCAATAACCCCTTCCGGATCGGTAGAAGCAACCAATTCTATTTTTGATTCCCCTGTTTTAAAAAAAGCGGTCATCACTTTTTCAGAAGCTACTTCTTCCGTTTTATAACAGGCACTATTCAATAATTTTTCGAAGAGCGGGATGCTGGTGGCCAAATCTTTAACTGCAATACCAATATGCTCAATCTTATTCATTTAAAATATTTTATATATGTTCTTACGATTTGAGGAAAAACAACCATTGAGTAACAATGCATCCCAAAATTATAGAACCTATTGTTATACTTTTGTGTTATTAGAAAAAACTAGCAAGCAATATGTTGAAGTTACCAGTTTATTTAGATAACAACGCAACTACCCCAATGGATCCAAGGGTATTAGAAGCAATGATACCGTATTTTACAGAGCATTTTGGAAATGCTGCAAGTCGTAACCACCCTTTTGGTTGGGAAGCAGAAGAAGCGGTTGATTATGCCCGTGAGCAAGTTGCCCAACTAATTGGCGCCGATCCTAAGGAAATTATCTTTACTTCAGGTGCAACTGAAGGAGACAACTTAGCTATTAAAGGAGTGTTCGAAATGTACGCTTCTAAAGGAAATCATATCATTACTGTCACAACTGAGCACAAAGCGGTTTTAGATACTTGTAAGCATTTAGAGCGTGCAGGTGCAGAAGTAACTTATTTAGAAGTTCAGGCTGATGGATTAATTGATCTAAAGGAATTAGAAGCGGCTATTAAGCCTACTACTATTTTGATTGCAATTATGTATGCCAACAATGAAATTGGGGTAATACAACCAGTAAAAGAAATCAGTGCAATTGCAAAAAAGAATGGTGTTTTGTTCTTTTCTGATGCGGTGCAAGCAGTAGGTAAAATACCAGTAGACGTTAATAAAGACGGCATAGATATAATGGCATTTACTGCACATAAAATGTACGGTCCTAAAGGGATTGGTGCATTGTATGTACGTCGTAAAAACCCAAGGGTAAAAGTAACTGCCCAAATGGATGGAGGCGGACACGAGCGTGGTATGAGAAGTGGAACTTTAAATGTACCAGGTATTGTTGGATTTGGTAAAGCTTGCGAATTAGCCAGATTAGAAATGGCTGATGATGCTGCTCGCCTAAGCAAATTACGTGACAAATTAGAGTCTGCATTGGTTCAATTAGAAGAAGCCTATGTGAACGGGAATAGAGAACATCGTTTACCACATGTGGCCAATATTTCTTTCAAATATGTAGAGGGAGAAGGTTTGTTGATGGGCTTCAATAAGAACATCGCATTGTCTTCTGGATCTGCTTGTACTTCTGCTTCATTAGAGCCAAGCTATGTATTAAAAGCACTAGGATTAGGTGACGACTTAGCACATAGTTCATTGCGTTTTGGATTAGGTAGATTTACCACTGAAGAGCAAATAGATTATACGATTAAATCTGTTAGCGAAACAGTATTGAAATTAAGAGACATGAGCCCATTATGGGAAATGTTTAAGGAAGGAGTAGATATGGACAAAATTGAGTGGGCACATCACTAATTGTAAAACATTAAATAACCAATAAATTTATATACCATGGCATATTCAGAAAAAGTAATTGATCACTACAGTAATCCTAAGAATGTAGGAACGCTAGACAAATCTAAAACCAATGTAGGTACGGGTTTAGTAGGTGCTCCTGAGTGTGGAGACGTAATGCGTTTACAAATTGAAGTAGACGATACAACAGGTGTAATTACCGATGCTAAATTTAAAACATTTGGATGTGGATCTGCTATTGCTTCTTCTTCATTGGCAACAGAATGGTTAAAAGGTAAAACCCTAGACCAAGCAGTAGCTATTGATAATATGGAGTTAGTAGAAGAATTGAACCTTCCTCCAGTAAAAATCCATTGCTCTGTATTGGCTGAAGACGCTATTAAAAGCGCTATCAACGATTACAGAAAAAAGAATGGTTTAGAAGAGTTAGTGTTCGAAGAAAGAATTCACTAATACATCAATACAAAGCGTATGAGCGAAGCAGCAACAGAAAATAGTATTTACGTAAGTGATAAAGCCAAAGCCAAAGTAATCCAGCTCATGGAAGAAGCTGGTGTTAAAGGCGATGATAGCTATTTTTTACGAGTGGGCGTGGTAGGCGGCGGTTGTTCTGGGTTAAGCTACAAGCTAGACTTCGACAACGAAATAAAGCCGATGGACCAAGTATTTGAAGACAATGGCGTAAAAGTAGTAACCGACCTTAAAAGTTTTTTATATCTTGTAAATACAGAGTTAGATTTTTCTGATGGCTTAAATGGAAAGGGTTTTTACTTTGATAACCCAAATGCCAGCAGAAGTTGTGGATGCGGAGAAAGCTTTGCGGTTTAAAAGCGCTAGTTGTTGTACACGCAGTGTTAAAAAAATTAAATCTTGACAGTAAAACCCCGATTCGTCGGGGTTTTTGCATATAAAAACTTTAGTTTTGAGCCATGTGGATGATCTGTAAAAAAGAGTGGCATCAATTTTTTGCTTCGGTAACAGGATACCTTGTACTGGGGATATTTTTAGGGGTGACCGGGCTATTGTTTTTTGTTTTTCCGGATACCAGTCTACTCAATTTTGGCTATGCTAGTTTGGCGCCATTTTTCCAGTTAATGCCTTGGTTATTATTGTTTTTGATTCCTGCAATTACCATGCGAAGTATTTCGGATGAAATTAGAACAGGAACTTATGAATTATTGCAAACCCTACCGCTTACCTTAAGACAAATTATTGTTGGTAAATATTTGGGCGTGCTGTTGATTGTTTTGATTGCACTGGTTCCAACGGTGATTTACGCGTTTTCAATGCAAGCCCTAAGTATTACTGGAGGGATTGATATTGGCGCTACTATAGGGAGTTATATTAGTTTATTTTTATTAGCAGGAGTATATGCTGCAATAGGAATTTATGCAAGTAGTGTAACGAACAATACAATTGCTGCATTCGGTATTGGAGCATTGATTTCCTTTGCTTTGTTCGCAGGATTTAGTGCAGTTGCTAAACTTCCTATATTGAATGGAGGAGCAGATTATTATATTGAGTTATTGGGGATTCAATTGCATGCGGCAAATATTAGTAGAGGGGTATTGGCGGCAACCGATATCATTTATTTTATTGCAGTAATTGCTTTCTTTTTATACATCACTCAATTGCGATTAGCTTCAACTACTAAAAAGCCAACCAAGTTATTGGCTGCAGTTGCCCTATTGGTCAGCATTTCAGTAGCAGGCTCAATGATCAGTAATCGATTAGACTTAACGGAAGACAAGCGATTTACCTTAAGTAAATCAACTGTTCAATTATTATCCAATATTGATTCTACTATAACAGTGGAAGTTTTTTTAACAGGAAGTTTGCCAGCAGATTATAAAAAGTTGAGCATGGCCACCGCGGATGTATTGGCCTCTTTTAATAACTATGCCAATAACCAAATTAGGGTGGTTTTTAGGCATCCAGGAGATGGAATACAAAGTGATACTGCTAAAGCCATTTTGTATGATAGTTTGCAAAAAATGGGAGTGGTATTTGAGCAATCCAATACAGCGCAAGAATCGGGTGAAGCCATATTGAATCAATTGATAGTACCTAGTGCAATGGTATACTATCAAAAAAATCAGCCGCCCGTTGCAGTAGATTTAAGAAGTAGTAGAAAAATATATAAGCAATTTAATGTACTCTCCGAAGAGCCACAAGAAGACGTAGAAGCCACGCGAAATGCAGCAGAAGCATTACTCGAAAATAAATTTGCAACAGCAATTGATAAGTTAACCAGAAAAGAAATACCTACTATCGCATATGTAGTAGGCAATGGCCAACCCACCGATTTAACCGTGAACGATTTAGGAGAAAGTTTACGCAATGATTACCGATTGGGCATCTTTGATTTAAAGCAAGCTTATCCAGATGCTAGTATCATCAAAACATTGGTGATGGTAAAACCTAAAAATAAATTTACCGAAGAAGACTTATTGAAGTTAGATCAGTATGTAATGAATGGCGGTAATATTATTTGGTTTATCGACAAATTACATGCAGAGTTAGATAGCTTAAAAAGAACTGAAGGGCAGTATACTGCATTCGATAGAGGTTTAGGATTAGATGAATTGTTGTTCAAATATGGAGTAAGAATCAATGGAGATTTATTACAAGACCTTAATTGTTCTAAAATTCCATTGGTGGTAGGGAAAAATCCAGATGGAAGTATTCGCATGCAAAGAATACCTTGGCCATATTATCCATTATTGTCAGCACGAACGCCCAATCCAATTTCAGAAAACTTAGATCGAGTTTTGCCCATTTTCCCCTCTAGTATTGATACCGTGATGGCAAGGGGAATTCAAAAAACGATTTTGCTAGCATCAGATACGAATAGTAGAATATTGCCATCACCTGCATTGGTTTCTTTAAACAGTGTAAGAAGTCAAGAAGATTTCTACAGTTTTAATAAAAGCTATATTCCTGTTGCAGTGCTGCTCGAAGGAAAGTTTAATTCATTATTTAGTAATCGCTTGCCTAAGTTGGTAATTGATTCGGTAAAAATGAGTACAGGAAAGCCTTATTTATCAACAGCAATAAAGGCGGGAAAACAAATAGTGGTAGCAGATGGCGATATTGTAACCAATGAGGTAAGTAATACAGCTGGGCCATTGCCAATGGGACTTATTCAAATGGAAAATTATCGCTTCGCTAACAGGGCATTTTTTTTGAATAGTATAGATTATCTTTCGTCTGATAATGCATTGTTTGAAAGCAGGAATAAAACAGTGGTTTTACGCTTACTGAATAAGCAAAAATTACAAGAACAGAAAACATTTTGGCAAATCATCAATGTATTGTTACCAGTAGTAATTATTTTTTTGACAGGGTATTTTTTCCAATTGTGGCGTAAGAAGCGCTACAGTTTTTAATATAGTTTTATAATTATGAACGCACATCAAATTGTTTATTTAGTATTTGGAATTGTTTTGTCGGTTGCCTTGGTTTTTGACCTAGGGCTGCTAAGTAAAAAAAATAAAAGCATTACCATACGGCAGGCGCTTAACCAAACCATGTTTTGGGTAGGATTAGCCATAGCTTTTTTTGTTTTTCTTTGGATAGAAGGCCCTGCGCTAGCAGCAGACAGTGGCGGTCAAGATATAAGTAAGCATCAATTGGCATTTGAGTTTTTGAGTGCTTATTTGATGGAGTGGAGTTTAAGTATAGACAATATTTTTGTTTTCATTTTAATTTTCAATTCATTTGGCGTTAAGGAAGCCTATTATTCAAGGGTATTGCTATTGGGCATCTTAATGGCCATCATTTTCAGGGTAATATTTATTACGTTGGGAGTTGCATTGGTTGCTAAGTTTTCTTGGTTACTGTATTTTTTTGGAGTATTCTTATTATATACGGGCGTACATATGTTTAAAGCCAATGACGAAGAACAGTTTGATCCACACAAGTCAAAAATTTATAAGTTTTTAAAATCCTTCTTGCCATTGGTAAACCACGACGGAGGCGGTAAGT
This sequence comes from Sediminibacterium sp., assembly GCA_040403845.1. Lineage (GTDB taxonomy): Bacteria > Bacteroidota > Bacteroidia > Chitinophagales > Chitinophagaceae > Sediminibacterium. Next base: position 74,647 of record JBBAJU010000009.1, read on the forward strand.
ACATGGTTAGAGAAAACGGAAAGCCAGCTTACACTACTTTGTTTGTAGTGGTTATTTTATTAGCAGCTATTGATTTGGTATTTGCATTAGACTCTATACCTGCAGTAATGGGTATTTCAAAGGATCCATTGATTATTTATACTTCAAATATTTTTGCTGTATTGGGCTTACGTTCCTTGTTCTTTTTATTAAGAGGAGCAGTTACCAAATTTGATTATTTACAACAAGGGATTGCCATTGTATTGATATTTATTGGTGTTAAAATGTTAGGAGAGCATTACCTAAGTATGTGGATGAGTAAAACCAGTCAAGTAGCATTATCATTGGGTGTAATAGTACTCTGTATTTCGGGATCTATTTTATATTCTATTGTATTAAATAAAAAAGGTACACCCAAAGATGTTGTAGATGATTCTGTTAAATAAAATAGCAACCATTCTGGCGCAACCTTTACAAGGCCATGCAGACAGCGTTATTCAATATTTAGCAATTGATAGCAGAAATATTGTGGTACCTGCGCAAAGTTTATTTTTTGCAATCAAAGGGCCTAGAAGATCTGGTATCTCTTTTATTTCGGAAGTGTATCAACAAGGGGTCAGAGCGTTTGTGGTTGACGAAGCCATAGACACCAGCAAATACCCTGATGCTATTTTTTTTAAGGTTGCCAATAGCGTTCAAGCTTTGCAGCGTATTGCTGCAGATCATCGAAAAAAATTCAATATACCAATCATTGGGATCACTGGTAGTAATGGAAAAACGATTGTAAAAGAGTGGTTGTATCAATTACTACAGCCAGACTTTAATATTGTAAGAAGCCCAAGGAGCTACAATTCTCAAATAGGAGTACCACTTAGTGTTTGGCAAATAAATGCTCAGCATGAGTTAGGAATATTTGAAGTAGGTATTTCAGCAAAAGGAGAAATGCAATCCTTGTCAGAATTGGTGCAGCCAACAATGGGCGTGCTCACTAATATTGGGGATGCACATAATGAAGGATTTAGTAGTGTAATAGAAAAGATGGATGAAAAAGTTCAACTTTTTTCCTACGCAAAAACAGTTATCACTGCAAGTGATTATATACCAACTACATTCAAAACCAATGCAACAATTGTTCGGTGGGGATCAAAGCCACTACCTGGTACTAACAACGAACTGCCTGAATTACAGTTATTAGAACAGCAAAAATCATCTACTGAAACCAATCTAGTATTGTGTTATCAGCAACAACGATTTCAATTGCAAGTGCCATTTACCGATGAAGTATCCATACAAAATGTAATGACTTGTGTATTGGTATTGCTTCAAATGAATTATCGTATTTCGGTAATACAGCAAAGAGTAATGCAACTTACTGCCGTTGAAATGCGGATGCAATTGCGCAGGGCAATCAATCAAAGTTATCTGCTGAATGATAGCTATAGCAACGATAAAATTTCTTTATCGTTAGCATTGCAATTTTTAAAAGAGCAAGCCAATCAGCAACCGATTATAGCCATTGTTTCAGATATTGTAGAATCAGGTGAAGCAGAAGAACAATTATACCAAGACGTTGCCAATATGTTGGCGAATAGCGGGGTAAAAACATTGTATGCAGTAGGTCCTCAAATCAGTAACTTTTTTACGCAGAAAAATTCAGACCATTATCCCTTTAGCGTACAATCGTATGCAAGCACAGAAGACTTGCTGCTGCATTTGCACGAAACCATGTTTCAGCAAAATTATATTTTATTAAAAGGTGCAAGAAAATTTGCATTTGAACAAATAGCGCATTGGCTTGAACAACAAGTGCATCAAACCATCATGGAAATTAATTTAACGGCCATGGTGCATAATTTAAAAGCATACCAATCATTGTTGTTACCCAGCACCAAAATGATGGCAATGGTAAAAGCATTTGGATATGGAAGTGGTGCAGGAGAAGTAGCCAGAAGATTGCAACAACAGCAGGTTGATTATTTAACAGTTGCCTATGCCGATGAAGGTGTTACACTAAGAAAGTCGGGGATTCATTTACCCATTATGGTAATGAGTGCAGATGAATATTCTTTTGATGCAATGGTAAACTATTCCTTAGAGCCCGAATTATTCTCTTTTGAAATATTAACTGCGTTTCATCATTATATTTCAAAACAAGGGATACAGCAATACCCTATTCATATAAAGTTGAACACAGGAATGAATCGACTAGGGTTTGATATGCATGAAGTAGACGCATTGTGTAAATGGCTCTCTACGCAGAATTTACTAAGAGTAAAATCGATCTTAAGTCATTTAGCTGCAAGCGAAGATGCAAATGAAGATGCTTTTACTCAAATGCAAGTAGATCAATTTAGTAATGCAGTAAAACAAATCGAAAATGCGCTAGGCTATGGATTCATCAAGCATATAGCTAACACCGCTGCAATTAGAAGAAATCCTTCCTGGCAATTTGATATGGTTAGATTAGGTATTGGATTGTATGGAGCAGATAATGTTCATCAAGCTAATTTGCCCTTGCAAACAGTGGCTACACTCAAAACAACCATTGCACAAATTAGGCATTTAAAGAAGGGAGATACAGTTAGCTATAATAGATCGGGAGTAATCACAAGCGATAGCATCATTGCAACCGTAAGAATAGGGTATGCAGATGGTTACCCTAGACGAATGGGGAATGGGGTAGGGAAAATGTTTATTAAAGGAAAGCTTGCACCTACGGTGGGAAAGATTTGTATGGATATGTGTATGATTGATGTTACTGATATACCTGATGTAAAAGCAGGTGACACGGTAGAGCTATTTGGTAAAAATATTTCAATACAAACAGTAGCAAAAGCCGCTGATACCATATCGTACGAAATAATGACAGGAATTAGTTTGCGTGTTAAACGCGTTTATATAGAAGAATAGCAAACTACCTAGTTTGGCAGCCTGCAAAAAATCTCCAGCACCAGGATTCCCTAATGCCAATTGACTAGCGGTGGTAATTAAAGCAACGCCTTTCCTTATCTTTGTTTTTACGATAAAATTGAACCGTGAAAGCAAAACAGATAATTCTTATTATACTAGCCATTTTACTGATTGATCAGGGCTCTAAGTTTTACATTAAACTGAACTATTACACTGGGGAAGAACACAATGTATTGGGCACCTGGTTCAGACTACATTTTGTAGAAAACGAAGGCATGGCCTGGGGTTGGAAATTTGGTGGAGAGTTTGGAAAAATTGCCCTTACTTTATTTAGATTAGGAGCAGTTATTTGGGGATCATTCCTGATACGCAATTTCATCAGGCAGAAACAGCATAAAGGGTTTTTAATTTGTGCAGCGCTCATCTATGCAGGAGCCCTCGGCAATTTAATTGATAGTTTGTTTTATGGCATCATCTTCGAAGCCAGCAATCCATTTACACAAAATGTAGCAACCCTATTTCCTTCAGGAGGAGGCTATGCAGGATTGTTTCATGGGAAAGTAGTAGATATGTTGTATTTTCCAATCATTACGAATTCACATTATCCAACTTGGATACCCATTGTAGGTGGAGAAGAATTTGAATTCTTCAGACCCGTATTCAATATAGCAGACATGGCTATTTCAACTGGTGTGATAACCATCTTGGTCTTCCAAAATAAATTCTTTAATAAGCCAGATCAAGAACAGCACCATACTGTTGTAACCAATGCAGAAGTAAACGATAAAACACAGATATTCTAGCAGGTTCCATTTTTGCAATATTTAAAACTTCCGTATGAATAAATTTTTGCTTTTTATTTTAGCAGCAGCTTTTACAGCGTGCAGCAGCAATCGAGTGGACACTATTGTACACCATGCTGTTATTTATACAGTTGATTCTGCGTTTACAGTAGTTGAAGCAATGGCCATTAAAGACGGGAAAATTGTAGCAACAGGAACCAATGACGCCATAACTACTAAATATCAAGCAGACAGCATGGTGGATGCAAAGGGTGCAGCCCTGTACCCAGGATTGATAGATGCACACGCACATTTTGTGGGTTATGGTGCATCCTTGTTTCAGGTAGAATTATACAACACCAAAACATGGGAAGAGACAGTTGATTTAATTGTAGCATTTGCTCAAAAGCATCCAGAGCTCAAATTCATTAAGGGCCGCGGATGGGATCAGAATAAATGGCCAGGAAAAAAATATCCAACCAATGAATTGTTGAATCAACGTTTCCCCAATATTCCTGTGTTAATTGAAAGGGTGGATGGACATGCGTCAATAGCTAACGCAGCAGCACTAGCATTGGCAGGAATAAAGCCAGGCGATAGAGTAGTAGGAGGAGAAATAGAAACTAAGAATGGCGTGCTAACAGGCGTGTTAATCGACAATGGGGATGCAGCAGTAAATGCAAAAATGCCAACACCAACCAAAGAAGAATTAACTACTTGGTTGCAAACCGCAGAAAAAAATTGTTTCGCTCAAGGATTAACCACCATCACCGATTGTGGATTAAATTATCAAGATGTTGAATTTATAGATGGCTTGCACAAGAACAATCAATTGAATATGCGCTTGTATATCATGCTGAGCGATAAGGATGCGAATTACGAAGCCTACCTAAAAAAAGGTCCATACAAAACCGATAAATTATTTGTGAATGGTTTTAAAGTATATGCCGATGGAGCACTTGGAAGTAGGGGTGCCTGTTTATTAAGACATTATTCAGATCAACCAGGATGGGGTGGATTTTTATTGCGAAATAAATCACATTATGATTCATTAGCGCAAGTGTTGAGTAAGACTAATTTTCAAATGTGTACACATGCTATTGGAGACAGTGCCAACAGAGCCATCTTAAACATCTATAATAAGTATTTGCAACCGGGTAACGATAAGCGCTGGAGGATTGAACACGCTCAGATAGTTGCACCCGAAGATTTCAATTTATTTGGTAAAGTAAACGTAGTTCCATCTGTGCAACCCACCCATGGAACCAGTGATATGTATTGGGCAGAAGACAGACTAGGAAAGGATCGCATGAAAGGGGCTTATGCATTTAAAGACTTACTAAAACAAAACGGATGGATTCCATTGGGAACCGATTTTCCAGTTGAAGATATCTCTCCATTTAAAACATTTTTAGCAGCAGTAGTTCGTAAAGATGCCGCAGGATATCCAGCAGAAGGGTTTCAAATGGAGAACGCATTAACCCGCGAAGAAACCATTAAAGGCATGACTATCTGGGCTGCAAAAGCTGGTTTCTTAGAGAAGGAAGTTGGTAGCTTAGAAGTAGGGAAAAAGGCTGATTTTATCTTTTTAGATAAAGATCTAATGAAAGTTGCGGAGACTGATATACTTAAAACTAAAGTAACTGCTACTTATTTAGGTGGGAAGAAGGTTTATTAATATACTTTAATGTAAAAGCAAAACATACAATACTCTCGGCCCCCATATTTCAATATCAATAAGAGAGTGAACAAGTAAATTCTCTCGGCTTTTTAATTCTAGCTTTTATAAAAAACGTTATTTGAAAATTATAGTAGCAAGAATTAAAAAAATGTTCGAATTTTCTTGTTCACTCTTCTCATATTAATATATCTGTGCTGAATAGTTTAGTACCCTTACAGGTTTAAAATATAGAATCAGTAATTACAATAGTATAACCCTGAATTAGTATAACTGATGCGTGAATGAATTGCTGAACCTTTGCACCTTAACAATAAAATTATAAATGAAAAAGACCATTTTAATTACAGGTGCAAGTAGTGGTATTGGTAAAGAAACAGCCCTATATTTTCAATCTCAAGGATGGAATGTTGTTGCAACCATGAGAAATCCAGATACTGCGGTAGAGTTAAAGCAATTAGACCAGGTATTAGTTGTTCCTATGGATGTATTGGATTTGGATTCCATAGAATTGGCAATCCATTTAGGCATTAACCATTTTGGTACAATTGATGTATTGCTTAACAATGCGGGTTATGGTGCATATGGGCCATTAGAATCGTTTAAAAGAGATCAAATACTCCGTCAGTTCAATACCAATGTTATAGGTCTCTTAGATGTAACCAGGGCTATCCTGCCTCATTTTAGAGCACATAAAAAAGGAATGATTATTAATATATCCTCTATAGGAGGAAAGATCACTTTCCCATTGGGAAGCCTGTATCATGGAACTAAATTTGCGGTGGAAGGTATTTCTGAATCTCTTCAGTATGAAGTAGCACAATTTGGTGGGCAGGTTAAAATTGTAGAACCAGGAATGATTGCAACCGATTTTGCAGGAAGATCATTCGACTTTAGTAACGACGAAAATATGTCGGAATATCAATATGTTGTAAGTGCATTAATGAATGCAATGCCTAGTATGTCTCAAAATGCATCACCAGCAAGTGTTGTAGCGAAAGTAATTTACGAAGCTGCTACTGATGGCAAGAATCAGCTGCGTTATTCTGCAGGCGAAGACGCAAAAGTAATATTGGCAAATAGACAACAATACGATGACGCAACATTTATCAATGGAATGAAAGCGCAATTTGGCCTTTAATTATGCAATATCTTTCAAGTGTATGAAACCGATTATTCATCTTCAAAGCATTGCCGATTTATATAAGTTATTCAACTTAGGTCATAATGAGCATCCATTGATAGCCGTGATTGATTTTAGTAAAGTAAGTGAGCAGTTAGAGCAGGATTCAAAAATCACTACTGATTTTTATTCTATCATGTTCAAAAACTATTGTAAAAACCATATTAAATATGGTAGAAAAACGATTGATTTTCAAGAAGGGAATTTGATTTGTATTGCACCTCGTCAGGTAATTGAAATTGATGTGGAGATAGAGCAAAAAGAAAATATGTTGGGTTGGGGATTGTTCTTTCATCCCGATTTAATCAGGGCAACTTCTTTATACGAGAAGATTAGTCAGATGAGTTTCTTTAGTTATGAAATTACAGAAGCCCTTCATCTCTCGGATAAAGAGAAGAATATCTTATACGAAACGGTACAAAAAATTGAATTAGAACTACAAGAGAATATAGATAATTACAGTCAGCATATTTTGGTTTCTTCCATTGAATTGCTCTTGAATTATTGTAACCGATTTTATGGAAGACAACTTATCACTAGAAGTCAGTCTAATAAAACAATCGTAGCGCAGATTGAATCTCTTTTAAGGAACTATTTTATTGCATCGGATGTGAACGAATTACCCAGTGTAAAATACTTAGCAGAACAGGTACATTTATCAGCAAATTATTTGAGTGATTTATTAAAAAAAGAAACGGGAAAGAATACTCAAGAGCATATTCATTTTTATTTAATTGAAGCAGCAAAAAATCGCCTATTGAATTCGCCGATGTCTATCAACGAAATTGCTTTTTCATTAGGATTTGAATACCCGCAATACTTCAATAAATTATTCAAAAAAAAAACCGGGCATACACCCCTGCAATACCGACATTTAAACTAGCATTTCTCACCAACGTAACGCAACACAACGTCAAAGTGACTAAAAGTAAAA
>JBBAJU010000010.1:0-6553 GCA_040403845.1 Sediminibacterium sp.
CTGGATGCTCCAGATACATTGTTATCTCAAGTTACAGGGGTGGATTATGAATTTCGTTAATGATTAAATAAACAAGTATGCGTTTTTTATATTTAGTAATAGCATTATTGCTATGCTCTGCCACTGCATTTTCACAACACCAAGAAATTGCCACGAAACCAGAAATGTGGAAGGGTAAGCAAGAAAATCTGGTAGACACTAGTTCATTGTTGTATGCCTTTAAATCGGGAACGGTGAATGGACATTTTCGGTATTTTTTTATGTCAACCGATAATGCAAAAGGGCTCACTAATTTTTATGCTAATGCAGCTGGCGGTGGTATAAGATATGAAACGGCTAAGTTTAAAGGTTTTCAGTTTGCGGTAAGTGGTTTTTATATTTTTAATATTGGGTCATCTGACTTAGCAAAAAAAGATCCATTAACGGGATTGGGAAGCCGATATGAAACCACTTTATTTGATATAGAAGATCCAAATAATAAAATGGATTTGGATCGGTTAGAAGAGTTTTATTTAAAATATAATTTCAAAAAATCACATATCAGTTTTGGACGACAATTGATTAATACCCCCTTTATTAATTTACAAGATGGTCGTATGCGGCCAACAGGTGTAGAAGGAGTTTGGTTGGAAATAGCTGATTTGCCTAAAACCAAAATTGAAGGGGGATTATTGTATGCTATTTCTCCACGGGGAACCGTAAAATGGTATGGAGTGGGTGAATCAATGGGAATATATCCGTCTGGAATTAATACAGATGGTACTAAGTCGGGTTATCCAGGAAATGTTGAAGCGAGTAATTTGGTGCAAGTAGGTGTTCATCATGAATTTTCAACAAACACAAAACTGCATGCATGGAATTTAATGGTACCAAAAGTTTTTAATGCCGCATTATTGCAATTAGATTATACCTTGCCCACTCAACAAAAGGGTCATCAATATTATGGTTCTTTGCAAGCGGTTAAACAACATGCATTAAAAGATGGAGGTAATGAAGATCCTGCAAAAAGATTCATCGAAAAGGATAACGGGGCTTTCAGTTTTGGAGCAAGGGTTGGATATAAAACACCCATTTGGGATTTCTCTTTGAATTATAATCGAATTACCAAAGAAGGCAGGTATTTAATGCCAAGAGAGTGGGGTAGGGATCCATTTTTCACTTTCATGCCAAGAGAGCGTAATGAGGGTTTTGGAGACGTGCACGCTGTAGTTGCAAAAGCAGCTTATGCAATCCCTCAGAAAAGATTGAAGTTCAATTTGGCTGGGGGGTATTTTAACATGCCCGATGTTACCAATACAGTCTTGAATAAATTTGGGATGCCATCTTATGTACAAATCAATGCAGATGTGCGTTATGCATTTGCTGGGTTATTTCAAGGAATGGATGCGCAATTATTGATTGTTGGGAAATTGAATCAAGGCGAAACGTACCATCAAGCAAAATATGAAATGAATAAAGTGAACATGGTTCTGTATAACTTTGTATTGAACTACCATTTTTAAGCATGAATAAAAATGTGACACCATTTGATGCAATATTTGAACCAGCCTTGGTAACAGAAATGTACCAATTTGGTGAAGTAAGGCAATTTAAAGAGGGAGACTTGATTATGGATTACGGTAAGTACATCCGTTATATGCCTTTGATATTAAAAGGCACTATCAAGGTCTTGCGTAAAGATGAAAATGGCAAGGAATTATTATTATACTATTTGACCAGCAATGAAAGTTGTTCTATGGCATATAGTTGCTGTGTAGAAGCTAAAAAAAGTGAAGTTAAAGCCATTGCAGAAGAAGATGTTGAATTATTGGCCATACCTCATATCAAGTTAGAAGAATGGTTGTGTAAATATCCAAGTTGGAAAAATTATATCATGCGCAGTTTTAATGAGCGATTCTTAGAATTACTGAAGAATATTGAATCTATTGCGTTTCATAAATTAGACGAACGATTGATTGCCTATTTGCGGGAGAAAAAGCAGGTTTCAGGTTCTAGCGTGATTAAAGCATCTCATTACTTAATTGCAGATGAACTGGCTACATCAAGGGTTGTAATTTCTAGATTGTTAAAGCAATTGGAAAATGATGGGCGTATTTTGTTATACAGAAATGAGATTAAACTGCTGAAAGACTTTTAAGTTATCTTTGCGCGATAATTAAACCAATGAAACATTCTCAAACCATCGGATTTATTGCAGTGGTACTGGCTATTTTAGTATGCTTTATGCCTTGGGTTTTTATTGAAAGTAGAAATATGACCATTACCGGATTTAAAGCAGAAGGTACTAGATTTGGTCGCCCTGGAATGTTTATTGTTTATATGGGGAGCATTGCTGCGCTATTATTTTTAATACCCAAAATTTGGGCTAAAAGAGTCAATGTTTTTTTAACAGCGATGGTCTTTGCATGGGCTGTAAGAAATTATTTAATACTTACCACTTGTGCTGCAGGTGAATGTCCGAAAAAACAAATAGGATTATTTCTCCTACTTGCTTTCTCGGCCATTACAATGATAATGTCTTTCTTACCTAAGATAGATCTTTCAAAGCAGCAGCAATAATTGCAACACATTCCATTATCTGTGCTTCATTAATTACTAATGGAGGAGCAAAGCGAATTTTGTCTCCATGGGTTGGTTTTGCCAACAACCCTTTTTCTTTTAAGATTAAACAAAAATCCCAAGCTGCTTCTGGGTTTGGATGATTAATAACGATTGCGTTGAGTAATCCTTTTCCTCGAATAGTTTTAATATAAGGGGAGTTGAGCTTACTTAATTCATTGCGTAAGAGTTGCCCCATGGCTTCTGCATTTTCAGCCAATTTTTCTTCTTTTATCACTGTTAATGCACTCATTGCAACCGCACATGCCAATGGGTTTCCACCATAGGTAGAGCCATGTTCTCCTGGCTTGATATTCATCATGATAAAATCGTCTGCAAGTACAGCAGATACGGGTAAAACACCACCACTTAATGCTTTGCCTAAAATTAATATATCGGGCTTAACGCTTTCATGATCGCAGGCCAGCATCTTACCTGTTCTAGCTAATCCTGTTTGAATTTCATCGGCAATAAACAACACATTGTATTGGGTACATAATGCACGTACTTTCGTTAGATAGCCTTCGTCTGGTATAACTACTCCTGCTTCCCCTTGAATAGGTTCCACCATAAAGGCTGCTACATTTGGATCTTGCAATGCTTTTTCCAGCGCAATTAAATCATTGTAAGGAACCAATTCAAAACCAGGCATAAACGGACCAAATTGGTGATAACTACTAGGGTCGGTTGACGAAGAAATAGCCGCCAGTGTTCTTCCCCAAAAATTGCCTTCAGCAAAAATGATTTTAGCTTTATTTTCTTCAACGCCTTTTTTGGCATAAGCCCATCTTCTTGCCAATTTGATGGCAGTTTCTCCACCTTCTACTCCTGTATTCATTGGTAATACTTTGTCATAGCCAAAGTATTCTGTAATGAATTGCTCGTATTTGCCCAATAAGTTATTGTGAAAAGCACGAGAAGTAAGGGTGAGTTTTTTTGCTTGATCAATCAAGCTTTCAATAATGCGTGGATGGCAGTGACCTTGATTCACAGCAGAATATCCACTCAAGAAATCATAGTAACGTTTCCCTTCTACATCCCATAAAAATACACTTTCCCCTTTTTCTAAGACTACAGGTAGTGGATGATAATTATGTGCGCCATATTGCTCTTCTAATTGCAAATAGGCAGCAGTAACTGGCGATAATAACGCAGTTTCCATTGTTTAAAATTTATAAAGTAAAATAAAAATCCGAAGCGTTTTAGTTATAATAAAAGGAATACGCTACACGGGATATACACAAAACTGGATAGGAGTATTTATCTAGTACCCACAGGATGGTCAAGAAAATCAAGGTTAAAATGTAGAAAATGCATGTTTAGCATAGATGCAAGATAATTAATTATATTCAATCTTAAATTCATCCTTATGCGTTTATTGAAATTTGTGTTTATTACGCTGATTATACTAATTGGAGCATTCTCTGGTTATGCCGTATTATCTGGTAAAACTTATTTATTTAAGGCGGCTTATTATAATTTTTCTGCCATTGATGATTATACCATTTTTAAAAATAATACCGTGGCCAAAGCCAAATTAGAGAAACCCTGGCCCCTGGCAAATCAATACAATAAACAAGCTTATCCAGATAGTTTAAATAATTTATTAGAAGAGCTAAGAACAGTGGGGGTATTGATGATCAAAAATGATTCTATTCTTTTTGAAAAATATTGGGATGGCTACAGTGATAGTTCATTGTCGGGTTCTTTTTCTGTTGCAAAAAGCATCACTAGTATTTTGATTGGGGTTGCCATCAAAGAAGGGAAAATTAAATCGGTCAATCAAGCCGTTGGAGAATTTATACCTGCATTTGCTGAAGGGGATAAAGCTGCTGTTAAAATTAAAGATTTATTGACCATGAGTAGTGGTACTGATTGGAATGAAAGTTATTGGAATCCTTTGGCTGTAACGGCTGAAGCATATTATGGTTCCGATTTGGTGAAAACTGCTACTGAAGTAAAAATGGATACTCAGCCTGGCACTTTTCATAAGTACAAAAGCGGAGATACCCAATTATTGGGGCTTATTTTAGAAAAAGTAACTGGCAAAAAATTAAGTGAATATGCTGCTGAAAAATTATGGCAGCCTTTGGGTGCAAGCCATGATGCATTGTGGAGTACTGACGGCACAAATGGAAATACGAAAGCTTTTTGTTGTTTTAATACCAATGCTAGAGATTTTGCGCGAATAGGAAAATTTATGCTTGATTCGGGTAAAATTAATGGAGTACCTGTCATTGACAGTGCTTACTGGAAGCAGTCTATTACTGCTTGCAATATTAAGGACGAAAAAGGGTTGGATTGCATTTACTATGGATATCAATGGTGGATCGATCCACAGCATCCCGAGATTTTTTATGCTAGGGGCATCTTGGGACAATACATAATTGCCATTCCTTCAAAAAAAATAGTTATTGTTCGGTTGGCTCATAAGGCTTCTAAAGAACGCGTTTTAACGGTTCCTAAAGAAGTTAGAGCATTAATTAATTGGGGACTGAATAGTTAACTATTTTGATTGTACTTTCGCCAAAATCCTGATTTTGAGCCCATCGGTTGCAGTAGTGATATTAAATTACAATGGTAAAAAACACCTTGCGCAATTTTTGCCCTCGGTAATGGCAAGTAATTACCTTAATTTAAAAATTATTGTTGCAGATAATGGCTCCACAGACGATTCTATCGCGTTTGTACAATCCACTTACCCACATATTCAAATTCTAGACCACCATACCAATGAAGGATTTGCAGGTGGATATAATTGGGCCTTGCAAAGGGTAGATGCCGATTATTATGTTTTGCTCAATTCAGATGTTCAGGTGAGTAGTGATTGGATCAATCCAGTGATTGATTTAATGGAGCAAGATAAAACCATTGCTGCTGCGCAGCCCAAAATGCGTTCATTTCATGAACCCGAATTATTTGAATATGCTGGTGCAGCAGGTGGCTGGATTGATTTTTTGGGTTATCCATTTTCAAGAGGAAGGGTTTTTGATATTTGTGAAATTGATGAAGGGCAATTTGATCATCATGAATATATTTTTTGGGCTTCTGGTGCTGCCATGTTTGTAAGGGCTTCTGTATACCATGAAATGAAAGGTTTTGATCCTTATTTTTTTGCACATCAAGAGGAAATTGATTTGTGTTGGAGAATGCAATTGGCCGGTTATAAAATAATGGCTTGCCCTGCATCAGAAGTATATCATGTAGGCGGAGGCACTTTACCCAGAGGTGGTCGTAAAGTATTCTTAAATTTTAGGAATAACCTAATCATGTTGGCTAAAAATTTGCCATTCAAGGAATTGGTTTGGAAACTTCCATTTCGTTTTTTCTTAGATGCAATTTCGGCTTGGAAAGGCTTTTTTTCTGGTGATTTTTATTTTTTCACGGCAATTATGAAGGCCCATATGGCTTTTGGGTGGTGGTTTTTAACAAGGTATTGGAGCACAACATCTGTTATCACTCCTATGCAAAACCTCCAAGGTGTTTACCATGGTTCTGTTGTTTGGAACTATTTTGTTCGGAATAAAAAACGTTTTCTTGAAATTATATCCACAAAGGGATGATAATTTTAGTTGCATACCTTATTTTTGCAAAGCAATAACTTACTATGTCACAAGAAATATTAGAACACAAACAAAAAGACATTAAGAATAACTGGGTTAATTCATCTAGATTCTTATTCTATCTGCAAGTATTTTGCATTTTAGCATTTGTATTGGGTGGTTGTTACCGTATGTACAACCAACGCTACAAAGGGAAACCCAAAGTAGAAGTACAAAGCAGCTCTAAATACAAGCCTGAATATAAATAGTCGAAAAAAAATTTTGTCAGGAACTATAGATTGCTATTTTTGCACTCCCAATTTAGTTCTTACAAACCGCGGAAGTAGCTCATTTGGTAGAGCACGACCTTGCCAAGGTCGGGGTGGCCGGTTCGAGCCCGGTCTTCCGCTCCA
>JBBAJU010000010.1:6653-80580 GCA_040403845.1 Sediminibacterium sp.
GCCCCGGTGGTGGAATTGGTAGACACGCAGGACTTAAAATCCTGTTCGCCGCAACGCGAGTAACGGTTCAACTCCGTTCCGGGGCACAAAGCCTCTTCAAGATTTTGGAGAGGCTTTTTTATTTGTGAGCGACGAAAGCTTGCTTTCGGGAGTGAACAAATAAAAAAGCCCTCATCGCCGAAGGCGATGTTGAGGCTTTGAGTAAGACCAATTATTTGGCAATCAGCGAGCGAAGCGAGCTAATCCGTTCCTATATAATCCGTTCTTTTACTGATCAAACTGATTCGGCCACTTAGACTTCATGCCAGCAGCTTTTTCTTCAACAGCATGCTTCATATCAGTTTTATAATCCGCCATTTTGGATGCAATGCCAGCATCAAAGGCGCCAATGATTTGTGCAGCTAATAGCCCTGCATTTTTAGCAGCATTTAATGCCACTGTTGCTACAGGCACTCCGTTGGGCATTTGTAGAATGGATAAAACAGAATCCCATCCATCTATTGAATTTGAAGATTTAATAGGTACCCCAATCACTGGTAATGTAGTAACAGAAGCAACCATTCCTGGTAAATGTGCAGCACCACCAGCGCCAGCAATAATGACTTTCAATCCTCTATGTGCAGCGGAAGCAGCATAATTCATCATTCTTTGTGGAGTTCTATGTGCAGAAACAACGGTTAATTCAAATGGGATGCCCATTTCTTTTAAAACCAATGCTGCTGCTTCCATCACCGATAAATCGCTATCGCTTCCCATGATAATGCCTACCCGAGGTTGATTGTTCATATTGTAGTTATTAGTGTGATAATTGTCTTTTGTATAGTTGTACGGTGTTCTCAAGGCCTAAATAAATAGCATCACAAATTAAAGCATGTCCAATGCTAACTTCATCCAGCCAAGGAATTTCTTTACTAAAATAACCTAAATTAAATCTATCTAAATCGTGACCTGCATTCAGCCCCAAACCCAATGTCCTAGCTGCTTCTGCGGCTGCTTTAAAAGGAGCAATAGCTTGTTCTTTATTTCCTAAAGTAAATTGCTGAGCATAAGATTCCGTGTACAATTCAATACGATCGGTTCCTGTAGTTGCTGCTGCTTCTACCATTGAAACAATAGGGTCTACAAAAATAGACACTCGAATACCTGCATTTTTAAACACGGCTATAATGGTCTTTAAATATACTTGGTGTTCAATGGTATTCCAACCATGGTTGCTTGTTAATTGTCCTAATGCATCGGGTACCAACGTTACTTGTGCAGGCTTTGAAGCCAATACCAGGTCTACAAATTTTTGTTCAGTAGGATTGCCTTCGATATTGAATTCGGTATGCAATACTTTCTTCAAATCATAAACGTCTGCATAACGAATATGTCGCTCGTCTGGTCTGGGGTGAACCGTAATCCCATCGGCTCCAAATTGCTCTATATCTAGTGCAGATTTTACTAGGTTTGGATTATTGCCACCTCTACTGTTTCGCAGCGTGGCTAGTTTATTGATATTGACACTAAGCTTTGTCATTACACAAAATTATGTAAACTATTCGCATATCAACTTTTGGGGTTTAGCTTTGTTTATATTTTATGAACTATCCATCATTAGAAGCTTGTTTAATTGATCTGGAAAAAAATGGTCAATTAGTTAGAATAAAAGAAGAAGTTGACCCATATTTAGAAATGGCAGCCATTCATTTAAGGGTATACGAAGCAAAGGGCCCTGCATTATTATTTGAAAATGTGAAGGGAAGCAAATTCAGGGCAGCATCCAATATTTTTGGTACCCTTGAAAGGTCAAAATTCATTTTTAGGGATACGATTGCATCTGTGCAACAATTGATTGAACTAAAGAATGATCCCATCAAAGCCATTAAATCTCCTTTGCAGAATGCGTCTGCTGCTTTGGCTGCTTTAAAAGCTTTGCCTTTAAAAAACCCATGGTCTAAACCAGTGATGTATGAAGAAATTAAGATCAGTGATTTGCCCTTGATTCAACATTGGCCGATGGATGGAGGTGCATTTGTTACTTTGCCTCAAGTATATACTGAAGATATTGAGCAGCCCGGCATCATGAAATCTAACTTGGGCATGTATCGTATACAGCTGAATGGGAATGATTATATAAAAGACAAAGAAATTGGATTGCATTATCAATTGCATAGGGGTATTGGTGTACATCAAACCAAGGCCAACGCAAAAGGGCAACCTCTAAAAGTGAGTTGCTTTGTTGGCGGACCTCCTTCGCATACTTTATCAGCAGTAATGCCATTACCCGAAGGGATCAGTGAAATGACTTTTGCTGGTGTTTTGGGTGGTAGAAGATTCAGATATGCCTATGAAGATGGATATTGCATTAGCACTGATGCAGATTTTGTAATTACTGGTGAAGTGTATCCTGGGGAAAACAAACCCGAAGGGCCTTTTGGAGATCATTTGGGGTATTATAGTTTACAACACGATTTTCCTTTAATGAAAGTGCATAAAGTATATGCTAAAAAAAATGCGATTTGGTCATTTACCGTAGTGGGTAGACCTCCTCAAGAAGATACCAGTTTTGGGGAATTGATTCATGAAATTACTGGTGCTGCTATTCCACAAGAAGTGCCTGGTCTAAAAGAAGTACATGCAGTAGATGCTGCAGGGGTTCACCCTTTGTTATTAGCTGTGGGAAGCGAGCGCTATACTCCCTATACACCTACCAAACAGCCTGCAGAATTATTAACCATTGCCAATCATGTATTGGGTACAGGACAATTGAGTTTAGCCAAATTTTTATTTATTGCTGCAGATGATACCAATCAATTAAAAGCGCATCATGTGTTCGATTTCATGAAATATGTATTGGAAAGAATCAACCTTCAAAGAGATATTCATTTTCATACGAATACTACTATTGACACATTAGATTATTCGGGTACTGGATTAAATACAGGTAGTAAAGTGGTATTGGCCGCTTATGGAGCACCCATTCGCGAACTGGCTACCGAAGTTCCTGCTGTTTTACAGGGCTTGACACAATTCGAAAATCCAAGACTGGTAATGCCAGGGGTGGTTGCTATGAATACCAAGCCATTTGCCGATTACACAACAGTGAAAGAAGAAATGAAAATGTTGAACTCCCAATTGCACGATGCGATTGATCAGTTAAAAGGGGTGGCCATTATCGTTGTTTGTGATGATGCTGATTTTGTTGCTGCCAATATGCGAAATTATTTATGGGTAACTTATACAAGGTGTAATCCATCGCATGATATGCATGGAATTAAGGAAAGTTTTGTAAATAAGCATTGGGGTTGTGAAGGGCCATTGGTAATTGATGCAAGAATTAAACCACATCATGCGCCACCAGTTGAAAAAGATCCTGCTGTTGAAAAACGAATTGATCGAATTTTTGCCAAAGGAGGCAGTTTGCAGAATATTGCGTAATCGGCACTTTTATTTGCGGTTATTTGCGTATTTTAGGTAAAATTATCAAGCATGAACCAATATATTGCTCAATTGGCTCGAATGGGAGCTGCGGAAAAAAGAACCATTATCGGCTTGATGAGTGGTACTTCATTGGATGGATTAGATATTGCCCTTTGTGAAGTAACTGGAAGTGGAATGGAAACAGAAGTGGTGTTGAAAAAATTTACAACTGTTCCATTTGATGAAAATTTTAAGAAAGCCATTCGTGCTATTTTTTCAAAAAAGTTGATCGATTTTGAACAATTGTGCTTGCTGAATCCCTGGGTTGGTGAAAAACATGCGTCCATTATATTAGACACTTTAAAGGGCTGGGGGATCAATCCCTCCGAAATAGATTTAATTGCTAGCCATGGCCAAACAGTTTATCATGCACCTAAGATTTTACATAAGCATCCTGAGTTTGGTAACGGAACTTTACAAATAGGCGATGGGGATCATATTGCAGTGAAAACAGGAATCATCACCATAAGTGATTTTAGGCAAAAACATATTGCTGCGGGGGGTGAGGGTGCTCCATTGGCTGTGTATGGCGACTATTTTATTTTCAGTAAAAAAGGGGAAGATCGGATCATGCTAAATATTGGTGGGATTGCTAACTATACATTTTTACCAGGTAGTTTAGATGCTTCCAAAATTTTCAGCACCGATACTGGTCCTGGGAATACTTTGATGGATCAGTTTGCGCAAAAACATTTTGATCTGCCTTACGATAAAGATGCTGCTATTGCAAAAAAAGGTACTGTAAATCACGCTTTACTAAGTAAATTATTAGAAGAAGATTTTTTTGCGAAGCCTTTTCCAAAAACAACCGGCCCTGAATTATTTAACCTTGCTTATTTAGAAAATGCAATAGAAGCTACAGGGCAAAATGGTATTTCTGTTTACGATATCATGGCTACTTTAAATAGACTCACTGCAATATCTATTGTAGAGGCAATTCAGAAAGGACAGGAATTGATTGGGCATAAAAATTTATCTATTTATAGCAGTGGTGGAGGAATGCATAATCCATTGATTATGGAGCATATTCAATCGGCTTTACCCGATTCCTCTTTTTTTACGACGGACGCATTACATATTCATCCCGATGCAAAAGAAGCAGTATTATTTGCTGTTTTAGCGAATGAACATATAGCAGGTGGTGCAATTGAAATTGGTGGGGGTAAAGCAGGTATTCCTGCGGTAACCATGGGAAAGATTAGTTTCCCTAAATAAAAAGCCGCCCCTTTCGGAACGGCCTCTCTTTTTAAACCGAATTGCTATTGAGTACTATTTTTTATTATTTGAAAAAACGTTTACTTCTCCATATTCTGTAATTACTAAAACAAGGTAACTGTTCTCGCTTATCATAGAAACATAATAAGTCTTTTCATTAGAACTATCCACAAAAGAGATGCACTCAAGTAAACTGTATTCAGGGTAAGTGTATTTCTTTGTAATGGTTTTAATTGCATTTTTGGGAAGTTTGTCAAAATCTTGGTAACGGGTAGTGCCAATTAAATCTCCATCTGTATTGTAATAAACATCCACTTTTTGCTCTTCTACTAAAACGCTGGCTTTTTCAAAATTATCGGCAAGTTTCCACTGAATATTGGAAACCTTACCTAATAAGCTTTTTAAGTTGCCTTTGTCGTTTGAATTGTTGGTGGTAGTAGCAAAGCTACTTGTGCTTACTAAAATGGCTGCTGCAATTAAAATCTTTTTCATGTTGTTTTATTTTGTGTTAGTTATTTAATTTTTTCAAGTCAAAACTACTTGCTTGCATATATCAGACGAAGTCAATTGTGATAGGTTACATTGCTTTAGGGGGCATTTAGATGAATGGTAAGGCATGCGGTGAATAGCTTTTTGTATAATTCGTTGAAATTGGCTACTGTAGCTCTTTTCAGGCAATTTGTTCAAGAAATGTTAAGGAGCATTTTGCTGTGATGAGAATTGTTAATGCTTTTTTCACACTTGACAAAAGGTTGCTGAAAAGCGTACTTTTGTGTTGATTTTGAAAAAAAATGGAAAAAAACCTTTTTTACTCTTGTTATTTTGGTGGATTTGCTTACCTTTGCCGTCCGAAAAAATCGGAAAAAAACATTTGAGTCATGGCAAGAGTATGTCAGATAACCGGTAAAAAGCCAATAGTTGGTAACAGTGTTTCTCACTCAAACATTAAAACCAAGCGTCGTTTCTTACCTAATTTGCAAAAAAAGCGTTTCTTCTTTGCAGAAGAAGACCGTTGGGTAACTATGAAAGTGTCTACTGACGCTCTCAGAACCATTAATAAGAATGGTCTTAGTACAGTAATCAAAGAAATGAGAGCCAACGGCGCTAAAATCTAACTAAAAAAGTAAACTACCTACAAAATGGCAAAGAAAGGTAACAGGGTTCAAGTAATATTAGAGTGCACTGAGCACAAGACCAGCGGTCAGGCCGGTACAAGTCGTTATATTACCACTAAGAACAAGAAGAATACGCCTGAGCGTATTGAATTGAAGAAATTCAACCCAATTTTGAAAAAAGTAACCGTTCATAAAGAAATCAAATAATCATGGCTAAAGTAGCTTCCAAAAACGCGAAGGTAAAAGACTTAAAAGCAGCAGCTGAAGCAAAGAACTGGACTAAAGTAATTAAGGCCGTTCGTAGCCCTAAAACTGGTGCATATACTTTCAAAGAGCAAATCATCCACAAAGACAAGGTAAACGAGTTTATCTCAACTAAGTAGTCTTTTGCTGTTAATAATCTTAAAGCTTCCTTCATCATCGTCGGAGGCTTTTTTGTATTAAACCATAAATACTTGAACTATGGGTTTTTTCGATAAATTATTTGGTAAAAAAGAGAAAGAAAGTCTTGACCAAGGGCTGCAAAAAACCAAGGAAGGATTTTTGTCTAAAATAACCAAAGCAATTGTTGGTAAAACTACCATCGACGATGAAGTGCTGGATAATTTAGAAGAAGCATTGATTGGTGCAGATGTTGGGGTTGAAACTACCTTGAAGATTATCAAGCAAATTGAACAGAGAGCAAAAAATGATAAATATCTCAATACTAGTGAGTTAAATAAGATACTTCAAGAAGAAATTGCATCCGTTTTAGTAGATGCACCTGCAGATTCATTGATTGGGTTTACTGCACCTGAAGGCAAAAAGCCGTATATCATATTGGTAGTTGGGGTGAATGGGGTAGGTAAAACAACTACAATTGGAAAACTGGCTTCTCGCTTTAAAGCAGCTGGTAATTCTGTTATTCTTGGGGCAGCAGATACATTTAGAGCGGCTGCTGTAGACCAATTGACCATTTGGAGTGAACGTGTGGGTGTGCCAATCGTAAAGCAAGCGATGGGCTCTGATCCCAGTGCGGTAGCGTATGATACAGTGGCTAGTGCCGTTGCTAAAAATGCGGATATTGTCATTATTGATACTGCTGGTCGCTTACATAATAAAGCTCATTTAATGGATGAATTGAACAAAATTAAACGAGTTATTCAAAAGGTTGTTCCTGATGGCCCTCATGAAGTTTTATTGGTTTTAGATGGCTCTACTGGTCAAAATGCAGTAGAACAAGCACGCCATTTTACTGCTACAACCAATGTTACGGCCTTAGCCATCACTAAATTAGATGGTACGGCAAAGGGCGGGGTAGTATTAGCCATTGCCGATCAATTCAGTATTCCTGTAAAATATATTGGAGTAGGCGAAAAGGTTGAAGATTTACTCCTCTTTAATAAAGATGCTTTTGTTGATACATTATTTTCTATTCAATAATAAATAGTATGAAAAAGGGACTACTTTTATTTGCTTTTGCAGCATTCGCTGCATCTAATGCCAATGCTCAATTAGGCAATGTATTAGACAAAGCCAAAGCGATTACCAGTAATTCAGGATTTGATGTAAACAGTTTAACCAGTGGAATCATGGGAAAATTATCTCCCGCGCTAGTGCTTACTGCTGCACAAAAGACTAAAGTTGGAGCTGCTATAACCGATTATTTAACCCAGAAAGCTAAAATTATTGCAAAACAAAAAACCAACCCTGCTGAATATACGCAGCGCCAATCTGGAATTTTTCAAGGGCTAAAATCAAAATTGGCTGGAATATTGGTCAAAAATCAAATGAATAAATTCTTGGGTTTGAAACCTGCCACCAACGATCCAGCCAATGTATTGTCTCAATTATTTTTTTAGAAAGTATAGCGTATTGCAAGGCCTCCCCAACCGCCTTCGAAATAGTTGTATCCAATAATATTAAAGGAGGGCTGCCAATCAAAACTGAGGTTGAGCGGTGCTCCTTTGATTTTATAATCTAATCCTAAAACACCATCAACTCCTATTGCCAGTCCACTAGCCCTTGTGGGATACCTGTTTTTCCAACTATTGCTCCATATTCCAATATGTCCACCGCCTCCCACGTACCACTGTAAACCTTCGACTCGAGCGATTGGAAAGTGGAGTTCATATAAACCAGTCAATCTAAATCCATCCTCTGAAATATAGCCCAAGCCTTCAATGGCTTTACCTTTTGCAACAAAATGTTTTACCGATATAGCTCCTGGATACATTTTTACCCCTAAGGCTGTTTGATAACTCGTTCCATTATTTTGAGCGTAAATGGTTCCGCCAATAAGTATGGCAACTAATAGTGCAAGTGTTCTTCTCATAGTCTTTGTTTTATTTTTTACTAACAAAATCATGCCAATTATCAACTGATTGAATAAAAAAATTGTTAAGCTGTTGAAGAGTTCCATTTATTTTAAATTAGGTTTGTAGCATGTATTCATTTAAACAATTAGTTACGCAGTTTAGCGAACAATTTTCTTCGGCCCACTTTGATAGTGAACCTGCATCATTGTATGATCCTTGTAATTATTTTTTAACGATTGGTGGGAAAAGAATCAGGCCCATCTTATGTTTAATGGGTAATGAACTGTTTAATGAAATTCATGCTGATGCATATCAACTTGCTACTGCTGTTGAGCTGTTTCACAATTTCACATTAATTCATGACGACATCATGGATGCAGCTGCTTTAAGACGTGGCATGGAAACGGTGCATACGAAGTACAATAATAACACCGCTATTTTGGCGGGTGATGTGATGATGATCAAGTCTTACGAATACATTAATAAGATGAATGGTCCTTACTTACAAAAGATTCTCCGCATATTTAATACAACTGCAAAAGAAGTTTGTGAAGGCCAACAGATCGACATGGATTTTGAACAAAAAGACATGGTTTCTCTTGATCAATATATTCAAATGATTACCTTAAAAACCTCTGTTTTATTGGCGGCTAGTTTAGAAATGGGCGCAATCATTGGTGGTGCTAGCGAGGGGAATTGCCTACATTTATATGAGTTTGGTAAAAATTTAGGGATTGCTTTTCAAATTCAAGACGACTATTTAGATGCATTTGGCGATCCTGAAAAATTTGGTAAAGAAGTAGGGGGAGATATCCGACAAAACAAAAAAACATTTTTGTTATTGCATACCCTTGAAGTTGCTCCTGAAGAACAGCGCCTCCAGTTAATGCAATTAATGAAGGATCAGTCTGCTGGTAAAGTAGATAAAGTTTTGTCTATTTATAAAGCTTGTGGGGTAGATGCTTGGGCTAATACTTTAAAAGAGCACTACTTAAATACTGCTTTGAAACACCTAGAAGCTATTGCAGTAGTTTCAACTAGAAAACAGCCATTGAAAGAATTGGCCAACTTCTTGATTCAACGAGATGTTTAATTTGCTTATCTTCCTACCAAAATAATTATACATGTCTTCTTTGTTTAGAAAGAAATCATTAGATAAAATTACTGCTGATGCAGCAGCTGGTATGAGTGATTCTCATGCCGGTGGGCTTAAAAAAGTGTTAGGTGTTAAAGACCTCACTTTTATGGGGATTGCAGCTGTTATTGGCGCAGGCATCTTCTCTACTATTGGGTCCGCCGCTTATAATGGAGGCCCAGGAATCGCTATTTTATTTGTGATTACCGCAATCACTTGTGGCTTCAGTGCTTTATGTTATGCAGAGTTTGCAAGTAGAATTCCTATCTCTGGGAGCGCTTACACTTATGCCTATGTTTCTTTTGGTGAAGTAGTTGCGTGGATAATCGGATGGGCGCTTATTTTAGAATATGCTATTGGAAATATAGTTGTTGCCATTAGTTGGAGCGGCTATTTTAATAATTTATTAGAAGGCTTTCATATTCATTTACCAGGATGGTTGTCTACGAATGCAAGCAATGCACAACTAGGATATGAAGAAGCAGTGAAAGCATTAGCTGCTGGGGAAGCACCTGAAACTATGACCAAGCATGCAAAATTGGGGTATGATGCTATTATGAATGCCCCGATGATTGGTTCATGGAAAGTTATTTTAAATGTTCCTGCATTTTTTATTGTTATGATGATTACTTGGTTGGCTTATATTGGTATTAAGGAAAGTAAGCGCAGTACCAATATCATGGTAATATTTAAATTAGCCGTAATTATTGGAATCATTATTGTTGGATTTTTCTATGTTGATAAAAATAATTGGACCCCATTCTTGCCAAATGGATTTGGAGGGGTATTAGCTGGGGTTTCTGCAGTATTCTATGCTTATATTGGATTTGATGCTATTTCTACTACAGCTGAAGAATGTAAAGATCCACAAAGAGATTTGCCAAAAGGAATGATGTACTCTTTATTAATTTGTACCGTATTATATATTCTTGTGGCATTGGTTTTAACAGGAATGGTGCATTACAGTGAATTGAAAGTAGATGATCCTTTGGCTTATGTTTTTGATAAGTTGAATATGAATAAAATTGGTTACTTGATTTCTGTGAGTGCAGTAGTTGCGACTACCAGTGTTTTACTGGTTTTTCAAATGGGGCAACCACGTATTTGGATGAGTATGAGTAGGGATGGATTATTGCCTAAAAAATTTGCACAAGTGCATCCTAAATACCAGACCCCATCTTTTTCAACCATTGTTACTGGTCTAATAGTTGGGATTCCTTCTTTGTTTATTAGTAGTGGGTTTATGACCGACCTTACCAGCATTGGAACTTTATTCGCTTTCGTTTTGGTTTGTTTTGGAGTATTGGTTTTACCTAAAATGGCCGAAGGTGCGGGAAAAAAGGGCTTTCAACTTCCATACATCAATGGCAAATTCATTATTCCTGTCATTGTTTTATTGATTACTTATTTGTTCAGAAATAGAATTAATGATGCGTTTGTGAACATGGGTAATGAAGGATTTCAAGAAGTCTTGTTTTTGATTTTTATGTTGATTGCATTGGTTACTGCATTCTATAGTTTTATGAGATCGTACTCCTTTATTCCTGTTGCAGGAGCACTATGTTGCTTGTACTTGATGATTGAAATACCAGCAATTAGTTGGTTATGGTTTTTTGGATGGATGGCATTGGGTTTAATTATTTATTTCTTTTACGGTAAAAACAAAAGCAAACTGGCTCAATCATGAAGTACCAAATAGGGGATGATATTTTAGTGTTGCATAGCAATGAAGAGGGTAAGGTAATTGAAATCATCAACGATAAAATGGTGATGATTGAAGTAAGAGGAGTGAAGTTCCCAGCCTATATGGATCAAATTGATTTTCCTTATTTCAAAAGATTTACTGAGAAAAAAAATATCCCTTCTAAAAAAATTGAGCCTAAAACATATGTTGATCAGTTGCCAAAAGAAAAGCCACAGCCTAATCAAATTAAGGTTTCAGAAGGGGTGTGGTTGTCATTTATTCCCAAGTTTGCTTTGGATGATTTTAATGATGAAGTAGTAGAGTTGCTAAAAATACACTTAGTAAATAAAACCAGTCAAGGGTATCAATTTCTATATCATCAATACTTTAATGGAGCGGAATTTTTTTCGTTGAAAAATGAAATTCAACCCTTTCATGATTTTTATTTGCACGATATTAAATTTGAAGCAGTTAATGATACCCCTTCATTTTCATTTGATTTTAGTTTACTCAATCCACAAAAAGGGAAGGCAGATCATTACGAAGTTCAATTGAAACTAAAACCCAAACAGGTTTTTCAAAAAATTGAATTACTCAAAGAAAACAATGAGCCCACTTTTTCGTACACTCTATTTAATGACTATCCAGATAAAGCTTTAGATGCCTTACCGCTTGATAGTTTGCGAGCGAAGGGGTATAAGGTATATGATGCAGGAAAAGTAAAAGAATATTTACCTCCTGGTCGTTCAGTAATTGATTTGCATATTGAAAAGCTTACTGATGCCTACTCAACTATGAGTAACTTCGAAATTTTGACGCTTCAGTTAAGCGAATTAGAAAAATGGTTAGACATTGCTGTGGCGCATCGTCAAGCAGATATGGTAGTAATTCATGGAATGGGAACTGGTAAACTAAGAGAAGAAGTACATGAATTGCTTAAAATCAGAAGAGAAGTAAAACATTTTTATAATCAATACGATTCCCGATTTGGTTTTGGTGCAACCCAAGTTTTTTTTAAATATTAACGCTATTATATCTTTCTGTATCTTTATATAACTATAAACCCGAGCCATCGCTCCAACTTGTTGGGGAGGAAAGTCCGGACAGTATAGAGCAACCCACCGGTTAAGCGCCGGCTTCCCAATTTATTGGGAAAGAGAGAGTGCCACAGAAAATAACTACCATGGTTAAACATGGAAAAGATGAAAATGTGAGGTAAGAGCTCACGGTGGTGGGTGGTAACACCTACTGCGGGTAAACCTTGGGTACTGTAATGCCATGTAAAGGATTGTTAGAGGGCGGCTCGTTCTCGTTTCCAATTTATTGGAACACCATCCAGGGTAGGCAGCAAGATCGCAATAGTAATGTTGCGGCCAGATAAATGATGGAATTGAAACAGAATCCGGCTTACGAGGTTTATGGTTTTTTTTATTTTATTAGAACATCTATAGATGTCTTAGGTGTTTAGAAATAAAATGAAAATGCTGTTCTTATTGTTCTTGACAATAGGATTCCTATAGCTTTCTGCACAGTGTATATTTGTGAATATTAAAGGACCCAAGTGTGCTGGAGAAAACAATATTTCTAATACTTTTAGTAGGAACCCTTATCAAATTGAATGGGTCCACAATAATGTGGTTGTTCAAAAATCAAAAGTAGTTTTAAAAACTGTTGGAAGTACTATTGTTAGCGGGAATTTAGCCACTGTTTCCTAACCCTGTTTAGTATTCTACAAAAATTGTGTTTAAGCCTTTGACAAACGATAAAACATTTATAAAAGTTGTTTCTAATGGGGGCTTAGTCATGATGAATAAGCAAATCAACACTAGTAATATTGAAGGGAATATGGTATATGATTTAGCATTAACCCAGTTGCCCAAAGGAGTATATACTGTTGAAATTGTTACGGGATAGGGTAAAATCATTGCCCATAAGCAGTTTATTAAACTCTAGCACTAATCCTGCTTCAACTTTTGTATTTTTGTTGCATGACACAAGAGCAAGTTAAATTTATGAGGGACCGCGTAATGGTTCTGAGGAGGTTTCTTTGACGTTGATAATAGATTATACAAAGTAGATACCGACAGACAACTTTCCCTTTCACCAGGTTTTTGGGACGATAATGCCCGTGCCACTTCGGTGATGAAAGAAATCAAAGTAAATGAATACTGGCTAAAGTTGTACAAGCAATTAGAGAATGCTGTGGAAGACTTTGTGCTTTTATTTGATTACTGGAAAGCAGGCGATGCTACGGAAGATGAAACCAAGGAAGCATTTCAGTCTGCGCTTTCTCAGATTGAAGAAGCTGAATTCAAGAGCACACTCAACAAGCCCGAAGACGAATTGCAAGCTGTGCTCCAAATTAATCCTGGCGCAGGTGGTACCGAAAGTCAAGACTGGGCAGAAATGTTGCTTAGAATGTATAGAATGTATGGTGAGAAGCAGGGGTGGAAAGTTACCGAACTCGATTTTCAAGAAGGGGATGGAGCAGGAATTAAAAGTGCAACGCTTCAATTTGATGGGGATTTTGCTTATGGATTTTTAAAAGCGGAGAGTGGTGTGCATCGTTTGGTTCGTATATCTCCATTTGATAGTAATGCTAGAAGGCATACTTCTTTTGCATCCGTATTTGTATATCCACTAATTGACGAAAGCATTGAAATAAATGTTAACCCTAGCGATCTAGAATGGGCTTTTTACAGATCTGGTGGAAGCGGTGGTCAAAATGTAAATAAAGTAGAAACAGCTGTTCGGCTTAAACACTTGCCAAGCGGTATCATTGTTGAATGTCAGCAAGCAAGAACACAGGGCGAAAACAGAGAATTGGCCATGAAAATGTTGAAGAGCCGTTTGTATGAGGAAGAATTGAGAAAAAGACAAGAAGTGATTGACGCCACCAATGCTGGTAAGAAAAAAATTGAATGGGGAAGTCAAATTAGGTCTTACGTTTTTCATCCTTATAAAATGATCAAGGATCATCGAACAGATTATGAGGTAGGCAATATAGCTCCTGTGATGGACGGAGAAATTGATGGATTTATTAAAGCCTATTTAATGATGCAACAAGAAAATAGTTAATTTTAGTTATGTCTTTGGAACTGGAGCAACCTAATTTATTTGAACAGTTTGAATTATTAATTCAAAAAGAAGATACCCTTGAAATAAGGGAATTCTTGAATGATCAAAATATTAGTGATGTTGCAAATTTGATTAATGAATATCCCGAATACGAAGCTCGGATTGTGGCTAATATGGCCATACATAGGGCAGCTAGCGTATTTAAAATCTTGGATATTGCACAACAAAAAGATATTGTAAAAGAACTGCCTTCGGCAAAAACTGCAGAATTATTAAACGAATTACCAGCGGATGATCGAACAGACTTTTTAGAAGAATTACCCAAAGCAGCAATAAGAGATTTAATTAAGTTATTAGACCCTGAGGAAAGAAAAATCACCCTGTCATTATTGGGTTATCCGGAAGATAGTGTTGGCCGATTGATGACACCAGATTATGTGTATGTATACTTACACAATACCATGACCGAAGTGTTTGAAACCATTCGCAAATATGCTAGGAATAGTGAAACCATTGATGTGATTTATGTAATTGATGCGAATGGGCTATTGATTGATGATGTAAGAATTAGGGACATTATTTTAGCATCTCCCGAAAAAAGGATTGAAGATGTAATTGATGGGAGGGTTGTTTCTCTACAGGTTAATGATGACCAAGAAAATGCTAGTCAGGTTTTTAAAATGAATAATAGAGTAGCATTACCTGTTGTTGATGAAAATAATATTTTATTAGGCATTGTAACCATCGATGACATGTTGTGGGTAGCCAATGAAGAGTTCAGTGAAGACATGCAGAAAATGGGTGGAACAGAAGCGTTGAATGAACCCTATTTAGATATTCCATTATTGAAACTATTTAGAAAAAGGGTAGGGTGGTTAATCGTTTTATTTATTGGAGAATTACTAACTGCAACTGCAATGGGGCATTTTGAGGATGAAATTGCCAAGGCCTTGATACTGGCTTTATTTGTTCCCTTAATTATATCTAGTGGGGGCAATAGCGGATCCCAAGCTTCCACTTTGATTATTCAAGCAATGGCAGTTGGAGAAATATATATATCAGATTGGTGGAGAGTGCTAAAAAGAGAAATCATTAGTGGTGTTTTATTAGGCTCGGTCTTGGGGTTGTTAGGATTTTTTCGAGTAGCTATTTGGCACGCTATTATTCCTAATGTGTATGGCCCTCATTGGGCAATGATTGGAGCAACAGTTGGCTTCTCCCTCATTGGTGTGGTTTTGTGGGGAACGCTAACAGGCTCGATGTTGCCGATCTTATTAAAAAAACTTGGGGCTGATCCTGCAGTTTCTTCTGCTCCATTTGTAGCAACTTTAGTGGATGTAACTGGGTTGATTATCTATTTTAGTTTTGCTTATCTGTTTTTAGCAGGACTACTTTTGTAAAAGTCTGCGTTGATTTTCCTAAGTTTAAGGTTAATTCATGCTTATGACTCGTTTTCTATTATTGCTTTGCCTTTATTTTACCGTAACGAATCTATCTGCTCAAACAGTATTAATTCCTGCTTATACTGGCTATGCTGTTCCTGCAGAAAAAGAAGATGCCCAATTGTTTTCTGCTAAAAATGGGTTACAAAATTGGATTGATCCTCAACAGAAAATAAGCTGGTTTTTTTATGTAAAAAATCCAGGAGAACTTCAATTGAGTTTATTGTCTACTAAAATAAATACGGGTTCTACCATTGAAATTGCTGTAGCGGGAAAAACCTTTAGAACTAAACTGGTTTCGGGGTCAGCACTAAAGAAAACCTTAGTGGGAAAAGTTATCATTACTGATACTGGTTTTTATTCAATTACTATTTCTAATATTAAAAAAGTAGGAAAATCCATTGCAAATATTCAATCATTAGAATTAAAGGGAGCCGCAACAGATGGAATCCATTTTAATCCAGTAGAAAGAAGAAATGCTGCATCAGTTCATTTGAAATATCCATTGGAAGATTCAATTAAAGCGATGGCTTTTTATAGTGAAATGGTGGTACCCGATGGAGCAGATCATCTGTACAGTTATTATATGGCTTGTGGTTTTAAAAGAGGATATTTTGGTATACAAGTTAATAGCCCATCAGAGAGAAGGATTATTTTTTCTGTTTGGGATGCAGGCAATGAAGCAATTGATCGCAACAAAGTGCCCGATTCAAATAAAGTAAAACTATTGGCTAAAGGATATAATGTAGTTGCGAATGATTTTGGGAATGAAGGCACAGGGGGGCATAGTCATTTTGTGTATCCTTGGAAAACAGGAGAAAAATATCAGTTCATGGTTTTTGCTTTAACCGACAGTATTAATTCAAATACTATTTATTCAGGATACTTTTTTATTCCTGAAACAGGGAAATGGAAATTAATAGCAAGTTTTCGTGCACCAAAAGATGGTAACTATTTAAAAAATCTTTATTCTTTTAGTGAAAATTTTTGGGGCTTAAATGGTCAGCTAGAACGCAAGGCTTATTTTGGAAATCAGTGGATTCAAAAATCAAATGGTCGATGGGAAGAATTATTGACCAGTAAATTTTCCTACGATGCTACAGGCAAAGCAGGGCATCGCATTGATTATAGTGCTGGGGTTGATGGGAAACAATTTTATTTGAGTCATGGTGGATTTAAGCCAGCTAATATTCAATTTGGCCAAAGCTTATTCAGGCAACCTACAGGTCAAAGACCCAATGTAGATTTAAACAGAAATTCAGATTCTTTGGTTCAGGCTAAACTAGATGAAGAATCTATAAAAGCAGCGGTAAGTAAAGGAACCCTTGATACTACTGGAAATGAGTCTTCGGTTTACTATCATATACTTAAACAAGGTGCTGGAAAGCCAATTAAAGTTACTGATACCGTAACTGTTTACTATAAGGGATCATTGCTTTCCGATGGCAGTATTTTTGATCAAACAAAGGAGAAGCCTGCTACTTTCCCATTGAATAGGTTAATTAAAGGATGGCAGTTAGCAGTTCCAAAAATCAATGTTGGCGGAACCATTAAAGTAATCATCCCCTCTGGTCTAGCTTATGGGATTAGAAGTAGGAGCAAAGACATCCCAGCAAATAGTGTATTAGTATTTGATATTGAAGTGCTTGATGCAAAACAATAATTAACTTAATTTAAAGCCCAAATGAAAGTATTATGAAAAAGTATCTTTTCTTTTTTATTTTATTCGCGCCCATTTCTTTTTTACAAGCACAAAAAACTGCGCCTGTTATTGAGCCTACACCTGCAGGTGTTTCAGTAGTAACAACAAAGAACAGTGTTACAATTGCTGGAAAAAAGGTAGACTATACTGCTTACACCGGTTACTTGCATTTGAAAAATGATACCGGTAAGCTAATAGCAAAAATGTTCTTTACTTATTACAAAAAAGACGGAGATGATGCAATAAAGCGACCTGTTACATTCACTTTTAATGGTGGTCCAGGTTCATCATCTGTTTGGTTACATATGGGAGGATTAGGCCCTAAAAGAGTTCAGTTTAACGATGAAGGGTTTTCTGAAGGTCCTCCGTATTCTTTTATTAGCAATGAATACAGTTGGTTAGACAAAACCGATTTGGTTTTTATTGATCCGGTTTCAACAGGTTTTAGCAGACCTGCTCCAGGAGAGAATCCTAAGCAGTTTCATGGGTTTAACGAAGACGTTGCTTCTATGGCATCATTCATCAGACATTTTTTATCTAGGTATGAAAGATGGGGTTCTCCAAAATACTTAGCTGGTGAAAGTTATGGTACAACAAGGGCTGCTGGGTTATCCAAATATTTACAAGACAAGCACAGAATTTACTTAAATGGAATTTTCATGATTTCAGCTGTGCTCAATTTTGGCACCAATGATTATTATGTGGGGAATGATTTGCCAAGAGCTTTATACATTCCTTCTTATACAGCCGCAGCATGGTACCATAAAAAATTAGCACCAGCTTTACAAGCTAATTTGCAAAATGCATTGAAAGAAGCGGAAGCTTTTGCAATTGGATCTTATGCGTCTGCACTGATTAAAGGTGGGTGGTTAACCGAATCTGAAAAGAATGCCATTGCCGAGAAAATGAGTTATTATACTGGTTTGTCTAAAGAGTATTGTTTGCAAGCAAACTTAAGAGTAGAAGAGAGCCGATTTTATAAAGAGCTTAGACGAAAAGATGGATTAAGCATCGGCCGTTTAGATGCTAGGTTTACTGGAAGAGATTTAGATGATGCTGGTGAAGTCAACAGCTTTGATCCATCCTTTGCCAATATTGATGGGCCTTTTACGGCAACAATAAATGATTATTTTCAAAGAGAATTAAACTTTAAAGAAGAAAACGGGTACAATATTTTTGGAGAAGTTTATCCTTGGAATTATAGTAATGTTCAAAACCAATTTTTAAATGTTGCTGAAAGTTTAAGAGATGCCATGAGTAAGAACCCAGATTTAAAAGTATATATGGGAGCTGGTTACTATGATTTTGCGACACCTTATTTTACTGCCCAATACGATATTGAACATATGTTTTTAAGACCCGAACAAAGAAAAAATGTGAAGTTCTATTTTTACGAATCAGGTCATATGTACTATATTCACAAACCATCACTAGTGCAATTTAAAAAAGACGTAGATGCATTCTTCGAATTCAGTAGGGGGAAATGAGGAAATTAAAGATTTGCTGATTGCGATTGCTTATAACAATGATCAGTCGGCATATCGCACTTTATTTATTCAATTACATGGAAAATTAAAGCAATTCTCTTTTTCTATTGTAAGGTCTGAAGAAGAAGCAGAAGATATTGTTTCTGAATTATTTATTTTAATTATACAACGGAAAGAACAGCTTTGTCAGCTAGAGTCTCCGTTGTATTATTTTTATACAACTGTTCGAAATATGTCATTGAATTTATTAAAAAAGCAAAAGAGAAGAGCAGGGCTTTCAATGGATGAATGGCAGGTTCAGTTAAATAGTATTTATTTTAGGCCCGACTTATTAATGATTACAGAAGACATGGTTTTGAAAATTAAAATGGCCATTAATAGCCTTCCGAATCGCTGCAGGTTGATATTCAAGTTAATTAAAGAGGATGGATTAAAATACAGAGAAGTTGCAGAATTATTATCTATTTCTGTAAAAACAGTAGAGGCGCAAATGGCCATCGCAATGCGTAGAATGGCTCAAAGTATGCCGGTTGACCTTCAACCCAAACCGGTGCTAGAAAAAAAATTTAAAAAATAATTTATCTTTTTAGGGGTAAAAGCACCACTCAGTTGTTATAGTATAGGAACTAACTAAAACAATGAGTCAGGAACGATTTTGGTTATTAATTGCTAAAAAGATTGCAAACGAAGCGAATGAGCAAGAACTTATTGAGCTTAACCAATCTATTAAGGACCATCCTGAATGGCAATTTGCAGTACAGCAGCTAGAGAATATCTGGCAAATTCCCCCAGTATTCAATAAGGAAAAAGCTGAAGATGCATTCATGCTTCATTTAAATAAATTGGCCGAAAAAAATCAATTTGATTTAGAGCAGGATAATGCTGTATCTCTCCATCCGCCAAAATTAAGACTACTTCAATTTATTCCTAAATGGGCTTATTATGCTGCTGCCTCAATGATTATGATTATTGGAGTATTATATTTTTTTACTAAAGAACCAACAATAAAATCAATTGCAAAGAAGCAGCCAGAATTGAATGAAATTTCTACAAGATTAGGATCGAAGTCTCAAGTAAAATTACCTGATGGATCTGTTGTATGGTTAAATGGAGGGAGCAAACTTGAATATCAAAAGGATTTTGGTAAAACAACACGTGAAGTATCCTTAACAGGAGAAGGGTATTTTGATGTTGTAAAAAATAAGGAAGTTCCCTTTATTATTAATACCAAAAGTATCAGGATCAAAGTGCTGGGTACAGTGTTTAATGTAAAAGCATATCCTGAAGACAAACAAACAGAAACAAGTCTTATAAAAGGAAGAATTGAAGTCACTATCAAAAATAGACCAGACGATAAAATCATTTTGTCTCCCAATGAAAAATTGATAGTTGAAAATGAATTGATTGAAGCACAAAAAAAGCAAAAAACAATTGACCTTTTGCCTGCGGTATCTATTAATAAGCTGAAGTTTATTACACCAGATAGTTCCGTAGCAGAAAATCAATGGGTAGAAAATAAGCTCGTTTTTAGAGACCAAACATTTGAAGAGCTCGCCATAATGATGGAACGCTGGTATAATGTGAAGATTGAAATTCAATCTGAAGGTCTAAAATTGAACAGAATGAATGGAAATTTTGAAAAAGAAACGGTTGACCAAGCAATAGAAGCCTTAAAACTAATTATACCATTTAAGACAATCCAAAAAGGAAATACGATTATTATTTACCAATAAAATTGCTGCCATATGAGATTAAGACTGAATTCAACATAAAATTGGGCGAAGTTCCGTTGGCGCGGAACTCCGCCAGGTTTAGAAAAAAACAAACTGTTCAATCTGTATGTAATTCATAACCCTTTCAATTTGAAAATATGAAAAATATTGAAACACCTGTTGTTTCACACAAAGATCTTTTTATACAAAAGCTTGCCCGAATCATGAAAATAACTACTGCTTTACTGCTACTTGTATGTATGCAAGTTTCCGCAATCGGTTTATCACAAAGCCGGATTACTATAAAGATGGCTTCTCTTGATCTTAAAAAAGCATTGTTTGAAGTAGAGAAAAAAACGGATTATCGGTTTTTATTTGCTGAAGAGGTTGTAAAAGGTAAGCCCAAAGTAACCATTAACATGGTGGATGCTACTTTAGATGAAATTTTGGGTAAGCTATTAGTTAATACTGGAATTAATTATAAAGTACTCGGTACTAATTTAGTAGTTCTAAAAGAAACTAATAACTCAACCAAGGAATTAGCTGAGATTGTTGTTAAGGGTAGAATAACATCTGCTTCAGGAGAACCCTTAAGTGGCGCATCCATTCAAGTGAAAGGAACACAAGTGGGTACCACAACAGATAATAATGGAGCATTCAGCATTACCGTAGCAGATGACAATGCTAAACTACTTATATCATCAGTCGGATATGACTCACAAGAAATTCCAGTTGCTGGTAAAAGAGATTTGAATGTTTCATTAATTGCTGCGGTTAATAATTTAGAACAAGTAGTAGTAACTGGATATGGCACTCAACGTAAAAGAGACCTAACCGGTTCTGTTACAACAATCAAGGGAGATGATTTGGCAAAAATGCCTAATACCAACCCAATTAGCTCACTTCAGGGTAGGGTTGCTGGATTAACGGTAGCAAATTCTGGTGTTGCTGGTGCAAGTCCGGTTGTAAGAATAAGAGGCGTGAACAGTACAAATAGTGCAAGCCCAGTTTATGTTGTGGATGGTATTTTACAAGACAATATAGATTTCTTAAATCCGGCAGATATTGAGACGATTGATATCTTAAGGGATCCTTCATCCATTGCAATTTATGGTTTAAGAGGAGCTAATGGTGTGATTGCTATCACTTCTAAAAAAGCAGCAAGAGGTCAAACAAGAATCAATTTCCAAAGTACGGTAGGCTTTCAAAAAGTTGTTGATAAAATTAAAGTAACCGATGCAGCTGGTTTTAAAAAATTGTATGACGCTCAATTGGCTAATATTAATGCTGCTCCATTCGATTATAGCAATTACACTGCAAATACCAATTGGCAAAATGAAATTTTACAGAATGCATTACTTACAACCAATAACTTAAGTGTTTCTAATAATTCAGAAAAGAGTAGTACTTATCTCAATATTGGATATAATAAACAAGACGGAGTAGTAAAATTCAATAGTTATGAGAAGTATATGATTCGTTTGAATCATGAAGTTCGTTTCAATAGTAATATTAAAGTTGGTGGAGAAGTCAATGCATTTCATTGGATTCAAAATCCTGCAGGAGTTAGTTTAACCAATGCATTATGGGCTGCACCAATTGTCCCAATTCAGCAAAATGCAACCACTTACTTTAGCATGCCTTCCTTTCAGCGTGCACAAGTAGGCAATCCTATAGCCGCATTAAACCGAAATAATGGAACAGATATCAATAAAGGTTTTAGGTTTATTGGTTCATTATATGCAGAAGTGAAGTTTTTAAAGGATTTCACTTTTAAGTCATCTTTCTTTGCTGATCTTGGATTTAATAATTCTAGGTCATATACTCCATTGCCATTTACTTTTATCAATTTAGGAGAGGGCACAGCACCAACAACTACTTTCTTTGATAATACAATTAGAACCGGTGTAAGTCAGGAGATGGCAGAATTTAAGCGTTACCAGCAAGATCATACGCTTACATATGATAAGCAATTAAGAAATGGTCATAAGTTAACTGCGTTGGTTGGTTTCACTTCTATTTATAGTGTAAGTACAAATATCAATGGTAATAGAAGAGATACTTCAGTGAATGTTCCTAATAACCCAGATTTTTGGTACTTGAGTACCATTAACCCCAATAATCCAGGGTTGTATGGCGGCGGTGGAAGTGAGAGCGCCATTATGGGTATGTTTGGTAGATTAAGTTATGCTTATCAAAATAAATTTTTAATCAATGCAACCGTAAGAAGAGATGGAAGTTCAAAGTTTGCACCACAGAATCGTTGGGGTACATTTGGCTCTGTTGGTTTAGGATGGATTGCATCTGAAGAATCATTTGTTAGAAAATTCAATTTTATCAATTTTCTAAAATTTAGGGCTGCATGGGGTGAAACAGGTAATGCAAATGGTTTTGCTGATAACTTGTTTAGACCAGGTATTTCAAATGCATCAACCGCTATTTTTGGTAATAATGTATACACAGCAATACAAGCTGCTTACATACCTGATCCAAATTTAAGATGGGAAGTTGTTAGAGGATTAGACATTGGATTTGATTTAAAAACTTTCCGCAATCGTTTGAATGTTGAGTTTACCTATTATAACAGAACTACTTCAGATATTTTAACAGCAGTGACTCTGCCGAATGAAACCAGAAGTTTTTTCACCAATCTAGGAAAAATAACCAATCAAGGGGTCGAATTAAGTTTAAACTGGACTGATAAGATTGGTAAAGAAATCACTTATTCTATTTCACCCAATTTCAGCTACAATAAAAACACCGTTAATTCAATTGGAGATAGAATAAATTTTCAGCTTTTTGGTAATGGTGGAGCCAACTTAACTGAAACAGGTCAATCAATTGGATATTTCTTTGGATATAGACAAATTGGTATTTATCAATCTACTGCTGAGTTAGGTAAAATGGCTCGTTTCAATAATTCTTTACCAGGAGACATTGCTTATGCAGATATTAATGGGGATGGTTTATTGACACCTGCAGATCGTACTTTTTTAGGTACACCCTTTCCTCCATATAGTTATGGTTTAAATATCAATGTGGCTTATAAAGGATTTGACTTTACAATCGAAGGTCAAGGTGTTGCAGGTAACAAAATTTATACGCAACGCAGAATTGCAAATTTTGCAACTTTAAATTATGAGGCGAATAGATTAAATGCATGGACTGGTGGAGGTACAACCAACGTAGAACCTATCTTAGATAATACTAGAGGAAATAACTTCTTATTCAGTAGTTATTATTTAGAGCCAGGAGATTATTTGAGATTAAGAACTTTACAAGTTGGGTATACTTTTTCTGACGCTGCATTAAGAAGAATCGGTATCTCTAAAGCCCGTGTATTTATTAACGGCCAAAACATTAAGAGCTGGAGCCAAGTTACCGGTTATTCACCTGAAGCGCAAATTGGAAGCATTTTAGGCGGTGGTGCCGACAATGGAGTATTCCCTGTTCCTGCGGTATATTCTGTAGGTATAAATGTTACATTTTAATTGAACGCAAAAAAATATTCAACCATGAATAATTTAATAAATAGAAAAAGCATCGGTAAATGGATGTTACTGCTATTAACCATTTCTGTTTTAACAGGATGTAAAAAGAATTTCTTGGATACCACAAGGCAAGGTGGTTATGATGAAGAAAACTATCCTTATCCAGGAGGTTCAGGACCTTATGACCAATACATTTTTGGGGCTTACAATAGTTTACGTGATTACAATGTTCACGTAGATGGTTTCATTAATGCAACAAGTATCAGAAGCGATGATGCGGATAAAGGAAGTACCCCTTCAGATGGTGGAGCAGACGTTATTAGTATGGATAACTTTCCTGTATTGCCAAATAGTTCAAGATCAAATGGATTGTGGACGGGCTATTACGGTTTAATCAATAGATGTAATAATACTTTATTTCAAATTGGTACTAATAAACAAATCGTAGCTTCTGATGCTATCAAATTGCAATCTCAGGCTGAAGTAAGATTTATTCGAGGATATTCTTACTTTATGTTGACCAGACTATTTGGAAGGGTTCCAATCATCGATACATTGTTTGCTGATCCTGCGGCACAAAATAATGTTCCTCAAAGCAGTGTTGATCAAGTTTATTCATTTATTGAGAATGATCTCATTTTTGCTGCTGCCTATTTGCCCGCATTCTGGGATGCAGTGAAATTCCCAGGAAGAATTACTAGTGGAGCTGCAAATGGTATGTTAGCAAAAGTATATTTAACGCAAAAGAAATGGGCACAAGCAATGAATGCAGCCAATATGGTGATGAATTCTGGTCAATACAATTTGAATACTCCATACAATACCATATTTTCTGAGGAAGGTGAAAATAGTAAAGAGTCTGTTTTTGAAGTTCAAGCAAGAGCAGATGCAATTAATCCTACTGCTCAAGGAATCCAATATACCAATTTACAAGGGGTAAGAGGCGCGGGTCCATGGGATTTGGGATGGGGATGGAATTCGCCTAGTGCGGTTTTAGCTGATGCGTATGAGCCTAATGATCCTCGTAGAGCAAGAACGATTTTATTTACTAGTACGCCAACTACACCTGGTGTAACCATTTTTGGCGAAGTGACTCCTGTTGGTTTACCCAATCCTAGGTATAATCATAAAGTACATACCAATCCTACAACTAGAGCCGCTGTAGGGAATAGATTTGGTTGGTGGAATAACGTTCGTATTCTAAGATATGCAGATGTAGTATTAATGTATGCAGAAGCAGCAAATGAGATAGGAGGGGCAAATAATATTACTGCTGCAAAAGCAGCTTTAAATAGTGTTCGATTTAGAGCCAGGGCCGGAAATAATGCCATCCTTCCAGATGTTACTACCAATGATCAATCTGTTTTAAGAGATGCAATTAGACATGAAAGAAGAATTGAATTGGCGATGGAGCACGATCGTTTCTTTGATATTGTTAGATGGGGTATTGCTCAAAATGTAATGAACGCAGCAGGTAAATCAAATTTTAATGCGGCAAGAGATGCATTGTTACCCATACCACAGGCGCAGATTGATTTAACTGCAGGGGTTTTGAAACAAAATCCTGGCTATTAATTGAACTTTTAAAAATCATAATATGCAATTTAAAAATAATAAAATAAGCTTTTCGCTTTGGGGTTTATTTGCTTTGAGTAGTTGGATAGTATCTTGTAAAAAAGACGGTAATCCAAATAATTTACCTCCTGTATCTACTGCTGATTATATTGGAAAAATTGATGGATTTACTTCTTCAGATGAAGTGTTTCCAGAAAGTCTGGTTGCTTATTGGCCTTTCGATAATTCAAAAAATGAAACAAAGTCAAATACTGCACCTGGAACTTCTTTGAACGATAGTTATGTTTCAACAGGTGTTAAAGGACAAGCATTAAGGTTAAATGCTGGATTTTTATATTACCCTACCCAGTTTAATGCTTTTAAAACAGATGTTTTTAGAAGTTTTGCGATAAGTACTTGGATACAGATTTCTAATAATGGTTCTAGGCGGACTATGTTGTTTCAGTTAACTAGACCTGGCATTTTTAATGGTAGTTTAAACTTTGCGCTAAACACTCAATCATTTCCAGCGTCTAATGTAACTGATCTTAAAGTTCAGCCAACTTTTATCACTATTGGAGGAGGTACACAAGACAATATCAATACATTGAGGGATGCACCTGGGGCGCCAAACTATATGCCTTATATTACTCCACCTATTGGCCCTGGCAAATGGGTTCATTTAGCGTTGAATTATAATGCTAGTAATGGCTTTTTTGATATCTGGATTAATGGGTTAAGAGCGGGAGCATTTCCTAGCAGAGGTACTGGAAATAATAATTTCAGAGCCGCAGAACCAAGTGAAGTAATCATTGGTGGAAATTATAATGTAATTCCTGGTAAATCGGTAAGTGCCGATGCAAGTTTTGCAGCAATGACGGGTGTAATTGATGAGTTAAGAATTTATAATATTGCCTTACCTGATGCGCATATTCGCGCATTATATAATTTAGGTTTAGCGGGTAAATAAATTAGTTTTTTAGTTTGAATACTGGGTTTATTATTGACGAATACCCGCCTTAGGGCGGGTATTTTAGATTGATTAAATTATTTTATGAAAAAATCTTTATTGCTGATTCTACTGCTAATATGTTCCTCTTTAATTGCACAAAATAAACGAGCGAGTTTAGATCCAATTGCATCCAATGATACTGCTTTATTTAGAAAGGTGCAGGCAGCTACTTTTCAATATTTTTGGGATGGTGCTGAACCTGTGAGTGGGCTAGCAAGGGAAAGGGTGCATCTTGATAATATTTATCCGCAAAACGACCAAGACGTTGTTACTAGTGGCGGGGGTGGCTTTGGCGTGATGGCCATTTTGGTTGGAATAGAGCGGGGGTTCATTACTAGAGCTCAAGGAGTAAAAAGATTAGAAACCATTTTACATTTTTTAGAAACAGCAGATCGTTTTCATGGGGCTTGGCCACATTGGTGGAATGGTAAGACTGGTAAAGTGAAGCCTTTTAGTAAATATGATGATGGAGGTGATTTAGTGGAGAGTTCTTTTATGTTACAAGGGCTATTATGTGTTCGACAGTATTTTAAAAACGGGAATAAACAAGAAAAAGAGATTGCCGCAAGAGCAGATAAACTCTGGAAAGAAGTTGATTTTAATTTTTATAGAAACAACCAAAATGTATTGTATTGGCATTGGAGTCCTAATCATGAATGGAAAATGAATTTTGCGGTTAAAGGATATAATGAGTGTTTAATCATGTATATTTTGGCTGCATCTTCACCTACCCATGCGGTACCAGCAGAAGTTTATCATGAAGGGTGGGCAATGAATGGTAAGATTAAGGATATTACAGTATCGTATAATCTACCGCTTTCTTTGAAGCACCAAGGTAATCCTCCTAATGGAGGCCCTTTGTTTTGGGCACATTATTCTTATTTGGGATTAGATCCTCGAGGATTAAAAGACAAATACGCAAATTATTGGGATGAAACAGTTAATCAAGCAAAAATTAATTATGAATGGTGTGTACAAAATAGTGAAGGGTTTAAAGGCTATGGACCTAATAATTGGGGTTTAACAGCTAGCTATTCTGTAAAAGGATATGCTGGTCATGCGCCAAGTAAAGAAAGGGATAAAGGCGTTATTTCTCCTACTGCGGCGCTTTCTTCGTTTCCTTACACTCCTAAAGAATCGATGCAAGCAATGAAGTTTTGGCACAACGAAATGGGGGATAAGGTATGGGGTAAATATGGCTTTTATGATGCGTTTAGTGTACACCATAATTGGTTTCTACCTAGGTATTTGGCTATTGATCAAGGACCCATTGTAGTTATGATGGAAAATTATCGAACGGGTTTATTGTGGAAATTATTTATGAGTAGTCCTGAAATTCAACAAGGCTTAACTAAATTAGGATTCACAAGTCCTTATATAAAAAAATAAATATGAGAAAGTATCTGATTTGGTTTGCTGCATGTTTATATGTTACTAATGTAAGTGCACAAATCACCATCAAAGCCATGTCATTTAATATTCGTTTAGATGCAGCTTCTGATGGGGAAAACCGATGGGACTTACGGAAAAATAGAGTGGCTGGCCTTATGCAATACTATGAACCTGATTTTATTGGCGCTCAAGAAGTATTGCATCATCAATTAACCTATTTAGATAGCAGTCTGGTAAACTACAGTTATATTGGTGTTGCAAGAGACGATGGAAAAACCCTTGGGGAGTATTCTTGTATTTTTTATAACCAAGAAAAATACATTCCCATAAAACAAGCTACTTTTTGGTTGGCACCTAAATCAGACTCAGTATGTATGGGTTGGGATGCGGTTTGCAATCGAGTTTGCACTTATGGCCTCTTTAAAAATAAAAAAACCAATCAAGTTGTTTGGGTGTTCAATACTCATTTTGATCATGTTGGTAAAGTTGCAAGAATTGAATCCGCAAAATTGATATTGCAAAAAATAAAAGAACTGAATGTAAAGAATGATCCAGTAATTTTATTAGGAGATTTTAATTTAAGACCAACAGAAGAGCCTATTCAAAAAATTGCCAGTGAATTAAATAATGCAAGAGAAATTAGTAATATGGTTTATGGTAATATAGATACTTGGAATGCATTTAAATTCAAAGAAAAACCGAATGGGGGAATTGATTACATTTTTGTGAATAAACATAAGAAGATAGTGGTGGATAAATTTGCTACAATTACAGATTCTTATGAATTAAAATATCCAAGCGACCATTTTCCAGTAATGGCAACAATAACTTTATTAAAATAATAATAAATGAAACTAGGGAGTAAATATTTTTTCATTGGTTTTGTATTGATTCAATTTTTTGTTGTTGATCGTGTTTTTGCTCAACCATTTATAAAAGAAATTCAGGCATTTAAACAACAAGACAGCATAGCAATGCCGCCTAAAAATGCCATTTTATTTGCAGGTAGTTCCTCTTTTAGGTTGTGGAAAAATATTGAAGCAGATTTTCCTGGACATACCATCATTAATAGAGGGTTTGGTGGATCCTCTTTGCCTGATGTGATTCGTTATACAGAAGATATTATATTTCCTTATAGCCCTAAACATATTGTGATTTATTGTGGTGAAAATGATTTTGCGGCAGATCCTAAATTGCCAAGTGATTCTGTTGTAAGAAGATTTAGAATCCTTTTTAGTTTGATTAGAAGTCGTTTTATAACTACTCATATCAGTTATGTAAGTATGAAGCCTAGCCCATCAAGATGGAAAATGAAAGACCAAATGATTGCAGCTAATGATGGGATCAAGAAATTTTTAAAATCTCAAAGAAGAACAAGCTATGTAGACGTTTGGACGCCAATGTTAGCTGAAAATGGAGAGCCAATGAAAGACTTATTCCTCTCGGATAGTTTGCATATGAATACAAAGGGTTATGCAATTTGGCAAAAGGCGATTGAGCCTGTTTTGAGATGATTGATTAAAACGCAAATAGGTTGATTTAATTGACTGCTTCAAGGATATCCTCATAATCTCCTTATT
Organism: Sediminibacterium sp.; assembly: GCA_040403845.1. Lineage (GTDB taxonomy): Bacteria > Bacteroidota > Bacteroidia > Chitinophagales > Chitinophagaceae > Sediminibacterium. The sequence goes on from JBBAJU010000010.1 coordinate 36,012, forward strand.
TTGCAGTATGATTTCGTTTCTAAATGCGTCTATAAATTTGCTTGATAAGCTCATAAAGGCTGATCACGAATTGTTTTTACTATTAAATACAGTATATACACATCCTGTTTTAGATGCAATTTATCCCTGGTTTAGAGAGGGGAATACATGGATGCCTTTGTATTTATTCATCATTGTATTGGCCCTAGTAAATTTTAAACAAAAAGCTTTTGCATTTATTTTATTTGCTGTGCTTACGGTTGTGTTGACCGATCAAATAAGCAGTAGTTTAATTAAGCCTTTTTTTGAAAGACCTAGACCTTGTAGAGATCCCTTTTTGATGAATCATATACGAATGTTATTAAATGGTTGCTCTGGGGGTTATAGTTTTACTTCTTCACATGCTACCAATCATTTTGGGTTTGCTATTTATATTATATTCACGTTAAGCAATATAATAGGGAAGTGGAAGTATGCATTTTTGGTTTGGGCTGCAGCAATTGCTTACGGTCAAGTATATGTTGGCGTTCATTACCCATTGGATATTTTTTTTGGCGCTTTGTTAGGGTCATTCATCGGTTTAGTAACTGCTTACTTTCACAACAAGACTGCGGGTAAAATAACTTCAGCAGATATTCAAAATAATTTGAGCCATGGTATCCAATAAGTTTTTTTATACCGTTATTGGAAGTTGTATTTCCATTTACATACTTGGAATTTTCACTATTCCGTTAATGGATGTTGATGCTTCCCAATATGCTTCTATTAGTAGAGAAATGATAGAGCGGGATAGCTTTTTACAAATTTTTGATCGGGGGCAAAATTATTTAGATAAACCCCCTTTATTGTTTTGGTTATCTGCTATAAGTATGCAATTGTTGGGTGTGTACGATTGGGCATATCGACTTCCTTCTCTACTGGTGTTACTTGCGGGCATTTATGCTACCTATCAGTTTGCTGCCATTTATTATGGTGCTACTATAGCAAAATTGAGTGCCATGATTTTGGCTTCTTCGCAAGCGCTTTTTTTAATAAGCCATGACGTTCGGACCGATACCATGCTAATGGGCTGGGTCATGCTTTCTATTTGGCAATTGTCATTATGGTTCAAACATCAAGGTTGGATAAACTTTATGTTGGCATTTGTTTTTATTGGATGCGGAATGATGACTAAAGGCCCAATTGCATTAATGGTTCCCGGGCTTGCTTTTGCTAGTCATTTTTTATTACAAAGGAATTGGAAACAGTTTTATAGATGGGAGTATTTAGTCGGCATTTTGCTTATAGGCATTATTTTATTGCCCATGTGTATAGGGCTTTATCAGCAATACGATTTACAACCGGGTAAACTGATTAATGGTAGACCGATCAATTCAGGGCTGCGCTTTTATTTTTGGACTCAAAGTTTTGGAAGATATACAGGAGAAAATTTCTATCATGAGATGAGCTATTTTACTTTCTTGTTAGAGAATATGTTTTGGAGTTTTCTGCCTTGGATCTTTTTTTTCTTGCCAGCATTATTTTTTGTAATCAAAGATTTATTCAAGTATAAATTCCAAATATCTAGCGAGCAAGAATTTATTACTACTGGAGGGTTCATTTTAACTTACATTATATTAGCCAGAAGCCAAGCTCAATTACCCCATTATATATTTGTGGTTTACCCCCTTGCTGCTATCATTACTGGTAAATTTTTATATGACTTATTATACCTTGACAAAGCGGTAAAATGGCAAAAACCATTATACTATTTCCATCTATTTATTTTCGTTTTACTTTGGATTGCTATCATTGTTTTAACTGGTTGGGTATTTGAAAGCGTTTCGTTCTTATTTTCTATATTGGCAATCATTGGGTTTGGCCTATTTGTTTGGGTTGCTGCTAAAAAAACAGCTTTAATCCCAACAGCGTTGGCTATTGCCTTAATCACTAGTATTGGAGTTAATTTTCTTCTGAATAGTTCCTTTTATCCCCATCTATTGAAGTATCAAATGGGTAATGACGCCGCAAAAGCAATTCAAGAAAAACAATTCAATACCACTGATATTAAGTTGTATGGAATTCATAACAGCAATGCCCTTCATTTTTATGCAAAGCATATTTTCGACTATGAATCCAATAAACAACTGTTTAAACCAACAGAAAAAGTTTTAACGAGTAAGGACAGCGTGGGGGTTTTCAAGAATTTGTTTCCGGCAGCTGAAATAGTACATGAGGGTAACCAATTTTCTGTTTCCATGTTAACATTTCAGTTTTTAAATCCTGCTTCTAGGACTGAAGCAACAGGTCGTTATGTAATTTTAGATTTAGACGGCAAGCCTTAGACTGCTTATTTTTACTTATTTTTACCCTAATGATGGAAATTTTTCTGATACTTTTTTTGATAATTGTCAACGGGCTTTTCTCTATGGCAGAAATTGCCTTGGTTTCTGCAAGAAAAGCACGTTTAGAATCACAAGCGGCTAAAGGAGATGATGATGCAGCCAAAGCCCTCAAACTGGCCAACCATCCTGATACTTTTTTGTCAACCGTTCAAATTGGTATTACTTTAATTGGAGTTTTAACTGGTATTTTTTCGGGAGATAAGTTCAAAGAACCACTTGCAGCTTGGTTGTCAGGGTTTAGTGGATTGGCTGAATATAGTACAACCATTTCTACCACTATTATCGTCATTATTGTAACTTATTTTTCACTTGTTTTAGGGGAATTAGTACCTAAAAGGATTGGATTAAGTAATCCAGAACGCATTGCTAAATCAGTTGCTGGACCAATGCGTGTAGCAGGATGGATCACATTCCCTTTTATTTGGTTGCTATCTAAGTCTTCTCATTTTATAGTGAAACTGCTCAGGATTAAAGCCAATGAAAACCAGGTAACAGAAGAAGAAATTAAAGCCATCATCAGTGAAGGCACCGAACAGGGCACGATTGAAGAAGCCGAGCAAGAAATTATTGAAAGGGTTTTTCATTTGAGCGACCGAAACATTACTTCTTTAATGACGCATAGAAGCGATATTGAATGGTTAGAAGGAGACAAGAAAGTAGGAGAGGTAAGGGCTCAATTGCAAGATATGATTCACTCTGTTTATCCTGTTTGTGAAGAAGATATTGATCATATTAAAGGGGTGGTTTCCATTAAAGATTTATTTACGGCAGATGCAGACGCTAGTATTTTTTCTATAATGCGATCTGCTATGTATGTACCAGAGAATAACTCTGCTTACCAAGTATTAGAAAAATTTAAGCAAACTAAAATTCACCAATGTTTTATTGTGGATGAATATGGCAGTGTGCAGGGATTGATGACCTTAAATGATATTTTAGAAGCGATTGTAGGCGATATTCCACAGGAAGAAGATGAAGACTATGAAATTATTAGGCGTGCGGATGGTTCATATTTAATTGATGCGCAGATCCCTTTTTATGATTTCTTGAGCAAATTTGATAAAACCGAATGGATGGAAAAATGGGAACAAGATTTTAATACCCTTGCGGGGTTCATTATCCATCACTTAGAAAGAATCCCTAAAACAGGAGAGACATTAGAATGGGAATCTTTTACCTTTGAAATCGTAGACATGGATAACCATCGAATTGATAAAGTGTTGGTTACTACCAGCGAAGACTTGGTTACTGAAGACTAAAAACTAAAGCTAGTTGATTTATTAGGAAAGTCTAATTTGTAGCTTTTTTGATTCCCCTTACTGTTTACATGAAACAAATTAATTTGACTGCTTTCGAAATCGTGTAAAATAGAGCAGTTGATGTCTACACTGTTCATTTCTTTTATTTCCGTTACCTCAAAATAAGACCAAGTACTCTCTTTTATAATTTCATACCCAATATAGTTGAGCTTTACAGCCTTTCCATTAATTTTTAATTGAAGGGTTTTGGTAATATATTGATTAATCTGTTGATCAATAATTGCTTTATTTTTTGGTTTGAGGATATCAATCGTTGTGGTAGTATTTTTTTGGAGTGTCTTTTCTAAGTCGTCAGTAAATATCCTAACGCTGATTTCTGCAGTAGCATCTTTTGCATTATGGTCAATTTCAATTACTGAAACATAGAATGGATGCAGAAAGGATAGACTTGCTGTTATTAACCATTGGATAAATATTGTTGCCATTGAACCAATTTATTTATTGCAAATGTCGGTTTTAATTTAAATTGCTCCTATGAATGATTTTGGCCTTTTTTTTGAAATGGGTTATCAGCATATTGCTGATCTCAATGGAATTGATCATATTTTATTTGTGGTGGCATTATGCATACGCTACCAGTTTGCAGATTGGAAGAAGTTATTGTGGTTAATTACTGCATTTACAATTGGTCACTCAATTACCCTGGCTTTAAGTGTTTTCAATATTTTAAACTATTCCACTGATTGGATAGAATTTTTAATTCCAATAACCATCTTAGTGACTGCTATTAGCAATGTCTTTGTTAAAAAGTTTGCTTTCAAGGCTAAATTCCCCGTTATTTACTTTTTTGCCCTTTTTTTTGGCCTAATTCATGGACTAGGGTTTAGCAATTATCTAAAGAGCTTATTGAGTAAGGGGGAAAATATTATTCCAGAATTGCTTGCTTTTAATCTTGGATTAGAAGCTGGACAACTCTTGATTGTACTATGCATTCTATTTATTTCACTTATATTCGTAAATCTTTTTAAAGTTAATAGAAGGGAATACATGCTGTTTATTTCAGGAGGTGTTTTTGCCATTGCCCTTCAAATGGCTTTAGAAAGAATCCCATTTTTATAAATCAACTCCAATTATGAAGAAAATTGCGGTGTTTTTAGTTGCATCTGTCTTTGCTTTAAGCAGTCAGGCGCAAAACATCATGAACAATCCCAGTTCCAACCACGGCAACAAGTTTGAGCAGTTAGGTACTATTTTACCTACGCCAAATGAATATAGAACTGCAAGTGGTGCACCGGGTCCTAAGTATTGGCAGCAAAGAGCTGACTATGTAATTAAAGCAGAGTTAGACGAAGCCAATCTTAAATTAAAGGGAACAGAAACAGTTACCTACTTTAATAACTCTCCTGATGTATTAACCTATTTGTGGTTGCAATTAGACGAGAATGAGCATAGCTCTAAGAATAATGCAAATTATCAAGATGCATCTGCTATGCCACGTCAATTAACAACAGCGGCATTAGACAATATGGCTGAAGCCAAAAAAGACAATGGGAATGGACATATTATTTCTTCTTTAACTGATGCTACTGGGAAAGCTTTAAAGTATACCATTAATCGTACTATGATGCGCATTGATTTGCCAAGCCCTTTAAAGCCTGGCCAAAAATTCGTGTTCAATGTAGCTTGGAGTTATAAAGTAACCAACCGCATGACTGTTGGTGGTAGAGGTGGATATGAAACCCTTGAAGATGGAAATAATTTATTTACCATGGCACAGTGGTTCCCTCGTTTATGTGTATACAGCGATTTTCAAGGATGGCAAAACCAGCAGTTTACTGGCAGAGGAGAATTTGCATTAGCTTTTGGTAATTATGATGTAACCCTTACCGTTCCTGCTGATCATATTGTATTAAGTACGGGTGTTTGTCAGAACTATGCACAGGTATTGAGCCCTGCTCAAATGGCTAGATGGAATCAAGCCCAAACTGCAAAAGAGCCTGTTGAAATTGCAACTTTAGCAGAAGCTAATAGCAAAGAGAATACAAAGAGCACACAGAAAAAAACATGGGTGTACAAGGCAGAAAATGTGCGTGATTTTGCTTGGACAACCAGTCGTAGATATATCTGGGATGCAATGCCTGTATATGTAGAAGGTAAGAAGATCATGTGTATGAGTGGATATCCAAAAGAAGCTTATGGCTTATATAGAAAATATTCAACTAAAGTAGTAGCACATACCATCAAATCTTATTCTAAATTCTCTATTCCTTATCCATATCCAGTGGCTCAAAGTATTGAAGCTTCTAATGGGATGGAATACCCAATGATTTGTTTTAACAATGGCAGAACCAATAAAGATGGTTCTTACAGTGAGCAAACTAAAGTGGGAATGATTGGCGTAATTGTTCACGAAGTAGGACATAATTTCTTCCCAATGATTGTGAATAGCGACGAGCGTCAGTGGAGTTGGATGGATGAGGGTATTAATAGCTTTGTTCAATATTTAACCGAAGAATTGTTCGATAATAAATATCCTTCAAGAGGTGGTCCAGCATGGGGAATTGCAGGTTATATGCGCTTGCCTAAAGAGCAACTAGAGCCAATTATGACCAATAGCGAAAATATTATCCTTTTTGGACCTAATGCTTATACCAAGCCAGCAACAGGCTTAAATATACTTCGCGAAACCATCATGGGCCGTGATTTATTTGATTATGCTTTTAAAGAGTATGCAAGAAGATGGGCATTTAAACATCCAACCCCTGCAGACTTGTTCCGTACTATGGAAGATGCGAGTGCTGAAGATTTAGATTGGTTCTGGAGAGGTTGGTTCTATGGCATTGATCCAGTTGATATAGCGATTGATACTGTTAAACATGCGGTAATGAATCCTGATGCAGTTCCTTCTGCTTCTCAAGGTCCTTCTCAAAGTATGTCATTAGCAAAGCCATTATTTAGTGGTGCTGCAGCGTTTGATGATATTTCTAAACAAAGAAATAGAAACGACAAAAGCATTGTTTTCCAAACTGATATAGACACCAGTTTAAGAGATTTTTATTGGAGATATACGCGTGGTTTAGAGCCATATGATTCAACTGTTAAATTCTCATTCCCTGCTCCAACACCTCCAACTGCATTAACCGAGGAAGAAAAAAACAAGTACAAAGATGTTAATTTGTATGAAGTTACTTTTTCTAATAAAGGGGGATTGGTGATGCCGATTATTGTAGAATTTACTTTTGAAGACGGAACCACCGAAATGGAAAGAATTCCTGCACAAATTTGGAGAAAAAATGAGCAGAAAGTAACTAAGTTATTTATGACTACTAAAAAGGCTAAATCCATTAAGGTAGATCCAATGAGAGAAACAGCTGATATTAATGAAGGAAACAATAACTGGCCTAAAAACGGTGTAACACCTGAGCCTAGCAAGTTCAGCTTATTTAAGGGTGCTGCAGGTAGAGCTCGTGGCGCATCATTTGGAGTGAATCCAATGCAAAACGCAATGCAGAAAGCCAATTAGTAATTGAATAAATATATATATGAATGCCACCTGTTTAAATACGGGTGGCATTTTGTATTTTAGCTAACCTTATGATGCCGACAAAATAAACCATTATGAAAAAAATTGTTTTCTTCCTTTTTGTATCAGTGATTGCCATGGTTGCACATGCGCAAAACATCATGAACAATCCAACATCCAATCATGGAAACAAATTTGAACAGCTAGGTACCATTTTGCCTACTCCTAATGAATACAGAACTGCCAGTGGTGCACCAGGTCCTAAATACTGGCAACAAAGAGCAGATTATGTAATTAAAGCTGAATTGGACGAATCCAAACTTCAACTAAAAGGATCAGAAACCATTACTTATTATAATAATGCGCCTGATGTTTTAACTTATATATGGTTGCAGTTAGACGAGAATCAACATAGTTCCGTTAATAATGCCAATTACCAAGATGCATCAACCCTTGAAAATGCAATTGCAACCAATCAATTGGAAAAGTTAGCAGCTGCAAAATCGGACAATGGCTATGGTCATAAAATTGCAAAGTTGACAGATGCTTTGGGTAAACCATTGAAGTATATTATCAATAAAACAATGATGCGCATTGATTTGCCAGCTCCTCTTAAGCCTGGTCAAAAATTTATTTTCAATGTAGCATGGAGTTATAAAATTGCTGATAGAATGACTTTTGCAGGGAGAGGTGGTTATGAAATGTTAGAAGACGGGAATCATTTATTCACCATGGCACAATGGTTCCCACGTTTATGTGTATACAGTGATTTTCAAGGATGGCAAAATCAACAGTTTTCTGGTAGAGGAGAATTTGCACTCACTTTTGGAAACTACGATGTTACGTTGACTGTACCTTCTGATCATATCGTATTGAGCACAGGCGTTTGCCAAAATTATAGTCAGGTATTAAGTCCTGCTCAAATGACTCGCTGGAATCAGGCACAAACGGCAAAAGAACCCATTGAAATTGCTACTTTAGAAGAAGCCAATAAAAGAACTGAAGGCAAAGCAACCACTACCAAAACTTGGATATATAAGGCAGAGAATGTAAGAGATTTTGCTTGGACTTCTAGCCGAAGATATATTTGGGATGCAATGCCTGTTTACATTGAAGGTAAGAAAGTCATGTGCATGAGTGGCTATCCAAAAGAAGCCTATGGCTTATATCGTAAGTTTTCTACAAAAGCAGTTGCTCATACAATTAAAACTTATTCTAAATTCTCTATCCCATATCCTTATCCAGTTGCACAAAGTATTGAAGCATCAAATGGAATGGAATATCCAATGATTTGCTTTAATAACGGAAGAACCAATAAAGATGGCTCTTATGCAGAAGCAACTAAATATGGGATGATTGGAGTGATTATACATGAAGTAGGGCATAACTTTTTTCCTATGATTGTAAACAGTGATGAGCGTCAATGGAGTTGGATGGATGAAGGATTGAATACATTTGTTCAATTCTTAACGGAAGAAGAATGGGATAATAAATACCCTAGTAGAAGAGGCCCAGCTAGATTAATTACCGATTACATGCGTTTACCAAAGGATCAGTTAGAGCCAATCATGACCAATAGTGATAATATTATTCAGTTTGGCCCCAATGCATATGCAAAGCCTGCAACTGGATTGAATATTTTGCGTGAGACCATCATGGGGCGCGAATTATTTGATTATGCATTTAAAGAGTATTCGAGAAGATGGGCTTTTAAACATCCAACTCCTGCAGATTTATTTAGAACAATGGAAGATGCCAGTGCAGAAGATTTAGATTGGTTTTGGAGAGGATGGTTTTACAGCATTGAACCTTGCGATATTGCTATTGAAAACGTAAAGCATGGCGTTGTGAATTCTGCTTCAAACACAGCCGCTGCTAGCAGTTCCAATCTGGTAATGCGTGGTTTAGATAAGCCGTTATTTAGTGGTGCTGCGGCTTTTGATGATATCTCTAAACAAAGAAATAGAAACGATAAAAGCATCATTTTTCAAACTGATGTAGATACCAGTTTAAGAGATTTTTATTGGAGGTATACCAGAGGATTAGAAGCCTATGATTCAACTTTTAAATTCCAAGTGCAAGCTAATGCACCGGCTGCACCATTATCATCAGAAGAATTGGCCAAATATCAAAATACCAATTTGTATGAAATCACATTCGCAAACATAGGTGGATTGGTAATGCCTTTAATTGTCGAATTTACTTTTGAAGATGGAACCAAAGAAACAGAAAAAATACCTGCTCAAATTTGGAGAAAGAATGAAAATAAAGTCACTAAACTTTTCATGACTACCAAAAAAGCAGTGTCTATTCAACTAGATCCGTTGAAAGAAACCGCAGATATTAATGAATCGAATAATAAATGGCCCAATGGAACGATTTTAGAACCTTCTAAGTTCAATATATTCAAAGCAGGAGCGGGCAGAGGAAGAGGTCAATCTTCTGGTGTAAATCCAATGCAACACGCCATGCAAAAAGGACAATAAAAGATGAAGAAAGTTTGTTTGAGTATGCTTATGGGATTGGTTTGTTTGGCACTTTCTGCAAAAACAGATACAATATCTGTTTATAGCAAAAGCATGAATAAACCTATTAAAGTAGTGGTGATTCAGCCTGATAAAATTGCTAAGGATAAGAAGTTGCCAGTAGTTTATTTGTTGCACGGGCATGGCGGTGATCATAAAGCTTGGTTGCAATCTGCTCCTCAATTAGAAGCCAAAGCGAATCAATTGAATATGTTACTGGTTATGCCAGATGGCAGTAGAAATAGCTGGTACATGAATAGCCCAATCAATCCTGCTGTACAATATGAATCTTTTATGGTGAATGAATTGGTGCCATATATTGATTCTGCTTATGCTACTAATTTAAAAAGAGCCATCACAGGGTTGAGTATGGGCGGACATGGGGCTTTTTTTTTGTCGTTTAGAAACAAGGGTGTTTTTGGTGCCGCAGGAAGTATTTGTGGCGGCGTTGATATTCGTCCTTTTCCCAAGAACTGGGAACTCAATCAGTTGCTAGGAGAAATTACTGAACAGCCAGCCAACTGGGAAGCCAATACAGTAATTAATATTGCGGACAATCTTAAACCAGGTGATTTACAAATCATTTTTGATTGTGGATACGGTGATTTTTTTCTGGCAGTTAACAGGGCTTTGCATCAAAAATTATTGCAGAAAAAAATCCCACACGACTACACAGAAAGGCCAGGTGCGCATACATCTGCTTATTGGGGAAGTAGTATTGATGGACACCTTTTGTATTTTAGTAAATTTTTTAATGAATAAGGGTATAAAATGAAATATTTGATTTTCGCATTTGTTGGATTAATATGTAGTGAGCTATCATTTGGAGCAAAAACAGATACCTTGGCAGTGCCTAGTTCTTCAATGAAGAAAACGATTCCTACTGTAATTGTTTTACCAGAAGGGTATCAATCGTCTAAAGAATTATACCCTGTAATTTATTTATTACATGGCGCAGGAGGTAACTATCGTAATTGGATTACCCGTGTGCCACATATTCAACAATTAGCGGATGATCATAAAGTGATTATTGTTTGCCCCGATGGGGCAGTTACAAGTTGGTATTTTGATAGCCCAATTGACAGTTCAATCCGCTATGAAACCTTTGTAGCAAAGGAGTTGCCTTCATATATAGACCAACAATATAAAACTATTCCAAACAGAAAAGGAAGAGTCATCACCGGATTGAGTATGGGAGGTCATGGTTCTTTGTTTCTAGGTTTTCGTCATTCCAATACTTTTAGTGGGGCGGGTAGTATGAGCGGAGCACTGCATGTAACTGTTATCAGGCAAGGTTATGGCGTAGAAAAAATATTGGGCGATACTGCTGTGAATAGAAATTATTGGAACGATTGGAGTGTATTGAATGCCATTGAAAAAAAGCCTACTGATTCATTGGCCATTATCATCGATTGTGGAGTAGAAGATCGCGTATTGCCTATGAATAGGGCAGTTCACGAGAAAATGCAAAAGCTCAATATTGCACATGAATATACCGAGCGACCAGGAAATCATGATTGGAAGTATTGGTCTAATGCAATTGATTATCAAGTACTATTTTTTAGTAAGCATTTTAAGCGACTACTACAATCAAAATAGTATGGTAAAAGGTATTTGGTGAAATCAATACCCTAGTAAACCTTTGAGTGCATCTATTCTAAATTGAATAATTGGGTTCATTTTAGCAGGATGACCTTGAAATAAATAGCCTAATGCTAATATTATTGAAGCGCCAAATTTAAAGAGGTACTCCATAATTTTAAAGTAATATGCGGATTGGCTGATTGATTGTGTTCTCACTTTTTCACCCCTTCCAATTCCACTTGCAACCCGATACATATATTCGGGTGTCAGTTTTTTAGTTTCAACAATATGATCAACAATGATTCCGGGGTGATAATATATCGTTTTTCCAAGGGCTTTTAATTTTAAGAAAAATTCCTTGCCCTCCCCCCCAATTCTTAGTGTTCCTTTTACGCCAGGTAATGCAGTGTTAAATCCATTTACTAAATTAAAATCTTCCCTTTTAATAATCATATTTGATTCTAAAGGGTATTTATTAGGACTAAACACAGAAATTTCTTTACTATAGTCAAAGTTCCCAACCAATGAGGATACAAAATGACTCATCCAGATAGGCTCTGAGGGAATATACTTTGGAATAATTCTCCCACCTAATCCGCCAGCATCGGGATGGTTCTTAAAAAAATCAATAATTAATGATAGGTAATTCGAATGAGCAATAGCATCATCATCCATGAAACAAAGTAGGGGAGCTTTAGCAATTGCAGCTCCTGTATTTCTGGCAAAAGAAGCTCCTTGATTGGGTTCGTTTAAATAAATAAAATGTGCATCTCTATGCAACAATATAAAATCATTGCAAACTGCTTCTGTATCATCGGAAGAATTATTATTTACAACAATTACTTCAAAGCTATCCTTGTTGATGTTTTGATTGTATAAACTTTCTAATGCGTCCGGTAAATAGACTGCTCTATTATAAGTACAAATTACAACCGATATTTTAAGTTTACTTTGGTTCATTTAGGCAAATATAAAATGGATTCTCGAACTATATTAGCCCAGTTATATGCTTTATAAAATGCTATGGGTGTTTGCGGTATTTCAGTGACTGAAATTTGAATCATTGCTCTTGCAAATCCATCCCAATGGTAATCATCAATAATGATGAGTTGTTTGTTTAGCATTGATTGATTTAAGCCATCACAGCTTTTTTTACAAGCAATTACCATTTGATTAGCGGCAATCGCATCTATTATTTTTGTTTTTACGCCTGCTCCTAAAGTAATTGGACTTATAAAACAATCTGTGCCTTGATTGTATAGCTGAATATTTTCTACAAATCCTTTATAGATGACGGTAGAACAAGCCAACAGTTGTGTCTCCCAATTCGGTTTGATTTGTACCCCGCATATGAAAATTCTGTAATTGATTTTTGCTTGATTAAGTCTAGGTACCAGTTCATTTAATATAATATATAGTGCATCCTCATTGGGAATATAATCTAAGGTTCCATTGAATAAAAATAATTTTGTATTTGCTTGGAGGTTATGAAGGGCTAAAATTGTATTCCTACTTTCTATTTTTTCTAATTGTGTACAGGGTTCTTCTTTGGTAACACCATATTGAACTGTATATGAAATAGTTGGATTTGCATTCCAATGTTCAATTGCATATAATCGTTCTTCATCGGAGATGAAAAAATTTCTATCTGCTTTTTGATGCACCCACTTTTCATAAACCTCATAGATTTGCCACCACCATCTGCCCATATCTCTAAATCGAAAAGCTTCTAAATTAGCAGACTTAATAATCAGTTTTTTACCGGTTAGCCATCGAAGTAAAATACCTAGCCAACCAAAATAACTATGATCAATAATGATGATATCAATTTTTTCTCTTTTGATAATTTGAACCAATTTAAAACAATAAAAGAGGTTAAAAATTCCATACCAATGATTAAATAAGAAAGGAAGCACGTTTAACTCCTTTTCGGTTAAAACGGCTTCCTTATTATTTTTTGAAACAGCTAAAACAACATTTGTTTGCTTGGCTAGTTCTCTATAATAGTCAATAATATATTTTTGTCCTCCCATTAAAGCTGGGAACACTTTAAATGAAACAATTCCCAATACATTGGGTTTTTTTTGGTGCATTATGCAGTTTTGTTTTTTTTGAACCCCGTTACAATAGCACCAAATAAAAGCAACCAGATAATGATGGATGAACCAACAGCAGCTTTAGAGCCAATTGCATAAGATGCTGGTTCAAACTTGAATTCAATGGTATGTTCACCAGCAGGAATTTCCATTCCTCTTAATACATAGTTGGTTTGCAAGATGGTAGATTCTTTTCCATCAATAAATGCTTTCCATCCTGCATCATAAAATACCTCACTAAAAACTGCAAACTGATTGGTACTAGATTTATATTGATAAGTTGCAGCATCATTTTCGTTCTTTAATAATTGAATACTTGCTGTACTATCATATTGAATTGCACCAATTCTAGTTTTGTCTTTTTGATCTAATAACGCGGTTTCTGAAGGATTAAAATCGCTAATTGATTTCATAATAGCGGCAGGTCCATCCTTAAATTCAACCGATTTAACCAGCCATGCTGCACCCAGTACATTGGGGTTTGGCTGAACGGTTGCTTGTCCTGTTTGCGGATCGGGCATTATTAGGTATTTGGTATTCAGCATATTCAAGGCAGGCATGCAATTAGGAAACTTATAGAATTGATTTTCTATTAAGTCTTGGTAGATGCTCAATTTAGCAGGGTGATATCCACCTATCGATTTATGAAAATAAGCGGTAAGCGCACCAGCATTAAAAGCATTAGAAATTCCTTGAGTTAAATTTAATACCCGATAATAGCTGGTATCTTTTAGAATTTCTTGATCTGCAGCTGTAGGCACAAAATTATTTTCATATTCTGTAGCATCTTGATAATTATCGGCACTCAAATATTTACTATTGATACCAAATACATCAATCATGGCAAAAATGCCTATAACAGCTGTTATGATTATTGGATTAATTTTTTGTTTGATGGCTGCAAACACCGCAGCACCAGCTACTGCACAGAATAATAGGGTTCTTAATAAGTCTCCTAAAACCAAACTCTTTCTATCTTCTCTAAGTCCATCAACAAAAGATTTAACGGGGGCTTCAATTTGTGCACGTTGAGTAGCGTCAGGTATTTTGCTAATTTGCTCCATCAACATTTTATCTCCAGTACTGCTAAAATCTGCTGTTAAATAAACCAGCACAGCAATTCCAAAAGCCGCAGCAACTACCATTAATCCTTTCTTATATTTTTCCCATAATAGGGGTTTATTTTCTGCATTGATGATGGTATTTAGAGACAAAGCAGCCAACATACATAGTAAGAAAGTAGGCACTACTAATATCATACTAGGTGCTCTAAACTTATCGTATACTGGTAAGTATTTAAGCATTGCAATATTAAAGCCCTCTAAGTATTTACCCCAACTCAACATCAACGTAAATACGATGGCAGCCCCCATCCAGTAAGTATATTTTTTGTCTACAATCACCAATCCAATCAATGCTAAAAAACAAACGATTGCACCTGCATATGGAGGGCCTGAAGTGCCAACACCGTCAATCCCCCCCCAATAAAATTGCATATACCCTTGTATTTGTTGGGCCAATTCCTGCGGCATTAGTTGCAATGCGGCAATGGCTTGAGACTTTTCTTGCGCTACTTCTAATTGGCTACTACTTCCTCCATAAAATCGAGGGAACATCATCACCAATGGCTCAGTCTTATATACACTATAACTTAAAGCATAATCCTTGCTCAAACCCGTCTTAGTTACATTGGTAGTGCTATCTGCTAAAACACTTCCACCTCTAATGGTTTTTTTAGCATATTCATATGTTGTAAACAAGGTTACTGCGTTTACTAAAATTCCTAATAATGCAGCCATTATAGCCAAACCTGCAGACTTACCTAAATGCTTCCAATCTTTTGTTTTGATGCAATTAACTGCAAAAGCGATACTTAAAAATAGAATGATTAAAAAACCATAGTAAGTAATTTGTAAATGGTTTGCACCTAGTAGGAGTGAGGTGAATAATGAAGTTAAAGCTGTGCCAAGCAAATATTTTTTATCATAAATTAAAATAAGTGCACCAATCAAAGCTGGTAAATAAGCAATGGCATTCATTTTTGTATCGTGCCCAGCTGCTAGTATAATTGGATTATAAGTGGCATAGGTATACGCCAATGCACTAAAAATACCGATATATGCATTGATGCTCAATATTTGTGTTAAGAAGTAAAAACACAAACAGGCTAAAAAGAAAACACCTACTGGCTTTGGTAAGCCCAATAAAATGATATCACCTAAATATCCAACCGAAACTGGGTTTTCACTAATGCCCGTAATTTGATATGCAGGCATTCCACCAAACATCCCATTGGTCCAAAGCGGGAAATGACCAGTACGTTCTTTTGCTTGAAAAGAATTTTGGGCCATTCCTTTCCATTGGGTTACATCGTGTTGTTGCAATACTTTTCCTTCTAAAGCTGGCTTACAATAAATAAGGGCAACTAATAAGAAAATTACCACTGCAATTGCATGCGGCATTAAGGCTTTCCAATTGATCCTGTTCATATAATTTAAAATATGCAGCAAACCTAATAACTTTATGCTATGAGACCACTTTTATTTGCCACAAGAATGGCTTTTATCTGTAATATTTTGTTTATTTTATGTTTAGTGATTCAACGTACCCACGATTTTATTCCAATTAAAGAAATAAGTTCAATGGTATTGCTTTTAGGGTGGATTGTGGCCCCCATTCAAAATATAGTTGCGAACATATGGTATGGATTGGTGTTAGTGAGTAAATCAACGATTAGATTACCTAGATGGATTGTAGCTTTTAATCTGATCTTGTTGATTATTCAAATGTTTGTATACCTAATACTTCCTTCGTGATAACTAAAATGCTCAACGATAAACCCACGAAACTTTTTTTGGGTATTACCGCTTTTTTTGTGGCAAACGCCTTGATTGCCGAATGTATTGGGGGTAAAATATTTTCGTTGGAAAAAATTTTTGGCATTGCACCCTTTGATTTAACAATTTTTGGACAGTCTGGATTGGCTTTCAATCTTACTTGCGGGGTGTTATTGTGGCCACTAGAGTTTGTAATAACAGATATCGTAAATGAATATTATGGCCCTAAATCGGTAAAGCGAATAAGCTACACTGCCGTTGTATTAATACTATATGCCTTTGTCATGTTTTATGCTGCTATGGAAATTCCACCTGCTGATTTTTGGGTGGGTTCTGGAATAGACAAGGGGATACCCAATATGCAAATGGCTTTTGGGGGCATTTTTGGTCAAGGGATGTGGATTATTGTGGGCAGTTTAACTGCTTTTTTAGTGAGTCAATTGGTAGATGTAACCGTTTTTCATAAAATAAAAAAAGCAACTGGTGAAAAATGGGTCTGGTTAAGGGCAACTGGTTCTACCATGGTTTCCCAAATGGTGGATAGTTTTGTTGTGCTTTTTATTGCTTTTAAAATTGGGAACGGATGGAGCTGGCAATTGGTTTTAGCAATAGGGGTTGTAAATTATATGTATAAATTTACAATGGCCATCCTGTTAACTCCTTTAATCTATTTTATTGAGCAAAAAATAGAAAACTACCTTGGAAAGGAAACAGCACAGAAAATGAAAAGGGAGGCAATGGGTTTGGCTAACGAATAGATTCATTAGGAATGGTCTAATTGATTAACCATATAAACATAATGCCCCCAAGAAGAGAAAAAATTTCTTAAGTCCAAGTCTCTAGGCACCGAATGCATGATGAATGGAATAGCAACCATAGTGATGCAAATGCTAATGACATTACTAAAAGAGAAAATGTATACTTGGTTGTCTACGAATAATAAAATCTTTTCGCTGTATGCAGCAAAATTAGCTAGCAATCCAAATAGGATTGGTGCAAACCAAAGTAAGTTTTCTGCGCGTACGACTATTGATGACATAATTGAATGTAAATAATTTAAAAAATTATATCAATAATTCTAGACTAAATTGCACATTTAGTTCACAATTGCTATTATTGAATCAAAATACAAAACTGTTTGTGGCTAGTATGACCCCTTCAAGAGCACATAAAATTGATCAAGTTTTAAATAAGCGCCAATCAGGACTTACCGTAGTGATAGAGAATGTTCATGATCCTCATAATATTTATGCTGTTATGCGAACTTGTGATGCTGTTGGCATACAAGATATTTATGTGCTGAATACCGAATTACCCAAAGCGGGTCATTTTGGAATAAAAAGCAGTAGCAGTGCCAACAAATGGTTAACGATTCATCAATTTCATGATGTGAAAGAATGCTTTGCGGCGTTAAGAGAAAGCTATGATTTCATTTACACTACCTATTTAGGGCAAACCAGTAAATCCGTATTTGAAATTGATTTTACCCAAAGGGTAGCATTGGTATTTGGGAATGAGCACAATGGGGTTTCAATAGAAGCAAGAAATTTGGCTGATGGCAATTTTATTATCCCTCAAGTAGGGATGATTCCTAGTCTAAATATTTCAGTAGCCTGTGCAGTGGCTATTTACGAGGCATTTAGACAACGTAAACAAGCTGGGTTGTATGATGAATTAGCCCAACCACACCCCAATAAAGATTCAATAAGGGATTTGTGGGCAAGCTTTTCAGCTATTTAGTTTTTGCTGTTTATTTCTTTCTGCAGCGTGTTGTGTTAAATAAGTGATACTTACATTTAATTCAAATCCAATCAATAAAATCAGTGAATTGATGTAAGCAAGTACCATCAAAATCATCACTGTCCCAATTGAACCGTATACTTTGTTGTAACTCCCAAAATTATTGACCCAGTACGAAAACAGTAGGGTGGTACATAAAATTAAAGTAGTTGCTAATAATGAACCCGGTGAGATCAATTTCCACCTTATTTTAACTGAAGGGGCATATTTATAGATAAATGCAATTCCAAAAAAGAATAAGCCGATTATAACAATCCATCTAATGCTATTAATCCAATAAAGTGCCGACTTTTTTAATCCTAAAAATTTACCGATAAAAATACTTAGCTGTTCTTGCCCAAGTAAAATAAGTGTGGAAGCAATAAGTAGTAAAACAATTATTGCGGTAAGTTGAATTGCTTTCCATCTTTGATGAAGAAAAAATCTTTTATGTTCCATAATGGAACGGTCAAATGTAATAATCAGCGACATCATTGCATTTGAAGCGTAATAAACAACCAATATAAAACCAAATGAAAAAATCCCAAGACTTCTTTGCATTAAATCGTTCATCAATGTTTTAATAAAACGATAGGTACTAGAGTTAGGACTTATATCCTTAAAAAGAGATAGTATTTGCTCCTTAATATTCAAAAATTCTGGGAAATAGGGTAGTATTGAAAATAAGAACAATATAGTTGCTGGTAAAGCCATAATCAAATTGAAAGAAATCGCTGCAGCTCGCTCATTTAGCCCTATTTTATTTACTTGATTAATAAAAAATACTCCAACATCGTAAAGTGGAATACCTTGAAATCCAGGTATATAAAGGGCTTTACTTTTTTTTATGATAAAAGCAACCGGGGGCCAATTCAAAAAAATTCTTTCCAGTTTTGTCATGCTACCTTTTTTCGGCTGCTTTTTTCAGCATGTATTCGTCTAATTTTTTTTGATATTCCTTTGCTTTGTTATTATGCTCTTCGTAATTATTGCTAAAATGATGGTAACCACTAAAATCACTCTTAGCCACAAAATAAATATAGTCTGTTTCAGGGGCATCTAAGACAATATCAATTGTTTTAGGCGATGGGGTACAAATAGGACCTGGAGGCAACCCTTTAACTCTATAGGTATTATAGGGCGAAGGGTTACTTAAGTATTTTTCGTAAATGCGAGTGATTGTAAAATCGTTCATTGCATATTTAATGGTTGGGCATGCTTGTAAGGGCATTTGCTTTTTCAGTCGATTGATGTAAACACTTGCAATTTTATACTTATCGGATTCATAATTTGTTTCCTCGTCTACAATAGAAGCTAAAATGTATACTTGTTCGGGAGTCATTTGTAAAGCAGCAGCTTTCTGAAGTCGATTATTGCGGTTCCAAAATTTAGTTGATTCAGTATTTAGTTTTTCTAAAATTGTTTTTACAGAAGCATCCGAATAATAGCTGTAAGTATTGGGAATGATTTTGGTAAATAAATAACCAGTGTCTGTATTTAACGCAACCAATGAATCATTGGAGCTTAAAAACTCCATAACTACAGATGAATCTGTCATAAACTGTTTACTAATCAGTTTGGCTAATTCTCCCCTTGTTCTAACTCTATTAATCACCAGTTTTACTTCAGCTAGTCTGCCATTTTTGAGCATGCGAACAATTTCAATTATACTTTGTCCTTTTTTTATTTCATATCTACCAGGCTTCATTTTATCCCAAATATTAAAAGGAGCCCCAGCTATTCCAAGTAAACTATTCATTCTTAATATTCTCGCATCTTCAAATACTTTTAAAACAGCAGACTTTTGTGTATTGTCTTTTTCTATTGTTACCATTCTGCTTTTTTCGTCAAATGCAGTTGCTGGAAGTGCAAATAGAATATAGCCAATAAAAGTGATTAATAATAAAGAAGCCAATAGTATGAGCAATGGTCTTTTAAATTGGCCAGCATGTTTTTTTTTGGATTGTTTTTTTTGCGCCATTTCGTAAAGTAAATAAAAAACCCTGTCATTTTTGAAAAGACAGGGTTCAAAATCGATGGAAATTTATTTATTTCTTTGAAGAGTCAGTTTTTGCAGGAACAGTTGCAGCAGGTGCTTGTTGAGTACCAGTTGCAGCAGGAGCAGGAGTTGTAGTAGTGGTATTGATTTTTTGTAATATTTCAGTATCAACATCAGTAGATCCACCTTTTAAGAATAAAGTAGAAAACAATGCCAATAAAGCAATAATAGCAGCAAAAATCCATGTACCTTTTTCTAATACATCGGTAGTTTGTTTAACGCCCATCAGTTGGTTACTGATTCCACCCACGTTTCCGGCTAAGCCACCGCCTTTGGGATTTTGAATTAGAACCATAAAGGCTAAACCTACAGCAGCAATCACAATCAGAACCAAAAACAGATAAATCATTTTAAATACCTTTTAAATGTTGAATTTTGTCTGCAAAATAAGCGGTTTTTTCAGGATTAGAGAAACTTAATTTGATATAAAGCTGAATCGCTTTATCAATTTGCCCTTGTTTGGCTAAAACTTCCGCCATTGTTTCAGTCAAAATCTCTTTTGATTTATTTGAAATATGCGCTGTTTCAGCTACTTTTTTCTCTTGTTCAGGGCTGGTCCCTAGGTCAATAGGGTTTGGATTATGGTTTTTCATATCCTTTAGCCAGTCGGTAAATCTTAGCAATTTGGTGGTTAACTTGTCTTGCGGAATTTTACTTAAGTCAATTCGAATGCCCTGTGAAGCAAAATAATCAATCGTATGTAACTTATTTTCAATTGATTCAATCGTTAATTCTGATTCTTTTTCAATTGGTTTTTTGAATTCTGCCAACTGATTTGATAAAATGCTTGCAATTTTTGCATCGCTTTTATCTTGATCTGGATGTGTATTTCCACTTACTGAATCTTCTTCGTTGAACTCCTGATTGGTAGGCATTGGGGTAACTGGCGATAAGGGAATATGGTTGTTTGTTATTTCAACTTTGGATAATTCAATGTCTGCAATAGTAGAATCGGCATTATTAAGCGGACTAAAAACCGGATCGAAAGGTTCTGAAGATTGAATATCTGGCAAGGTATAATCTACAGGTTCAGAGGGATTATTCTCTCTGATTACAGGAATTATGGTTCCAGAAGCATCAATGGAATTGATTCCTTTCATTAATTCTCTTACAGATTCAATGGTAGGAACTGAAATATCTGGATTTGGAAGTTCTGGTGCTTTGTAAGCTGATTCGGCAGTTTCTGGCGTTTCCTCAATTTTGGGAAGATTAATCATTTCATCCAACTCAATATCTTTTTGGCGAATAGACCTCAACAAAGCTGTATCTAATTCTTGTTTAGGAGCGTGGTCTATGCCTGGATCTTTTAAAGATTCTAGTTGAAATTGAAGCCAATATGGATTAGTAAAGTACAGTGCCGTTTTCACAGACTGTGATCCTGCCAATGGATGATCATCTTTTTTTAGTTTAGCAGCAAATAAATATTGGCCAGGAGAAAAAAATGGATAGTCCTTCACCAATTTTTCAATCTCTTCCATTTTCATAGAAGAAAGGTCTGCGTTTCCATTTAAATGAATTAATGCTTTTTCCTGCGTAAACTTCATAAAAATAAATATACAACTCTATTACCAGTTATTAAAAATACGATTGAAGATTTCATCGGTCAAGTTCCGAACAACTTCTTCAAGTAATTGACCTTCTGCTTGCTGTAGGGTTAGATTTGCCGAGAAATCAAAGCTTCTAGAAACATCAAATTCATCTACTTTATTTTCTAAGGTTTTTCTTAATACAATATGAACAGTAACAGTCAGACGGTTGGTACTTGCTTGCTGTGCAGATACACCAACAGTTTGACTTGGGTCGTAATTGGTAATTGAACCGTTAATTACATAATCTGCATCGTCGTTATTGGTTCTAGTTAATTTAGTTTGGTTGGTGATTTTCAACTGAAGCTTATCCGTTAATTTAGGACTTAGCTGCGGATTTATATACCTTGCTTTATTTTCTATGAAACCGATTTTTACTGTTTTTACATTGGCAGGAATAACGGCATCATTGAATTTATAAACAAAACATCCTGTTAAAAAAAAGTTGATGGCTAGAAAAAAAAACAGCATCTTCCAACCATTCTTATTATTCGTCAATATCATATTCTTTTAATTTTCGGTATAAAGTTCTTTCACTAATGCCCAAATCAAGCGAAGCATCTTTTCTTTTGCCTCTATGTTTTTTTAGTGCTTTAATAATGAGTTCTTTTTCCTTGTCCATTATATTTAATGATTCCTCTACTTCTTCGTGCAATTGAATGTCTTCGTTATGAAGAATTACTGGTACTGAACCAGTATTGTTTTGTACTGGCAATAAATTACTATGCCCTGTGTTTGTATTATTATTGCTATTTGTATTTAAAATAGGATTTTCATTGATTGTGCCTGCATAATCATTCAAAATAGATTCTTTGGTAAAACTCGCAGCAGATCCAGCTAAAGATGGATTTTGTAAAATTTCAACAAACATTTTCTTTAATTCTGTAACATCTTTTTTCATGTCAAAAAAAAGCTTGTATAAAATTTCCCTTTCATTTGCAAACTCTCCGGTTGTATTACCTGCACCGGCTAACATGGGCATGCGGTTTTCTTTTTTTTCAGGAAGAAAAATGCGCATTTCTTTCCCCGACACCAAATTAGTGGGGCTTAGTACAGAAATCTGTTCAGCAATATTTTTTAACTCTCTAATATTTCCTGGCCATGGGTACTGAATTAACAACTGTTTAGCTTCGTCATCTAGTTGAACAGGACTTGTTTTGTAGCGCTCAGCAAAATCAACTACAAATTTTCTGAATAATAATAAAATATCTTCTTTTCGGTCTCTTAAAGATGATACCCTGATAGGAACTGTACTCAATCGATAATATAAATCTTCTCTAAATTTCCCTTTTTGCGTAAACTCTAGTAATTCTCTATTTGTTGCAGCTATAACCCTTACATCTGTTTTTTGCACTTTAGAACTACCTACACGAATAAATTCACCCGTTTCTAATACCCGTAATAAACGGGCTTGAGTACCTATTGGCATTTCTCCTATTTCATCCATAAAAAGGGTACCACCATTCACTGTTTCGAAATATCCCTTTCTACTATCCACTGCACCCGTAAATGCCCCTTTTTCGTGTCCGAATAATTCAGAGTCGATCGTTCCTTCAGGAATTGCTCCACAGTTTACAGCTATAAATGGGTTGTGTTTTCTAGATGATAATGCATGGATGATTTGAGAAAACACTTCCTTACCTACACCGCTTTCACCAACAATTAAAACGGTTAAATCTGTTGCAGCAACTTGAACTGCAGTATTAAGTGCGTGGTTTAAAGCAGGTGAATTCCCAATAATACCAAAGCGATTTTTTATACTTTGTAAATCCATGAAAATTAATTTAAGGTTGATCTACAATTGTTCCTAAAAGGGTAGCCCTTGTGCAATCATGAATTTTCACCCACACATAATCTCCAGGCTTTTGATAATCTGCGCTTTTGGGAAAAACGGTAATTTTATTTTGACTGGTTCTACCTGTCCAATCATTTACGTCTCTCTTAGAATGGCTTTCAATTAAAATCTTAAACGTTTTGCCAATATCATTCAAATTACTTTTTGTAGAAAGTTCACCCTGCTTGTCTACTATCTCTTGTAAACGTCGTTTTTTGTCTTCTAAAGAAATGTCATCTTTAAAACGTCTTGCGGCTAAAGTTCCTGGACGTTCGCTATAGAAATACATATAACTCATGTCGAAGCCACAATAGTCCATTAAGGTTAAAGTATCTTGATGTTCTTCTTCAGTTTCAGTACAGAATCCTGCAATCATATCAGAAGTTAAACCGCATTCTGGTAAAATTCCCCTGATACGATCTACTTTAGCCAAATACCATTCTCTAGAATAAGTCCTATTCATTAATTGTAAGACCCTTGTATTACCACTTTGAACTGGCAGATGAATGCATTTGCAAATATTTTCATATTTAGCCATTGTGAACAAGACATCATCTGTAATATCTTTTGGGTGCGAAGTACTAAATCGAACCCTTAAAGTTGGGCTTACTAAAGCAGCTAATTCTAGTAAGTTGGCAAATGTGACGGTTTCGTTTTCAGATTCATTCACCCAATGATAACTGTCTACATTTTGACCTAATAAAGTAATTTCTTTATAGCCCTGTTCTACCAAAGATTTTATTTCTTCAATAATTGAGCTGGCAGACCTACTTCTTTCTCGGCCTCTTGTAAAAGGAACCACACAAAAGCTGCACATATTATTGCACCCCCTTGTAATTGAAACAAATGCGGTAATGCCATTACTGTTTAGCCTAATGGGAGCAATGTCTCCGTATGTTTCGTCTCTACTTAATAATACATTGACCCCTTTTTGTCCGGCTGATGCTTCTTTAATTAAAGCCGGTAAAGATCTATATGCATCAGGGCCAATGACTAAGTCCACTAATTTTTCTTGTTCTAATAATTGTGCTTTTAACCGCTCAGCCATACAGCCAAGTACCCCAATTAAAATGCCAGGTCGGGTACGTTTGATTTTTCTAAATTCAGTTAAACGCTTACGAATCGTCTGTTCCGCCTTCTCTCTAATTGAGCAGGTATTGATTAAAATTAAATCAGCAATTTCAAAGTTAGGGGTAGCGCTGAATTCATTTTCTTGTAAAATAGCTGCAACTACTTCACTATCTGAAAAATTCATTGCACAACCATAACTTTCGATATAGAATTTTTTTCCATGCAATAACGCTGTTTCACCTGCCTTAAAAGCTTCACCCTGCCTTGCTTCGTCGTGTTGTTTATCAATTAATGCTGCAAGTTCCATCCTTCAATAATTAAGGAGTAAAGGTACAAATTATCCTTGATTTATGCCAGTTTGTCAGCAATAAAACAATAAAATTACTAGGGGTTTGCTATATTTGATACTGAAAAATGTACGCATGAAGAAAATTTTCCTGTGGTTAACCATTTTGTTAACAACCGGATTTATTGTGAAAGGTCAGGATAATGTTGTGCAGGCCCTAAAAAGAGAGATCAATCGGACAATAAAAAAGGATAATGATACAACGGTGTGGAATTGGAAACGAGGAGGGTTATTTAGCTTTAATTTAGCGCAAGGCTCTTTAAGTAATTGGGCTTCGGGTGGCGATAATTTTTCGCTAACTGCCAATGGATACATGAATTATTTTATTCTATACAAACACGGACGGCATTCCTGGGATAATTCTGTGGATATAAATTTGGGGTATATTCAAAGTACCAGTTTAGGAAGTCGGAAGAATGATGACCGTATAGACTATTTGAGTAAGTATGGTTATAAAATGGATTCATTAGGAAAGTGGTATGTTTCTTCGCTTATCAATTTTAGGTCACAGTTTTTTGATGGGTTTACCTTCAATAATAATATTCCAACATTTACTTCTTCTTTATTGTCACCTGCATATATTATTTTGTCTGCAGGTTTCGATTACAAGCCTGACCCTTTTCTTTCAGTATTCATTTCTCCATTAACTTCAAGGTGGATTGTATTGGCAAATAAATCATTATCAGATAGAGGGGGGTATGGGGTACCGGCAGGTGCTGGAAATTTTAATGAAATAGGCTCCTTTATCACACTAAATTATAGTAATACCATTGCCAAAAACGTTACTTATAAAGGTAAAATGGATTTGTTTTCTAATTACCAGAATAGACCTCAGAATGTAGACTTGTTTATGACGAATTTATTCTCTTTTAAGATCAATAAATTCTTTTCTGCAACGTATAGCTTAGACCTGATTTACGATGATGATGTAAGACTTTTTGGTCCTTCCAAGAAATCACCAGGTCTCCAAACAAAAAGCCTAATAGGCATTGGTTTTTTAAAACCGCTTAATACCAAAAAAAGTTAGTTGGTAATTACTTTTAGCGTGTGCTTTATCTTATTGGCTTTATGGGTAAGATCTTGATAATCCTTATGAAGAATGGTAACATGCCCCATTTTTCTTCCAGGCTTAGTTTGCAACTTGCCATATAAATGAACAAAAGCATTATCTGTTTTTAAAACTTCTTCTAATCCTTTGTAAACAGCTTTGCCACTATATCCTTCTTCCCCTATTATATTCACGATAGCTGCGGGTAGAATTGGTGCTGTATTCCCAAGTGGAAACTGTAAAATAATTCTCCAGAGCATATCATATTGGCTACAGTAATTTGCTTCAATAGTATGATGCCCGCTATTATGAACACGCGGTGCGGTTTCATTTACCCAAACTTCATCATGCTGATCAATGAACATTTCCACCGCAAATAGCCCAGGACTATTCAGGGCTTTAGCAAGTTTAACTGCAACTGCTTCAACCACCCAAAGTATTTTTTCAGGAATAAGTGCAGGACTAATTTGATAATCTAATAGATTCAGAGCGGGGTTGACCATCATTTCTGAAGCAGGGAAAAGTGCAGTCTCCCCTTTATCATTCATGGCTATAATAAGCGCTATTTCTTTTTTTATATTTACTTTTTTCTCTAAAACACTCGCGGCTTGAAAAGATTTATCTATGTCGTACTCATTATTCAGTACTTGTACTCCTTTTCCGTCGTAGCCTCCCTCTCCAATTTTATGAACCGCAGGTAAAAAATCAAGGTGATTTAGTAGATCTTCTTTTGAGGTAGTTACAATAAAATCACTACTAGGGATTCCATTGTCCTTATAAAACTGTTTTTGAACAATCTTATTCTTTATGGTTCTGATGGCCGAAGGATGCGGGTATATTTTTACCCCTTCTGCCTGTAACTTTTCTAATGCATCTACATTCACTGACTCAATTTCGATGGTAATTGCATCTAAGCCTTGCCCAAACTGATAAACCGTATCAAAATCGGTAATATCTCCTTTGGTAAAATGGTGACAAAGATGGGCAGAAGGACATTCTTCGTCATTTTCTAATACAAATGTTTCCACAGTGTAATTTGCAGCAGCTTGAAGTAACATACGTCCTAATTGGCCACCTCCTAGAATTCCAACTTTCATAAGCTCAAAGATAACTAAATTTGCATCGATGTTACCCGACTATCCACATAAACGCTTTAGTGATCATAGGATTGAATATAATCTTTTGATTGAAGCATTAACCATTAGCCATTGAGTATTGGTTGGTTTTTTGCATTTCAATCTTTTTTAATTTTAAATTTCAACCATTTATGAATACTTCTTCAGCAATTCCTGTGAACGCGGTTATTAAACAAGGCGATTTTCTACCGCTCCAAGGTACCGATTACGTAGAATTCTATGTAGGAAATGCCAAACAAGCGGCACATTATTATAAAACAGCTTTTGGATTCCAGAGTTTAGCATATGCAGGACCAGAAACCGGCATTAAAGACAAAGTGAGTTATGTAGTTAGACAAAATAAATTGACATTTGTATTCACTACCCCTTTAAGGGCAGGAAATGCTATTGCCGATCATATTTACAAGCATGGAGATGGAGTTAAGCACTTAGCATTAATGGTAGATGATGCTGCTGACGCATGGTTCCAAACCACTAGCAGGGGAGCGGTTTCTGATATGGAACCAGTTAAATTTTCAGATGAAAATGGTGAAGCAGTCATAAGTGGAATAAAGACTTATGGCGATACTGTTCATTTGTTTATTGAGCGAAAGAACTATCAAGGTGTTTTTTTGCCAGGGTTTAGAAAATGGGAATCAACCTATAATCCAACCAGTACAGGATTACTTTATGTAGATCATTGTGTAGGTAATGTGGGATGGAATCAGATGAATAAATGGGTGTCGTTTTATGAAAATGTACTTGGGTTTAAAAATATTTTGAGTTTTGATGATAATGATATTTCTACTGAGTACTCTGCACTAATGAGTAAGGTAATGAGCAATGGAAACGGATTTGTAAAATTCCCAATCAATGAGCCAGCAGAGGGAAAGAAAAAGTCTCAAGTAGAAGAATACCTCGACTTTTATGATGGCGAAGGCTGTCAACATGTGGCATTGGCTACCAATAATATTGTTGCAACAGTAACAGAATTACAAAATAGAGGGATTGATTTTTTAAAAGTTCCCAATTCATATTACGATGATTTAATTAGCAGAGTAGGTGAAATTGAGGAAGACTTAGAACCACTTAAGCAACTTGGAATTTTAGTTGACCGAGATGATGAAGGTTATTTATTACAAATTTTTAGTAAACCAGTAGAAGATAGACCAACTTTGTTTTTTGAGATTATTCAACGAAAAGGGGCGAAGAGTTTTGGGAAAGGTAATTTTAAAGCTTTATTTGAAGCATTAGAAAGAGAGCAAGACCTGAGAGGAAATTTATAGTAATTTTCTTTAACCAATAGTGCGTCTCGGTTAATTATTTGACCGAGACGTTTTTATTCGTAAATGCCTTTATAATCTTTTACAGCAAGTGCTATTGCCTTACAAGACGAATATAATTCTCTGTTTAGATTAAATAGCGTAGAAATATCTTTTTCTTTCAATGCATTTTGACCAGCATGAAAATAGAAATGATTGATTCTATTATCAAAATCTGATTTGTTTTTTTCCAATAATGAATTAAATGTTTCTAGACCAATGTTAGCAGCTTTGTTAGTGAAAGACCAGTATAATTCTTTATAGAATTCACTTAATTCTGCTTGAAATTGATGGTACATTTCGTATTTTAATTCATTGATTGAATTACTAAACTCAGTCTCATCTGGATAAATATCTTTCATTCCTTTTGCGGAATACATTGCATTCCTAAGCGCCTCAATCAGTTGATTTATTCTGATAATCTCATCTGATTGTTTCATTTGCGCAATCTCTTTAGCATAATAGGCAAGGATTTCTCCTTCTGTTTCTTTTAGTATTTGATATTGATTTGCTATAAGCGTTTCACCATTTTGTTTGTGTTGTTTCAAATAGATGCTTTCAAACTCACTATTGATTAGCCAATCTGGTTTTATATGGAAAGTTTCTAAGTTAAAGCGAACAACATTTTCAATAAAAAGACCTACTTCCTTACTCATCATATCTGTAATGGTAGAAGGAATTTCAGTACTTGCGTTTTGTAAGAACTGCGTAAGGTTTTTTTCTTTTTCTTTAAACTGGTGATCTAAAAAATTGCCATATTGATTTAAGAAAAAGTAGATTAATACTACCCCTGCCAAATTAATAAAA
This sequence comes from Sediminibacterium sp., assembly GCA_040403845.1. Classification (GTDB taxonomy): domain Bacteria; phylum Bacteroidota; class Bacteroidia; order Chitinophagales; family Chitinophagaceae; genus Sediminibacterium. Next base: position 65,166 of record JBBAJU010000010.1, read on the forward strand.
GTTTGAAAAGCTACTAATATCAAAATCGGGTCTGTTATTAATATAGTTCCTGAGATAAAATGGATAATTGGGTCAATAAAGATGAAGCCTGCAGCAGAAGTGAGTATGTTAAAAAGGCTATTCCCTAACGCAACTCTTTTTTTAGCTGCATTACCTCCAATTGCACCTAGAATTAATTTTACAGTAGTACCTAATTCTGCTCCTAGTACAATGGCAATAGCTGTTTCAATTGGTATAATATGCGCATATAATGCGGTTAATACAACCACAACTGTTGCAGAACTTGTTTGAACAATAGCAGTGATAATAAAGCCAATTAGTAAAAAAACAATTCTTGGATAAGATAGGTATGGGGTAAAATCAAATTGGGTCATTAGGGCATCCATACTTTGCTTCATGAACTGGAGACCTAAAAACAACATGCCTAATCCCATGCAAAAAAGTGCTATTCTGTAAATGGTTTTCTTATGACTAAAAATGATTAAGCTAATACCTGATAGGCCAATTAACGGAAGTGTTATATTATTCAGCTCTACTTTAAATCCTAACATTGCAACTAGCCAGCTGTTGAATGTGCCCCCAATATTCGCCCCTAAAACAACTGCCATGGCATTCCGCATAGATAGAATTCCTGCGCCAACAAAAGAGAGGACCATTAAATTTACAATTGAACTGCTTTGAAGTATAGCAGTAACAAAAGTCCCGCTTAAAATGGCCCTGAATTGATGCCTGGTGTTTTTCTGCAGAAATAATTTGAAGGATCTTCCTTCCATTTGCTTCATGGAATCTTCTAAATGAAACATTCCATAAAGAAAAAATCCAAGACCCGCAATCAGCATCCAAATATCTGTAGTTGACATAACACTAAGTTAAGAATGCCTTCTCATTCGTTTAGGACCATACCAAAGCCAAAATCCGGTAATGGTAAATATTAGAAGGGCTAAGCCCATTATGGCCGTATATATCAACTTAAAATAACCATTCCACCCAAAATAAAAGTCAATAATTGATCCATCATGAATTTTCTCAATAAAATCCGCTCGTCTTTTTTCAATATGTAAGATATTACCAGTACTTCCATCCAATTGCAGACCAGTAAAATGTTTTGTAAATGTGAACTTGACCATTCCTTTATCTTTCCTAATATCTATGCGATCAATTTCCGTAGAAAGATCTTTTGATACCGAGTCTCTTAAAAATGCACAAGCTTTATGATGCAAGCTATCAATACTTAACCAGTCTTTCAAATCAGTAGAACTACCCGTATATGATTTTGCCATTATGAGCCCGCTACTGTTCTTTTTCCAGCCTAATAAAGTTCCAGTTATTGCGACAATAAAAAAGAATACAAATAAAACTGCACCTGTTAAGCGGTGTAGTTTTCTAAAATTTCGTAAAACTTTGGCTTGTGTTTGTCTGTTGTTGGCTTCTTTCATTTGATGCTTCTATAGTAACTAAATTTTGTTCCAATTACTACGGGTAATTTGATATTGAAAGTTTAAACGATCAGGTTCCCCGTAATAAGGCATTAAAACCTCACCTAACTTTATTGCTCCCAATTTTTCCATTGCTTTTTGAGAACGGATATTTTCGGCCCCTACAAAAAAATGAATCGTTGAAACTTTTTCAAGTGCGTAATTAATCATTAAGTCTTTTGTTGACCTATTATATGGCTTACCCCAACAACCTCTTGCATAAAAAGTATATCCTATTTCTATTGAATCTTTTGCAACATTATAATTACAAAAACGACTGCTACCGATTGCTTTTTTCGAAACTGCATCTAAAATTAGGAATGCGCCCTTCGATAAAATAGCACCTTCAAAAAAATTTTTAAAAACAGGTAGTTGGTACCTGTTTTTATTGGGATGTTGTTCCCAAATAAGCGGGTCTGATGCAACTTGATAAAGTTGATCAAAATGATCAGTAGTTAATGGGACTAGTTGAACAAAGTCATTTTTTAAATCATCGGGTTGCCAGTTCATCATATTAAGATTGATAAATTGATTTTTTACCAGCGATAAAACTAGCTATAAAGCAAATAATAAATGCATAAAATATATATTCTTTGCCAAACAGTTCATAAGCTAGAAATGCGGCAGCTAATGGGGTTCTAGCGGCTGCTCCAAATACTGTAATCATACCCAAACCCGCTAAAAAAGAAATGGGTAAAGGGATATACAATGATAGCATGCTTCCTAGTGTTGCACCAATAAAGAACAATGGGGTAACTTCCCCGCCTTTAAAGCCAACTGAAATAGATAAAATGGTTAGTAAAAGTTTTAATATAAAATCTGTTGGGTATGCAGCAAAGGAATAAGCATTTAAAATGCTAGGGATTCCTAACCCAATGAATTGATAAAGCTGAGCAGCATAAACAATAACAGCAATAAGTATTCCACCAAATACGGCTCTCCAAAGTTCATCCGGAAAGTATTTTGATATTGTATTATTGAGTACGTTTAAACCGCTTTTAAAGATGAATGCCGCGATTCCAAATGTGAATGCTGCAAGTAATATAAAGAGCAAATTGATTCCTGTTAAACTCGGCATTTGTGTAATTGAATACACTGAATGGTTGATTCCCCACCAAAGGGTAACCTGATTGGCTAGTATTGAACAAATGAATATTGGCGTAATAGCTCTATTGAAGCTGATTTGATTATTGGTGAATTCTAATGCAAATATTGCACCTGCAATTGGAGTTCCAAATACTGCTCCGAAACCCGCTGCAACAGCAGCTCTAAGTAAAACTACTCTTTCAGATGGAGTTAAATTAAATGCTTTAGTCAGTTGATCAGAAAGTCCTGCAGATAATTGTAATGCAGTTCCTTCTCTGCCTACTGAAGCACCAAATAAGTGTGCTATAAGTGTGGTTAATAAGATGAGTGGAGCCATTAACCAATCAAGCAATGGTTTAGTTGGTTGTTGAATTGTTTCTGTAATTAGTTTGTTGCCCTTGGCAGATTTTTTTCCTATGTTTTGATACAGTAAAGCAGTAAAGAATCCAGCAATGGGCAAAAAGGAGATAAGCCAGATATATTCATTTCTTAGTGCTGATAAGTAATCTAGCGATACCAAAAATAGGGCAGAGGTAGTTCCAGCAAAAAAAGTAACCAATATGTTTAAAATGCTCCATTTAAGGAAAGAACTGATTTTTATCATTTTATTTCACTAACAGGATGAATAACTTTAATGAATAAAAATACAACATAATGGAAAAACACGACTTGCACCATGAATTCCCAGAATTTGATTCTAAAATTTCTGAACTGAAAGTGGCCAATGCACACTTTAAAAAATTGTCAGATGAGTATGATGAAGTGAATCACGCTGTTTATAGAATTGAATCTGGAGCGGAAACAACCACTGATGAAGTTTTAACTGAATTGAGGAAAGAAAGACTACATTTAAAAGATCAATTGTATGCATTATTAACCCAATAGCATTAAGTCAAGGGTAGTTCTGCTGTAAAAGTACTGCCCTTGCCTTCTTGGCTTAGAACTTTAATTGCACCATCATGTGCTTCCACAATACGTTTACAAATATTGAGTAAATCACATTTTTAGCTATTTCATCATAAAATAAAGTGCTAGAATCTTTCTACTGGTGTTCAGTAATATAATCAAATGCTTTTTGATAATAGGTTAATGCACTATCGTACAAGCCTTGCATATAGAAGCTAAGTGCAATATTGTTCTGTAATTCTTGTTTTCTATAATAGTTAGAAAATAATTTATCTTACTCAAACAATTTAAACGCTAATGAACTTTGTTGAAAACTTACAGTGGCATCTTTGAATTTTCGCTGCTTATATAAAATCATTCCTCCTCTGTAACTGTATACTTTTAAAGATCAGTAATCTTTTATTTTGGAGTTGAATTGTCTTGCTTTGTAATAGTAGGTATATGCTTCATTAAATTGATTGTTAACATACATAGCATCGCCATTGGTATAGTAGGCATAAGTAAATGCATTCTGATATTACTGCGGGTCTTTATCTTGTAATAAATAAAGCATTGAATCTGCATACAAATTAACTGAATCAGGCTTTTGTAAATGGTAGCAATATATGTCTGACCTAAAAGCTTAAAACTGAATTTGTTGTTTTAGATTCAGTTTTTTCCCATAAATAGTAGAATCAAGGAATACAATTTCACTTCTTTTATTGGTGTTTTTTGTTGACTAATTTCAATTTTGGCAGAATCTAAAAAACTTTCTTTTGCATCTCAATCTGTATTTTGCTGATTAGATGAACAGCTTCAAATACTTGATATGATATATATACATAAGAGGGGTGCAATAATTTTCATTGTGTTAATGTTAAACTTCTTTAAACTAAAGGGAGAATACTAATAAACATAAATATTAAAGCTTAGGCTAATTTAAGAAATGATTCTAATCATAAAAAATGGGCCGCTAATCCCATAAAAAAAGCGCCCCGATTTTAACCGGAGCGCTTTAATAAAATGAAAAAAATGATTAATAACGATACATGTCAGATTTGAAAGGACCGTTTTTGCTGATGCCTAAATAAGCAGCTTGCTCATCGGTTAACTCATCTAATTGAGCGCCAACTTTTGCAAGGTGTAAACGAGCTACTTTTTCATCTAAATGCTTAGGTAAAACGTACACTTTGTTTTCGTAGTTTTTATGGTTCATCCACAATTCAATTTGAGCCAAAGTTTGGTTGCTGAATGAATTACTCATTACAAAAGAAGGGTGCCCAGTTGCACAACCTAAGTTCACTAATCTACCTTCAGCCAATACAATCACATCTTTTCCATCAATATTATACAAATCAACTTGAGGTTTAATGGTATCTTTTGTGTTACCATAGTTTGCATTTAACCAAGCCATATCAATTTCAATATCAAAGTGCCCAATATTACAAACGATTGCTTTGTCTTTCATTAAGCGGAAATGCTTTTCTGTAATCAAGTCTCTACAACCTGATGCAGTAACAATAATATCAGCTTCTGTAACAGCAATTGCCATTGGTTTTACTTCAAATCCATCCATTGCTGCTTGTAAAGCACAGATTGGATCAATCTCTGTAACAATTACCCTGCATCCTGCTCCACGAAGAGAAAGGGCAGATCCTTTACCAACATCTCCGTATCCACCAACAACCGCAACTTTACCAGCCATCATTACGTCAGTAGCTCTGCGGATAGCATCTACTAAAGACTCTTGACAACCGTATTTATTGTCGAACTTAGATTTGGTAACAGAATCGTTTACGTTAATCGCAGGAATAGGTAAAGTGCCTTTTGCCATGCGCTCATATAAACGGTGAACACCTGTTGTAGTTTCTTCAGATAAGCCTTTAATATGTGCAATTAACTCAGGGTATTTATCAAATACCATATTGGTTAAATCTCCACCATCATCTAAAATCATATTTAATGGGCGATCAGCACCACCAAAAAATAAAGTTTGCTCAATACACCAATCAGCTTCTTCTTGGGTTTGACCTTTCCAAGCATATACACCAATTCCTGCAGCAGCTATTGCCGCAGCAGCTTGATCTTGTGTAGAGAAGATATTACAAGAGCTCCATTTTACTTCAGCGCCCAATGCCACTAATGTTTCAATTAAAACTGCAGTTTGAATGGTCATATGTAAACAACCTGCAACTCTTGCACCTTTTAATGGTTGAGAAGCGCCATATTCAGCACGTAATGCCATCAAGCCAGGCATTTCTGCTTCCGCTAAACGAATTTCTTTGCGACCCCAATCGGCCAAGCCAATATCAGCCACTTTATAAGGCAAACTGAAATCAATTGTTGTAGTTAGTGTAGACATAATAGTATTTTATTGTAGCGCAAAGCTAATTTTAAAGAATAAAAGCACATAATTATTTATAAATAAAGAATAAGTATCTAATTTGCAGATAATTATCAGAACAAAATAGTATAATGCCATGCCTAAACCAACTAAAAAAGCCGAATCCACTGTTTCACTTTCATTAGATACCAAAGACATTGCTATTTTAAAATTATTACAGCATAATGCAAGGGCCACGGTAAAGGAAATTGCAGATCAGGTTCACTTGAGTACAACCCCTGTTCATGAGCGCATTAAAAGAATGGAAGAGTCAGGAGTGATTAAACAGTATGCAACTTTGGTAGATCATACCAAAGTTCGAAAAGGCTTAATGGTCATTTGTTATGTATCCTTAAAGCAACACGATAAAACTGCTGGAGGAAAATTTATTAAGCGAATGCACGAATTAAATGAAGTAATTGAGTGTTATAATATTTCAGGGGAATTTGATTTTATGTTAAAAGTGGTAGCAGAAAGCATGGATGCTTATTATGATTTTCATGTAAATAAATTATCTCAAGCAGAAAATATTGGACATGTTCAGTCGGTATTTGTAATGGGGGTAATTAAACAAACACATGTGTTGGTTCATTGATTCTTTAATTTGCATTTAAAATAAGCACCATTGTCTAATCACATTTTTAATTTCAATACATCTTACGCTTCTTTAGGGGATTCATTTTTTACGTTGGTTAACCCTACGCCAGTTAAAACTCCACGCTTATTGTTGTTTAATCAAGCATTGGCAAAAGAATTGGGCCTTCAAATGGATCAATCGGATGAAAACAATGGAACTTTTGCACAAAAACTTGCACCATTATTAAGCGGTAATCAATTGTTTGAAGGTTCTGAGCCAATGGCACAAGCTTATGCAGGGCATCAGTTTGGCTATTTTAATATGCTAGGAGATGGAAGAGCCATTTTGGTAGGTGAGCATATAGCCCCCAATCAAAAACGATACGATATTCAGCTGAAGGGATCAGGCCCTACACCTTATTCAAGAAGGGGTGATGGTAGAGCAACGCTGAGGGCAATGCTGAGAGAATATTTAATCAGCGAAGCAATGCATGGATTGGGTATTGCCACATCAAGAAGTTTGGCCGTGGTAACTACCGGGGAAAAAGTTTATAGAGAAGAAATCCAAGATGGTGCAGTTTTAACAAGGGTAATGCAAAGCCATATTCGAGTGGGTAGCTTCGAATATGTAAATCATTATTTGACCAAAGATGAATTATTGGCATATACCAATTATACATTAGCAAGACATTATCCTGATTCTATTGAATCCGCCAATCCCGCATTGGCTTTGTTAAAACAGGTATTGATTCAACAAGTGCATTTAATAGTTCATTGGATGCGAGTAGGATTTATTCATGGCGTAATGAATACCGATAATATGTCTATTGCAGGGGAAACATTCGACTATGGTCCTTGTGCATTTATGAATGGATATGATCCTGCAAAAGTTTTTAGTTCTATTGATACCAATGGTAGGTATGCATTCGCAAATCAACCAGGCATAGCGCATTGGAACTTGAGTTGCCTTGCCAATGCATTGTTGCCTATTATGGATGAAGATCAAACAAAAGCAGTTGAATTAGCCAAAGAAGTATTGAATTTGTTTCCCAATTTATACACAGAAGCATATACTACCATGATGGGGGCAAAGATTGGTTTTAATAAAGATCAATTATCTGATGAAGTGGTTGAGTTAATCAAAACTTTACTGAATTGGATGAAAGAAAACCAAGCCGATTATACGAATACCTTTCTTCAAATTCAGTCTGTTCTTGTTCCTGAAGGGATTTATGCCAGTTCATTTTTTACAGAGTGGCTGCTAAAGCGCGAAACTTTATTGAATATAGAGGGTAGTAATATAAGCCAAGCTCAAAAAATCATGCAATTGCAAAATCCATTAGTCATTCCTAGGAATCATTGGGTAGAACAAATCTTGGATGCAGTTGCGTACACCAATGAATTAACGCAGTTTAATAGCTTTCTAAATGCATTGCAATCACCTTATCAGCAAACAAATAATATTGAAATATACCAGGCGCCTCCAGAAAATGGAGATGGGTTTTATGCAACTTTTTGTGGAACTTAATTATAAGTCAATGCCCATAATATAGTCGTCCATCACAAATCCTTTTTCTAATTCAAAAACATTTTCAGATAAAATGCTGAGCCCCTGTCTTTTGTAAAATTCAATGGCAGGGTTTTGCTTATTCACTTGAAGAATCAATTGTTTGCCGCCATTTTGCAATGCGTAGTCTTTTACTGCAAACAAGAGTTCTTTGCCTGCCCCTGTTTTTTGGGAAGTAGGAACAATATAGAGTTTGTTTAATTTGAATACACCAGCTGATTCGTTTGAAACAGATGCAAAACCCAGTACTTCATTTTTTTGGGTTGGAGATTGATTTTTTTCAAATAAATAAAATTGGTGCTCCTTAGCCATTTGCTGTACCAGTGATTCAGTGCTGTACATCAGGTCTAGCATATAATTAATTTGCTTCTCCGATATGATTTCTCCATAAGTAGAAGGCCAAGTATGATAGGCAATCTGCTGAATGGTGGGTATATCATTTAGTGTTGCAATTCTAATCATTACAATGATTTCAAACTTTCTTCAATGGTATTTATTCTTGCCTCTGCATCAGCTTGTTTTTTTCTTTCTAGCGCAATGATTTCTGGCTTTGCATTTTGAACAAATTTTTCATTGCTTAATTTTTTCATTACCGATGCAAGAAAGTTCTGTTCGTATGCAAGATCTTTTAATAAGCGATCTTTAATGGCAGCAGCATCTAATTGTTGTTCGGCTTCTATGAAGAATTTGTCTTTCTCAATATTAACCACAATCGTGTTGGCTACTGAATTGGAAGTATAAATTACATTACTTGCATTCACCTGTTTCATTAAAATGCTTTCAATTGCTTTATAACCGTTGGTTTTTTCTGCCATGATATGCAATACCACTGGGTCTTTGGGCTTTAATTGATTTTTATTTCTAGCATCTCTCAGTTTGGTAATTACGTCTTTTAGTAAACTGCCTGCTGCTAAAATAGTCTCATCTGCAGGGTTGGGTTTACCTTGTAATTTCACCGTCAAATCTTCTTTTTGCTCTTTTAGCAAGTGGAATATTTCTTCTGTAATAAAAGGCATGATGGGGTGTAATAATTCCATCAATTTCTCAAAGAATTCAATGGTTTTGGTATATACTTTTGGGTCAACTGGTTGCTCAAAACCTGGCTTTGCCCATTCTAAATACCAGCTGCAGAAATCGTCCCAAATTAGTGAGTAGATTGTTTTTAATGCTTCGCTCAATTTAAATTGAGTCATGAGTTCATCTACTTCTAAGCTCACTTGGTTTAGTCTGTTTTCGAACCAGTTAATTGCAAACGCAGCTTCAGAAGAATCTAAACTTGATGTTGAAGAAGCAACACGAGCTTCCCACATTTTTACCAGCTTCAATGCATTCCATAATTTATTATTGAAATTTCTTCCTTGCTCTAAAGACGATTCGTCAAATAAAATATCATTGCCAGCCGGGGATGCAATTAAAATGCCAAATCTCACTGCATCCGCACCATATTGATCAATCAAAGCAAGTAAGTCGGGAGAATTGCCCAAGCTCTTGCTCATTTTTCTGCCTAGTTTGTCCCTAACAATGCCCGTGAAATAGACGTCATTAAAGGGTTTGCTGCCTTTGTATTCATAGCCAGCCATAATCATCCTGGCAACCCAAAAGAAAATAATTTCAGGTGCAGTAACTAATGTGCTAGTAGGGTAATAATAATTTACCTCTTCATTATTGGGATTGCTCAAACCTTTAAATACTTCGAAAGGCCATAGCCAACTACTAAACCAAGTATCTAAGCAATCATTATCTTGGTGTATATCTGAAACCAATAAAGAGGCATTGCCTGTTTTATTTTGTAATGCAACCAGTGCTTCCTCCGCTGTTTTAGCCACCACAAAATGGCCGTCTTGGGTATACCATGCTGGTATGCGATGTCCCCACCACAACTGTCTACTGATACACCAGTCTTTAATATTCTCCATCCAATGGCGATAGAGATTTTTAAACTTAGCTGGATGAAAATGTATTTCATCATCCATAACGGCTGTCAATGCTGGTGCAGCCAAATCTTTCATGCTCACCCACCATTGCAAACTTAAACGGGGTTCTACTACTGCATCTGTTCTTTCACTGAATCCAACTTGATTGGTGTATTCTTCAATTTTCTCTATATGACCTGCAGCTTCTAAATCGGCAACTATCTTTTTTCTAACGTCAAAACGATCTAATCCAATATACAATTGTGCGTCTTCACTCATTGTACCATCGTCGTTCATGGTATCAATGATTGCTAAATTGTATTTCTGTCCTAGCTGATAGTCGTTCATATCATGGGCAGGAGTTACTTTTAAGGCTCCTGTTCCAAAATCTAGTGCAACATATTCATCAGGAATGATTTTGATTTTGCGGTTAATTAATGGAACAAATGCATATTGGCCATGGAGTGATTGATAACGCTCATCAGCAGGGTTTACACATATAGCTGCGTCTCCTAGTATAGTTTCAGGCCTTACAGTCGCAATTGTTATGGTGCCACCATTTTCTAGATGGTATTTAACATGATATAATTTGCTCTGTACTTCTTTATAAATTACTTCTTCGTCACTCAGTGCAGTTTTTGCTTTCACATCCCAATTAATCATTCGCTTACCTCTGTAGATATAACCTTTATTATAGAGGTCAATAAATACATTGATTACAGAATCGTAGTAATCTGGGTCCATGGTAAAGCTTGTTCTATCCCAATCTAGGCTGCAACCCATTTTGCGTAGTTGCTGTAAAATGATGCCCCCGTATTTTTCTTTCCACTCCCAAGCATAATCTAAAAACTCAGGTCTGCTTAAAGAGGATTTGGCGATTCCCTTTTCGCGCAACATGGCTACGACTTTTGCTTCGGTGGCAATAGATGCATGATCGGTTCCAGGGACCCAGCAGGCATTTTTACCCTGCATACGAGCCCGTCTTACTAAAATATCTTGAATGGTATTGTTTAAGCAGTGTCCCATATGCAACACCCCTGTTACATTGGGAGGAGGGATTACAACAGTATAGGGTTCCCTTTCGTCGGGTTTGCTGGAAAAATAGTTTTTACTAATCCAGTGTTCGTACCATTTTGCTTCAATTTCGGTAGGAATATAATTCTTGCTCAGCTCCATAAAATCAATTGGATGCAAATTTAAGGAAACTGCGGGAGCTTGCGGTAATCTTATCAATTATATCAGGTGAATCACCAGGTAGAAATGATTTCTGTTTTGTCTGCAATGGATTCTGAAAAGGAAGGCGTTGTTGAAAATGATTCAAAAGCAGAAAATTGATCTTCTGCATTTACATTTTGCTGCAAACAAAGTTGAGAAACTTTTTGGGTGGCTTTTTTGCCAATTATTTTTGCGGCCTGTTCAGGTGAATTACAAGCAAATAGTCCGAGCACAAAACCAGTTATTAAAATTGGTCTGATTATGTTAGTGGTTTGTTGGTTGTAAGTTCTCATAACGATTAATTAAACGAATGATCTGCTGAATTGTTACAATTAAGAGTTCATTTTTTATTATTAGTTGTAATTTCTATAAGAATATTACAAATCTTACCTTGCATCCATGCGATTTGCGGTAGTAGATATTGAAACAACGGGTGGATTTCCTAGTCAGCACGGAATCACAGAGATTGCGATTGTGTTACATAATGGCTCTGAAGTAGAAGGGATTTATGAAACTTTAGTGAACCCCCATCAACCCATACCCCCCTTTGTTATTGGGATGACGGGCATTACCAATGCCATGGTTGAAGCGGCTCCTTCATTTCATGAAGTGGCGCCTCAAATTTATAACTTGTTGAAAAACAGGGTGTTTGTGGCGCATAATGTTAATTTTGATTTCAGCTTCGTGAAGCACCATTTAAAAGAAGCTGGGTTTGATTTACAGACTCCTAAGCTTTGTACCATCCGATTAAGTCGGAAAGTTTTTCCAGGTTTTCCTAAATATGGTTTGGGGCATTTATGCAGACAGCTCAATATTGAAATTGAAAATAGGCATCGGGCTGGGGGAGATGCCAAGGCAACTGCAAAAGTGTTAGACTTGGTGCTGCAAAATAATGGAGAACGATTGGTGAAGGAAATGTTGCAAAAAGAGAATCGCGAACAATTAATGCCTCCCAATTTACCGGGTCATTTTATTCAATCTTTACCATCAGTTCCTGGGGTTTATTATTTCCATAATAAACAGGGGAAAGTGATTTATGTGGGGAAAGCTAAAAACATAAAAAAAAGGGTGGTCAGCCATTTTACCGGCTTAGACTTAAGTAAAAAAAGACAGGATTTTTTGAGGGAGATTTACGAAATATCCCATTCTGAATGCCCCACTGAATTCATTGCAAGTTTGTTTGAAAGCATTGAAATCAAGCGATTATGGCCAGCTTTCAATAAAAGTCAGAAAAAGTTTGAACAGCTTTGGGCAATTTATCAATTTGAAGACAATCGAGGTTATTTAAGATTGGCCATTGATAAAAAACATAAAAATGCACAACCCGTTCAAGCATTTTCATTATTGGCAGATGCCCATCGTGAATTATGGAAATTAGTGAGAGCATTCGAATTACATCCTGCTTTGTGCTTTCTTGATAAAACAATTCCCAATGAATGGCCCGACACAACCATTCATAACGAGCAAGTAAAAAAAGCCCTTGAATATATTGCCGCAGAAAAAGCATCTTATATTATTAAAGAAAGCAATACGGCAATTTTAATTGAAAAAGGAAAATTTGTGGGGATGGGGCCAATTGACCATTTAGAATTGGCTGAACCCTTTGCACCTGCTTATATTAACGCAGTAAAAAAAGCGGTAACCCCCTATGCCGAAAATGAAGTCATCAAATCGATGCTTCGAAAGTATTTGGAAAGATATCCTCATCGTGTGGTGCGTATAGCGGAATAATCTACTTTCGCCACCCTAAAAATTGAATTTTATATATGTCGTTTGCTCCAATTATTGCCGCAAAACTTGGTTTGCGTATTACTCAAGTTGAAACTGTTTTAGATTTATTAGCTGAAAGTGCTACGATTCCATTTATTGCCCGTTATAGAAAAGATAGTACAGGTAATTTAGATGAAGTTCAAATTCAGCAAATTCAAGATGAACAAAAAACCATCTTGGCATTTACTGAGCGCAAAATTTTTATAGAAAAGACCATTACCGATCAAGGTAAAATGACCGAAGCATTGCAAGCAAAAATAGATGCAGCTACTACGATTGTTGAATTAGAAGACATTTATTTACCCTATAAAGTAAAGCGGAAAACCAAAGCAGTGGTTGCAAGAGAAAATGGATTGGAGCCATTGGCATTGTTTTTATTAGCCCAAGGGCAAGCAGATTCCGAGATGGAAGCCGCTAAATTTTTTAATGAAAAAATTACCAATATTGAAGAGGCGTTGCAGGGTGCAAGGGATATTATTGCTGAACAAGTAAATGAGCAAGCCGAAATAAGAGCGAAGCTGAGAAAGTTATTTGAGGATACTGCTACCTTACAGAGTAAAGTGCTTACTGATAAAGAAACAGAAGCCATTAAGTACAAAGATTATTTTGATTTTTCAGAGCCGATTTACAAAATACCCTCTCATCGTATTCTGGCTATTTTAAGGGGATTCTTAGAAGGCTTTTTGAGGATGACCATAGCGCCTGTAGAAGAGGAGGCAATTGAAGCAATTGAAGACTTTTTTATTAAAGGAATGAGTCCATCCAGTGTTCATATTAAAAAAGCCATCAAAGATGCATATAGAAGGCTATTACAACCGAGTTTAGAAACAGAATATAGAACAGCTTTAAAACAAAAAGCAGATGAAGAAGCCATCAATGTTTTCGCAGAAAACCTTCGTCAACTTTTGTTAAGTGCTCCTTTAGGATCTAAGCGCGTATTAGCTATTGATCCGGGCTATAGAACTGGATGTAAAGTGGTTTGCTTAGATGAATCAGGGGAATTGCTTACTACAGATTTGATTTATGTTCATGAAGCCAATAAAATATATGATAGTGAATACAAAATAAAACAATTGGTAAAGCAATTTGACATTCAAGTCTTTGCAATTGGTGATGGAACGGCTGGTAGAGAAACAGAGCAGTTTATTAAAAAGTTGAGTCTTGGTTTGCCAGTGTTTTTAGTGAATGAAGATGGGGCTTCCGTTTATTCAGCATCTGAAATAGCCAGAGAGGAATTTCCAGACTATGATATTACGGTTAGAGGTTCTGTAAGTATTGGCCGCAGATTGATGGATCCTCTTGCTGAGTTAGTAAAAATTGATCCCAAGAGTATTGGGGTAGGGCAGTATCAACATGATGTAAATCAGTTTAGACTAAAAGAAAAATTAGACCAAACGGTTGTGAGTTGTGTAAATACAGTTGGGGTAAACTTGAATACTGCTAGTAAACAATTATTGAGTTATGTAAGTGGTATCAATGAATCTGTAGCAGAAAATATTATTAAACAAAGAAAAATAGTGGGTTCATTTTCTAGTAGAGAGGAATTATTAAAAGTACCAAGATTGGGTGCCAAAGCTTTTGAACAATGTGCAGGTTTTTTAAGGATTCCCAAGGCAAAACATCCTCTAGATTCAAGCTCCGTGCATCCTGAAGCATATCCAATTGTTGAAAAAATGGCCACCGATTTAGGAACCAGTCTTGAAGCATTGATAGGAAACGAATCGCTATTACAATCAATTAATACCCAGAAATATGTGAATGATCAAATTGGGGTATTAGCATTGAATGATATTATTAAAGAGTTGCAAAAGCCAGGGCTAGATCCAAGATCTGAATTAGAACAATTTGAGTTTGCTAATATCTATTCTATGGAAGAAGTAACAGTAGGATTGGTATTGCCTGGTGTGGTTACCAATTTAACTAGGTTTGGAGCGTTCATAGATATTGGCGTTAAGCAAGATGGATTGGTTCATGTGAGTGAAATTGCCAATCGATATATTTCGGATCCTAGTGAGGCATTAAAATTAGGGCAGAAAGTACAGGTAAAGGTTTTAGAGGTTGATTTGAGTCGCAAGCGAATCGCGCTCTCTATCAAACAAACAGAGCCCGCCTCCACAGCGGGTGTTGGAGGAAGAAAAGACTTCAATCAACACAAGCGCTCCAATCAACCAATAAAAAAAGAAGAAGATTTGAGTAATTTAAATGTGACCGATGCTTTACAAGCTTTGAAGAAGAAGTTTGGTAAATAGCGTACCTTAGAATAAATCATCTGTATGAAGCATTTATTGATCGTTTTTACATTACTATTTGGGTGCACTTTAGTAAATGCACAAAAAGTAGTTCATCCTTTAATTCCTATTTATGGGCCAGTAACTGAAGTGCCTTTTGCAATAGATATCATGGATAAAGAAGGAGTGTACAAAGTATTAGTTGACATTACCAGTCCTTCTGCAAACCCCAAGGAAATCAGTGAGTTTTTTGAAAATATTGCACGTATTGCGAACCTGCATGTTGCAGGTGGCGTTAATCCGAAGAAGCTAAAAGT